>CAZGLZ010000073.1:0-19403 GCA_964526245.1 uncultured Chloracidobacterium sp. | reverse complement strand
AAGGATTTTCCAAACTCCAGTTCCGAACTTTTAGCACGCGACCTCTTTACGGGAGCTTCTATGGAATCAAACTCCGCCGCGGCGGCCCTGGAAGGCGATCTGGTACTAGGCTTGGACGAGTCTGCTCGGTTAGGCTCGGCACCGGCTACGTTGCCGGGCCGGGTCGAGTTCTTTGATTCGGAAACATCGGACCTCGACCTCGCCCGACTCGCATCGGAAGGCGACCTCTCCGCATTTGAGCTGATCTATAACCGGCACAACCGCCGGGTCTATTCGCTCTGCCTGCGGATGACCGCGAGCCAGACCGAGGCCGAGGACCTGACGCAAGAGGTCTTTATCCAGCTCTTCCGCAAGATCGGCAGCTTCCGCGGCGATTCGGCATTTTCGACATGGCTTCACCGGATGACGGTCAACCAGTGCCTGATGCACTTCCGCAAACGGAGCGTCAAAAGCGAGAAGACCAGCGAGGACGGCGACGTTCCCGAGCAGGCCGTTGTCGGCTCGCAAAACCCCGGCCGGATGCAGGTCGTTGACCGCATCGCCCTTAAGAACGCGGTCGCCGGGCTCCCGGATGGCTACAAAAAGGTATTTCTCCTACACGACGTCCAAGGTTACGAGCATGAGGAAGTTGCCCGCCGGCTCGGGATCTCGGTTGGCACCTCGAAATCTCAGCTCCATAAGGCCCGGCTTAAGCTCCGCGGCCTGCTCCAAAAAGAGAACTCGTCGGCATAGGCGTTCCTTCTGCACTTGAGACACAGCCCGGACGGTCTTAAACGCTACTTTTGTGCCGATTTTCCGACGCTTTGGACTTCTGCGGGGCAACCAATCAAGGCCGCGGACAATCTATATGGGTTGAGACGAACAAGACCGTTTGGCACCGGCAATGAACTGCACAGATTTCCAAAACGAGATGAGCCGTTACCTGGACGGCGACCTTGAGCCGCAGCGAGCGGTCGAGGCCGGACTTCATCTCGGTGATTGCGAGCCCTGTGCGAGGTCGTTCGAGGAATTTTCGCTGATGCTCGATTCCTGCCGCGGCATCGAGATAGACGAAGAGGTGCCGCCGAATGCCGAAGCACTCTGGTGCCGCATCAGCAACGTCATCGAGACCGAGAGTGCCGCCGAGAAACGCATCGAGCAGAAGGCCGAGCCCGTTCGCCGTTGGAATTTCTCATTTGGACAAGCATTCGCGGCATTTGCCGGTATCGCACTCGTCAGCTCGCTGCTGACCGTAGTCGCGGTCCGCAACTATCTCGAACCGCCGGCCGAGGACATGGTGACTCGTTCGGCCGAGACCGAAACGACGTTCGAAAGGATTTTGAGCCGCGTTGGGCTTTCAGAGTCGCCCCGCGAGGCACGCGAACGTCGAATTCGCGAGCAGCAAGCCGCGATCGATTATTGGGACAAGCGTGTCCGTGCCCGCCGTGCGCAATGGGACCAGCGGATGCAGCAGGCCTTTGACCGGAATCTTCGCGAGATCGATCAGGCCGTGACCGAATATACGCGGACGCTCGAACACAATCCGGACGATTCGCTCTCCGTGGAGATGCTCGATGCGGCACTTAACGATAAAATGAATTTGCTAAGGCAGTTTTCCGAGCTTTAGCCTCGCAACGTGACCCGAAGTTTCTTTTACATTTTCACCATCGGCGGGCAAAGCGGGGCTGCAAAGGTGATCCTCACCGGCGTGGTCTTTCTTCTTTTGGTGCTCGCTCCGTTCGCCAACGGACAGCGGCGCTTCTCGCGCAGCTTTCCGGCGAACAACGACGTCCGCATCGAGCTCCTGAACCGGTCAGGCACTGTCACGGTCGAGGGATGGAACCGGCAGGAGGTCAATGTATCAGCGTTTCTCGAACCGCCGGTCGCTGCCATCGAACCGAGGGTTGCCAACGGCACGATCTACATCAATCTGGTCAAAGACAATCAAGGCCGGGGCGAGGTCGGCAGCGTTAACTTCACCGTCCGCGTGCCGTTCACCTCTAGCGTTGACATCGAAACACTTGTCGGCAACCTGATCGTTTCAAACATTCGCGGCGGCCTGCTCCGTGCTCACATTACCAGCGAGGGCGACATTACGCTGACCAACATCGGTGCCCGGGCTGTTTCGGCACAGAACGGCATCGGCGACATCTTTTACGACGGCACGATCACCTCGGGCGGCAGCTATCGCTTCCAGTCGGTCCGCGGCAACATAAACCTCCGCATTCCGTTCAGTTCGTCGTTCAAACTCGTCGCGACGGCACCATCGACGAGGAATATTTCACTCGGCGCTCTTGCCAACACGAACATGAGCTATGCCGGTGACGGCCGGCGTGTTGTTGGACGCGTCGGTGACGGTAGCGCGACCATCTCCGTAACGAATCAACGCGGCAACATCTCCTTCATCAGCCGCTAGGCGAACGAAAAAACATTGCTTTTCTTGGCAAAGAACGCGTAAGATAGCAAAGGTCGCTCTTCCAGCCCACCTGAAACCGCAATGAAAATAAAACACCTAGCGATAGCCGCACTTCTTCTCGCTCTTTTTGCAACTGCAGCCGATGCCCAGCTTTTGAAGCGTACGATCTACAAGAACGACCGCTTTGATTTCGGCGTGGGCGGGACGATCGAGATCACCGGGGCTCCGATGGGCTCCATTCGCGTTGAAGGCTGGGCGAACCGCGAGGTGCAGCTTGAGGCCGAGATCGAGATACAGGCACCGACCGAGGCGGACCTCGACCGGCTCGAAAAGGTAACCGGGTTTGTTTTGCAGGAATCGCTTGGCCGAACAGGGATCACGTCTGTCGGCCCGCACGACAAAAAATCCGTCCGGAAACTAGATAAGAAATTTCCGAAGGCCCTTTACGGAATGCCGGTCCGGATAAACTACGTCGTTCGGGTGCCGAAATTTTCAGACATTCTGATAAACGGCGGCAAAGGAGCTCTTAACATCTCGGGGGTCGACGGCATGCTCCGCGTCAACTACATCGAATCCGACGCAAAGATCGACCTGGTCGGCGGCGGAATTCAGGCGACGCTCGGAGCCGGCACGCTTGATATCACCATCCCGAGCAGAAGCTGGCGTGGGCGATTTGCCGATGTTTCGGTCGCGAGCGGCACCATCGACCTCAAGCTTCCCGCCGGGCTGAACGCTCAATTTGACGGCTCGATCCTCCGCACCGGCAAGATCGAGAACGGCTACGAGGGCTTTAAGCCCCGCAACCGCAACGGCCAATTCACCGAACGCTCCATCGCAGCTACCGCCGGCACCGGCACAATTCCGCTCAAGTTCACCGTCGGCGACGGCACACTCATGATCAAGCAATTCGACCCGTCGCGTTGAGGTCACCGCAACTTAATTAACGAAAGAAATAGTGATAACGTAATCATCGTTATCACTATTTTTATGTCGATAAAATCTGATATCTGGCTCCGAAAAATGGCTGCGGAGCACGAAATGATCACGCCCTTTCTTCCCGAGCTTGTCCGCGAGGTCGGCGGCAGCCGGATCATCTCCGCCGGCACTTCGAGCTACGGCTATGACATGCGGCTCGCCGATGACGGCTTCAAGATCTTTTCGTCCGTCCACGCCAAGGAGATCGACCCGAAGCGGTTCAACGACCAATATTCGCTCGTCGAGCCTGAACTGCAGACGGCCGAGGACGGTGCGAAGTATTACCTTCTGCCGCCGCATCATTACGGGCTCGGCGTTACGGTCGAGACCTTCAAGATGCCGCGAAACGTCACCGGCGTCGCTCTCGGCAAATCGACGTATGCTAGGGCCGGTCTGCTTGTTAACACTACGCCGCTCGAGGCCGGTTGGACGGGCCGACTGGTAGTGGAGATCGCGAATCTTGCCAATCTGCCGCTCCGCGTTTACGTCAACGAAGGCATTGGGCAGATCCTTTTCTTCGAATCCGACGAGGACTGCGCCGTCTCATACAGCGACCGCGGCGGCAAGTATCAAGGACAGACGGGGCTGACCTACGCGAAAGTCTAGTCAGCTATGGAGAAAAGTTCGGCCACTTAACAGAAAAGTTCGCCAACTCAACAGAAAAGTTCCGCAACTTTAGAGAAAAGTTCGACAACTTAACAGAAAAGTTCCGCAACTACAGAGAAATGTTCGGCAACATGAGGCAAAAGTTCGCCAACTTTTTTGTAAAGATCAGCCTGCGAAATGTCGCGAAGAATGCATGAAGTCCAACATTTACCGCCATTTTAACGCCCTTTGCCTTACTTTTTGCCTGGTCACGGGCGGTTTGGCTCAGAGTGCCGCGGAGAAACGTCCGCGGGCACGCGATCTCGGCATTACGATTGGCATTTTGCCCGCGGGGCCAAACAACGCGATAACCGACGTCGCCGGCGTGAGCGTCGGGCAAACGACGATCGTCCGCGGCGATAACATCCGCACCGGTGTCACGGCTATTTTGCCGCACGGCGGAAATCTTTTTCGCGAAAAAGTGCCCGGTGCCGTATTTGTCGGCAACGGGTTCGGCAAACTCGCCGGCTCGACGCAGGTGAATGAGCTCGGCGAGATCGAAACGCCGATACTTTTGACCTCGACGCTCGCCGTCCCGAAGACCGCCGATTTTTTGATGGACTACATGCTCGGTTTGCCAGGCAACGAACAGGTTCGGTCGATAAATCCGCTCGTCGCCGAAACGAACGACGGCGGCCTAAACGACATCCGCGGCCGCCATATCACCCGCGAAGACGTATTTAACGCCCTCAAGACCGCAAAAAGCGGCCCGGTCGATGAAGGTTCCGTCGGTGCCGGAACAGGAACCGTCGCATTCGGCTGGAAAGGCGGCATCGGCACGGCGTCGCGAAAACTTCCCGCGAACTTAGGCGGGTATACGCTCGGCGTGCTCGTGCAATCAAACTTCGGCGGCGTTCTGACGATCGACGGCGTCCCGGTCGGCGAAGAACTTGGCCAATACTATTTGAATAACGCGGTTTCAACGCTGAAGCCCGCACGAAGTAAGGGCACCGATGAAAACGACTCTGCCGACGGCTCGATCATCATCGTCATCGCGACCGATGCCCCGCTCGATCATCGACAGCTAAAACGTCTTGCCTCGCGTTCTATGGTCGGCCTAGGACGCACGGGTTCCTCGATGACGAACGGCAGCGGCGATTACGCCATCGCATTCTCGACCGCAAATCGCATCAACGCCGATGACCGCATTCGCAGCATCTCAGTTCTCGGCAACGACGCGATGTCGCCGCTCTTCCAGGCCGTCATCGAAGCTACCGAAGAAGCGATCATCAATTCCCTGCTCAAAGCCACGACCGTCACAGGCAACGGCCGCACCGTCGAGGCTCTGCCAATCGAAAAGCTTCGAGAGATAATGCGAAGATACCGTAAAGAGAATTGAACTGTCTGGCTAAAAGCTGAGAGCTAATAGCTAAAAGCTCCATAAAGACAAGATGCACAAGATCGAAAATTACATCGGCGGCGAGATGGTCACACCGGCATCGGGTGAATACTTTGACAACATCGAGCCCGCTACGGGCGAGGCCTATTCGCTGATACCGGATTCCGACGGTCGAGATGTGAACCTGGCCGCGGATGCTGCTAAGGCAGCCTTTCCGGCGTGGTCCACAACACCGCCCGAGGAGAGATTTGCGATTTTGATGCGGCTGGTTTCGCTTATCGAACGCGACCTCGAGTCACTCGCCCTCGCCGAATCCAAAGACAACGGCAAGCCCGTCTCGCTTGCTCGAAGCGTCGATATCCCGCGAGCCGCGGCCAACTTCCGCTTTTACGCGACGGCCGCGATGCACGTCGCCAACGAATCGCACGAAACGCACGGTGCGGGCGGTGTCCACGCGATCAATTACACGATGCGGCAGCCTATCGGCGTTGCGGGCTGCATTTCGCCATGGAATCTGCCGCTGTATCTTTTCACTTGGAAGATCGCACCGGCGATCGCAGCAGGCTGTACGGTCGTCGCGAAGCCGAGCGAGGTAACCCCGATGACCGCTTTTCTGCTTTCAAAACTCTGCATCGAAGCGGGCCTGCCGCCCGGCGTTCTGAACATCGTTCACGGCACCGGCCCGAAGGTCGGCTCGGCCATCGTCGCACACAAAGATATCAAAGCCATCTCATTCACCGGCGGCACAAGGACCGGCGAAGAGATTGCCCGAACCGCCGCACCGATGTTCAAAAAGCTCTCGCTCGAACTCGGCGGCAAGAACCCGAACATCATCTTCGCCGATTGCGATTACGACGAAATGCTGGCGACGACCGTCCGTTCATCGTTCTCAAATCAAGGCGAGATCTGCCTCTGCGGCTCGCGTATATTCGTCGAACGCCCGCTTTATGAGCGCTTCAACAGTGACTTCGTCAAACGAGTTTCTGCACTCAAGGTCGGCGATCCGAACGACCCCGCAACCGACGTCGGAGCCATCGTCTCGAAACAACATTTCGAGAAGATCCTCTCCTACATCGACCTCGCCAAGTCCGAAGGCGGCACGATTCTGTGTGGTGGGAAAGCCGTAACAGCAGAGACGCAGAGACACAGAGAGAGGGAATCTAGAGATATCACTACCGTTTCTCAGCGTCTCAGCGTCTCTGCGGTTAGAGATCTTTGTGGTTGGTTCATCGAGCCGACGGTCATCGCGGGGCTGCCGCACGATTGTCGCACGAATCAGGAAGAGATCTTCGGCCCGGTCGTCACCATCATGCCTTTTGATACCGAAGAGGAAGTCGTCGCTCACGCAAACAGCGTCCGCTACGGCCTCGCCGCAACGCTCTGGACCGAAAACCTTTCACGCGCACACCGCATCTCAGCTAAACTCGAGTCCGGAATCGTCTGGGTAAACTGCTGGATGCTCCGCGACCTCCGCACGCCCTTCGGCGGCGTAAAAGACAGCGGCATCGGCCGCGAAGGCGGCTTCGAAGCCTTGCGATTTTTTACCGAAGAAAAGAATGTCTGTTTAAGATTATGATCGGACGTTGCATCGACTAACGTAATTCTTACGATGTAATTAACCGTTCAATCACCCGAACCGCCCTTAACCGCTGAGACGAGCACTTTGTCCACTCTTCGGCCGTCCATATCCATTACCTCAAAGCGGCGGCCGTTCCATTCGAAATGGTCGCCTTCGTGCGGGAGCCGCTCGAGCCGGGTCAGCACAAACCCGGCAAGCGTTTGATACATCCCGCGTTCGCCCGCGGGCAAGGCTTTGACGCCGATCGCCTCAAGAAATTCATCGACCGGCAAACTGCCGTCGATCAGCATCGAGCCATCTTCTCTAACAAACACGCTTCCCTGAACGGAACCGCCGATCGGAAAATCGCCGACGATCTCTTCAAGCACGTCCTTTAGCGTCACCAGCCCTTCGATCGACCCAAATTCATCGACGATGAAGACAACGTCCGACGCTGTGCTGCGGAAAAGCGCAAGCAGTTCGAGGACCGTGACCGTTTCCGGCACGAACGTCGGCTCGCGGAGCGATGCTGCAAGATCGAGCTCCTTGCCCTCAAGCATCTGGACGAGCACATCTCGTTTCTCGATCACGCCGGCGAGTTCATCCAGGCTCCCGCGTCCTGCCGGCAGCCGCGAAAAGCCGCTTTCTGCCAATCGCCGTTTGACGGTCTCAGTGTCGTCTTCAAGGTTTATCCACTCGATCTTTACCCGCGACGTCATCAGCGCTGTCGCCCTCAGATCATCAAGCCGAAGAACGCTTTCGATCAGTTCCTGCTCGCTCGAGTGAAACACGCCGGTCTCTGTTCCTTGAGCGATATGGGCTCGGATCTCGTCTTCGGTCATCACGCTGTCCGTCGCCTCTGAAACGCGAAACAACCTGAGCACGACCCGAGTTGATCGGCTGAGCAGCCAAACGACCGGTGCCGTCAGCTTTGAAACGAACCGCATCGGCCGCGAAAACGTCGTCGCGACTGCCTCCGGCATATTGAGCGCGATGTTCTTTGGGACAAGCTCGCCGACCACGAGCGAGAAATATGTGATCACAAGGATAACAAGCCCGAAACCGATGCTCGCCGAGTATGGTTCGAGAGCCGGAACTGTCGCGACCAGTGCAGAAACCTCCTGAGAGAGAAACGCTCCGCCAAATGCACCCGAAAGAATGCCGACCAGCGTAATGCCGATCTGCACCGCCGAAAGAAAACGCTCCGGGCGCTCCTGCAACTCGATCGCCGCTGCGGCACCCTTGCTTCCCTCGCCCGCGGCGCCTTGCAGCCGCATCCGCCGGGCCGACACGACCGCGATCTCGGTCATTGAAAAAAGGCCGTTGATGATAATCAGGGCGCCGATCAGCACGACCTCAAGGATGATCCGTTCC
This sequence comes from uncultured Chloracidobacterium sp., assembly GCA_964526245.1. Lineage (GTDB taxonomy): Bacteria > Acidobacteriota > Blastocatellia > Pyrinomonadales > Pyrinomonadaceae > OLB17. Next base: position 11,117 of record CAZGLZ010000073.1, on the reverse strand, counting down.
ATACCTTGATTGTGCGGTATCTCTAAGGCAAAGCCAAAAGGCCGCACAGAGCCGCCCGGGTTTTTGAGGCAACCGCTTCTGCGATACAATCCACTCATGGACGAAAACACAGCCCTCGAATCTTCCAGGGCACCGGAGCCCGTCGGGCTTTATCCTCACGCACGCCGCGTCGGGAGCCTGCTTTTTCTTTCGGGCGTCGGCCCGCGGGAACGCGGCACGAAGAAAATACCAGGCGTAGAATTGAACGATGCCGGTGAGATCGTCTCCTACAACATCGAAACGCAATGCCGTTCGGTGTTCCAGAACGTTCGCTACATCCTTGAGGACGCAGGATCGTCGTGGGGCAACATCGTGGACGTTACGGTCTTTCTTACCAACATGAAGGACGACTTCGCCGTGTATAATAAGATCTACGCCGAGTATTTCGCCGAGAACCGTCCGTGCCGGACGACCGTCGAGATAAGCTCGCTTCCCACGCCGATCGCGATCGAACTAAAGGTCATCGCGACCATTGAATAACGGTTGTCTGAACGATTTTAAAGGCGATGTGAGATAGCGAAGGTCGCTTCCCGGCACCAAATCTTCGGATATCTCATGGGCAAATAGACTATAAGGGAGAACAAAAATGACAGCTCCAGCAGCAGAAGGGATCGCGACTCGCGGTTTCGCAGTTTCCGGCCCCGAGGCCACGTTTGAACCATTCGAATTCCAACGCCGCGAGGTCGGCCCGAAGGACATTCTAATCGACATACTTTACGCGGGTATTTGCCACTCGGATATTCATCAGGCACGTGCCGAATGGGAACCGCTCATCCCGTCGCTTTACCCGATGGTACCGGGCCACGAGATCGTCGGTCGCGTGACCAAGGTCGGCAGCGAGGTGACCAAATTCAAGGAAGGCGACTTCGCCGGTATCGGCTGTTTTGTCGATTCGTGCCGCGAGTGCGGTGCCTGCCACCATGGCGTCGAGCAATACTGCATCAAGGGTTCGGCACAGACCTATAACAGCACCGAAATGGATCGCACGACACCGACGTTTGGCGGCTATTCGAAACACTACGTCGTCGATGAAGCATACGCCTTAAACGTAACCGCGCCTGAGGCGGACCTTCCGGGCGTGGCTCCGCTTCTTTGCGCTGGCATTACCACATATTCGCCGCTCAAACGTTGGGGCGTTGGCCCGGGCCAGAAGGTCGGCGTCGTCGGGCTCGGCGGGCTTGGCCACATGGCCGTTAAGATCGCAAAGGCAATGGGCGCCGAAGTAACGGTCTTTAGCACCTCGCCAAGTAAAGAAGCTGATGCAGCGAAACTTGGTGCCGACAAGTTCGTCGTCAGCCGCGATGCGGACGCAATGGGCTCAGTTGCGGGCACGTTCAACGTCATTATCGACACCGTCTCCGCGGATCACGACATCAATCCGTATATCAACGCTCTTGGGCTCAATGGCGTGCTTGTTGTCGTTGGAATGCCCGAAACGCCGGCGACGGTGCATCAGGCGTCATTAATACTCGGCAACAAGGCGATTGCCGGGTCGCTTATCGGCGGCATTCCGGAAACGCAGGAGATGCTAGATTTCTGTGCGAAACACGGCATTACCTCTGATATCGAACTGATAAGGCCGGACTACATCGATACCGCGTACGACCGAACGGTGAAGGCGGATGTCCGCTACCGCTTTGTCATCGATATGGCGAATGCCTAAGAAGTCGAAAGGGGGTAAATGTGAAAGGGTGGAAAAGTTAAAGGCTTATCGCCGACAACTCTTTCACCCTTTAAGTTTTTCACCCTTTCACCTTTTCACTTTATATGAGACACGTTGCACTTCTCCGCGGCATAAACGTTGGCGGGAACACAATGATCAAGATGGAAGAGCTTCGGGCGATGTTCGAAGCTCTCCGTTTTGGCAACGTCAAGAGCTATATCAACAGCGGAAACGTCGCGTTCGACTGTGTCAGTAGCCTGCAAGTAAGTAAGGGCGAACACCCCGAAATAATCCTCTCGGATCAGATCGAAGCAGCCATCCGAAAAACTTTCGGCAAGACCGTCTCGGTGATGGTCCGCGAAAAGCGGCATATTCAAACGGTACTCGAAAGTAATCCCTTTGCCGGCCAATTCCAAAGCCACAAAGAAATGCACGTGCTTTTTCTGAAAGAAAACTTGACCGCAGAACAGGCCCGACTGCTCGTAGAATTGACGCCGTCGGCGGAACGCTTCCAGGCTATCGGCCGCGAGATCTATTGCCACCTGCCGATGGGAGTCGCAGAGAGTTTTCTTGGCCGCGGCCAATTCGAAAAAAAGCTCAACCTGGCTGTTACCGCGCGCAACTGGCGGACGGTCGAAAAGCTGACCACACTTTGACCTCTACCCGTACTTCGCGGTTACAATGCAGCTATGATTCGCCGTCCCTTCAACTTCAAAAAGTGGATCGATGAGCATCGCCATTTGCTCAAGCCGCCGGTGGGTAATCAATGCGTTTACGATGACGACGACTTTATCGTGATGGTCGTCGGCGGACCGAACTCGCGGAAAGATTATCACTGGGACGAAGGCGAAGAGCTTTTCTACCAGCTTGAGGGCGATCTGCTCGTCAAAATTCAGGAAGACGGAAAGGCGGTCGATGTCCCGATCCGCGAGGGCGAGATGTTCTTGCTCCCGCCGCGCATTCCGCACAACCCGATCCGAGGTGAAAATACCATCGGCCTCGTCATCGAACGCAAACGCCGTGAAGGCGAACTCGACGGCCTGCTCTGGTACTGCGAAAACTGCAACGAAAAGCTCTACGAAGAATATTTCCAGCTAGGCGACATCACGACCCAATTCCAGGGCGTCTTCGAAAAGTTCTACGGCAGCCAGGACCTACGGACCTGCAAGAGCTGCGGCACCGTAATGGAGCCGCCTCCGGTCGTTGCATGACCTCAATATTAAAGTAATAGTTCTTTTGCATGGAAAGGTTCGCTTGTGACCATAGAAACCCTTAAGGCGAAGATAAAAGCACCAACGTTTCTCGACCATAGTCTTACCGAAAAGGGATGGACACTTTTGCGAGGTCTTGCCAGTTCGAAGGAGGTAGAGCAGGGCCGAAGGGATATCTCAGCAGTTGTCAAACGGCTCGCGAACGAGCATCGCCCGCTCGGCGATCGCGATACGTACGGCAAAGCATTCCTTCAGGTTACTAACCTCTGGCGGCAGGATCCGGGCGTGAAGGAGTTTGTTTTCAACGGCGGTTTCGCTCAGGCGGCTGCGGATATTCTCGGGGTAGCACGGGTTCGCCTTTATCATGACCAGGCTTTGTTCAAGGAGCCCGGGGGCGGGCCAACTCCCTGGCATCAGGATATGTATTACTGGCCGCTTGCTACCGAAATGGCTGTGACAATGTGGATGCCGCTAGTAGACGTAACGGCGGATATGGGCCTTGTGCGATTCGCTGAAGGCTCGCACAAAGACCAACACCGCGCCGACCTCGAGATCTCTGACGAAAGCGACTCTTATTATTCCCGATTCGTGAATGAGAAGGGTTACCCCATCAGCGGCCCGGATAACCTTAGAGCCGGCGATGCTACTTTTCACCTCGGCTGGACCATCCATTCAGCAGGACCGAATCATAACGCTGACCGAGTTCGCGAGGTTATGACGATCATTTACATTCCTGATGGCACGCCGATCGCAAAGCCGGCAAACCCGCATCAGCAAGCTGATCTCGAAGCTTTTCTTGGCGGCCGGCAGCCGGGTGAACTTGCGGATTCGGAAATGAACCCGATAATGAACTGACGTGCTGAAGATCGACGTACACACACATATTCTCCCGAAAGAGATCCCCGCGTGGAAGGAGCGGTTCGGATATGGCGGGTTCATTTCGCTCGACCATTACCAGCCATGTTCGGCACACATGGTCCGCGACGATGGCAAGCAGTTTCGCGACATCGAATCAAACTGCTGGGATCCGGTTAAGCGGATAGAAGAGATGGACGCACACGGAATCGGCGTGCAGGTTCTCTCGACCGTGCCGGTGATGTTCAGCTATTGGGCTAAACCGGCCGATTGCCTCGAGGTCTCAAAGTTCCTCAACGACCATATCGCCGATATTGTCACGGAGTTCCCACTCCGCTTCGTCGGGCTCGGCACGGTTCCAATGCAAGACTCGTCGCTAGCCGTAAAGGAACTCGAACGGTGCAAGGCGATCGGGCTCGCCGGCGTTCAGATCGGCACGAACGTCAATCAGCTTAATCTCAGCGAGCCTCAGTTCCTCGAGTTTTTTCAATCGTGTGAGGAGCTCGGGATGGCCGTCTTCGTTCATCCTTGGGAGATGATGGGCGAGGCCGATATGCAAAAATATTGGCTTCCTTGGTTGGTTGGAATGCCGGCCGAGGTCTCGCGGGCCATCTGCTCACTGATCTTTTCCGGAACGCTCGAAAAGTGCCGCGACCTTCGCATTTGCTTTGCCCACGGCGGCGGAGCGTTTCCGGCGACCATTGGCAGGATCGAGCACGGTTTCAATGTGCGGCCAGACCTTTGCGCCATCGACAACCCGCACAGTCCGCGGCGATACCTCAGCCGGATGTATTTCGATTCGCTGGTTCACGAACCTGCAAAGCTCGATTACTTGATCAAGCTCGTCGGTGCTGACCAGGTCGCCCTCGGCACCGATTATCCTTTTCCGCTCGGCGAACTCGAGCCCGGAAAGCTGATCGACTCGATGCCCTATGACGATATGATCAAGTCGATGCTCTTCCACGGTGCTGCGCTCAATTGGCTCGGCCTGCCACTTTCACAATTCAGCCAAACGTAAAGATGCCCCGCACCGGCTTTCCCTTCCGGCCCGAGGCATGCTGTACTTTCAACCCTTAAGCCAAAAGTTTATTCCGTCTTTACGTCGGCTGAGTACCGGCCCCTTGCACCCTTCGGAACTGCAATTCCAGATTCCAGCATATTCACCTTCGCAAGTGCCCAGCGGCCCTGCTGGCGGGTGAAGACAAGTTCGGCCTGGCTCTTGGCGATGTCACCTGTGTACGTGGCGAATACCGACTGTACGACCTTGCCTTCATCGTTCACGATGAACACGGACGCACCACCAGCCGTGTTGCGGCCAACGCGTACCTCGTACTTTCCGGCGTCAAGCGTTTTTCCGCCGACAGCAAAGTCAAAAGCGATCTCGGCTTCCATTTTAGTAACGGTCTGTGCGCTAGTTGCGACAGCTCCTGCGAAAAGTGCGACAGCGAGAAGAGAAGTAAGTTTGAAGATCTTTTTCATTAGTGCCTCCGTCTTGTTCGATATAAAGTGTCGGGTCTGCTTGGTCCCGCATTTCCTAACGCGAGCTTCGGATCAAAAAAATATCAAAAAGAAAAACCTGATCGCCCGTTTAGGTAGATTGCTTAACGCCGGCAGTTTTCGAAATGTTCCGGATGGTTTAGATTTGTAGCAGAAATTTATGTCGCAGCTTCATCAGTTCAACACCGGGCCGGAATTTGCCGCGGCCGCCGACCGCGAGGATTCGCTTGCCGGCTTTCGCGAGCGGTTTCATATTCCGCAGCTTCCTGAAGGCGGCGACGCAGTTTATTTCACCGGCAATTCGCTGGGCCTGCAGCCGAAGACCGCCCGCGACTACATCAACGCCGAACTCGATGACTGGGCACGACTTGGCGTTGAGGGACATCTTCATGCCCATCACCCGTGGCTTCCCTATCACGAGTTCGTGACCGAGTCGCTCGCCCGCCTAGTTGGGGCAAAGCCGGTCGAGGTCGTCGCGATGAACTCGCTTACGGTGAATCTTCATCTGCTGATGGTCTCGTTCTATCGGCCGACGCCCAAACGTTACAAGATCGTCATCGAGAAAGGAGCGTTCCCGTCGGATCAATATGCAGTCGAATCGCAGTTGAGGTTTCACGGGATCGAGACTTCAAGCCTGATCGAACTCACGCCCCGCGAGGGCGAAGCGACACTTCGCACCGAAGACATCCTCGAACTCATCGACCGCGAGGGCGAGAGCATTGCCCTCGTAATGCTCGGCGGGGTTAATTATTACACCGGCCAAGCGTTCGATATCGCCGCCATCACCGAGGCCGGCCATCGCGAAGGCTGCGTCGTCGGTTTTGACCTCGCCCACGCCGCGGGCAATCTGGAACTGAAACTCCACGACTGGGAAGTCGATTTCGCCGCTTGGTGTTCTTATAAATATCTCAATGCAGGCCCGGGAGGCATCGCCGGCATCTTTGTTAATGAGCGCCACGCCCGCAGTTTTGACCTGCCGCGTTTTGCCGGTTGGTGGGGACATGACAAAGCGACGCGGTTCCTGATGGGTCCGGAGTTCGTCCCGCTGGCTGGTGCCGAAGGCTGGCAGCTCTCAAATCCGCCAATATTTCAGCTCGCCGCCTTGCGCGCCTCGCTCGAGATATTTGACGAAGCGACGATTCCGAGCCTAAGAGCGAAGTCCGAATGCCTGACTGGATACCTCGAGCATCTTCTCAAGAACATCGATACCGGCCGCATCGAAGTGATAACACCCGCCGACCCGCAGCAACGCGGCTGCCAACTCTCGATCCGCGTCCGCGATTCCGACAAGCAACTCTTCGACGCAATTACTGCCCGGGGCGTATTCGCCGATTGGCGCGAGCCAGATGTCATTCGCGTCGCTCCGGTGCCGCTGTACAACAGTTTTGCTGACGTCTTCCGCTTTTATGAGGTCATCAGCGAAGCCTTGCGCTAAAATGGCTTTATCACCGCTGGCTTAGCCTGCATCTAGCCTTTGATTTTCCCGTCCGATCCGGCTTAAGGAGGCATTATGCTACGCGCAACTATCAACGGCACCACCCACGAATTCACCGAAGGCACGACGATCCTCTCGGCCGCGACTCAATGTGGTATTTCCTTACCGACGCTCTGCGACGACCCGCGGCTTAAGCCCGCCGGTGCTTGCCGCCTCTGCCTAGTGGACGTCGCAGGTTCGCTTCGTGAAACGCCAGCGTGTGCGGTCGAGATCGCTGAAGGTATGAGTGTCGAGACGCACTCCGCCGAGGTCGAGGCGGGCCGCCGGATGAACCTGAAGATGCTGGCCCGCACCTATCCGGCCGAGGCGTTCGAGAAATTTCCGGAGAAGCCGTTTCACCGCATCGCCCGCGAATACGGCCTCACGGCGGCCGATTTTGCCCAGAATTTCAACGGCCATCTGGTCGATGATTCGCACACCTACATCAAGGTCGATATGTCCCGCTGCATCGACTGCTACGCGTGCGTGCGCATCTGTGACGAGGTTCAGGGCCAGTTCATTTGGCAGGTCGCCGGCCGCGGCGAAGAGTCGTTCATCGTGCCGGACAACTTCGGCCCGTTCGGCGAAAGCAGTTGCGTCTCCTGCGGTGCGTGTTCCGATGTTTGCCCGACCGGGGCACTCGAAGACCGCTCGGTCATCAACCACGGCATGCCTGAGCAATGGACACGCACCACTTGTCCATATTGCGGAACCGGCTGTGAGATGCAGGTCGGAACTCGCGGCGACCGCGTCGTTCAGGTCCGCCCGGTCAGCGATGCTCCAGTAAATAGCGGCCATCTCTGTGTCAAGGGACGATATGCTTACGGCTTCGTCGATGCTCCGGACCGCGTTACCGAACCGATGATCCGCGAAAACGGCGAATGGCGAAAGGTCACCTGGGAAGAGGCGATAACTTACACGGCGGAAAAGCTTGAGGGTTACATCGCGGCCGACGGCCCGGACAGCGTCGCCGTACTCGGCTCGGCTCGGGCGACAAACGAAGAGAATTACATAGCTCAAAAGTTTGCCCGCGTCGCCCTCGGCACTAACAACGTCGATTGCTGTGCACGCGTTTGCCACACACCAACCGCCGCAGCGATGAAGATGATGCTCGGCACCGGAGCGGCAACGAATTCATTTGACGACATCGAGCTCGCACGCACGATCCTCATCTGCGGAGCGAACCCGACCGAGAATCACCCGATACCGGGAGCACGTATCAAACAGGCCGTCCGCCGCGGTGCAAAGCTGATCATCATCGACCCGCGTCGCACCGAACTCACGAAGTATGCCGACGTTCACCTGCAGCTCAATGCCGGGACGAACATTCCGCTCTTCAATGCACTGGCCCACGCCATCATCGATGAAGGCCTTGCCGATGAAGATTTCATCCGAGAGCGTGTCGATGAGTTCGATGAGTTCCGAGCGTTTCTTGCTGATTACTCGCCCGAATCCGTTGCCGCGGAATGCGGCGTTGCTGCTGAGGATATCCGTGCCGCGGCCCGCCTTTACGCATCCGCAAAGCCCGCGATGTGCTTCCACGGACTTGGAATGACCGAGCATCTTCAGGGCACCGAAGGTGTGATGACGGTCGTTAACCTCGCCCTTCTGACCGGAAACATCGGCAAGCCGGGCTCGGGCGTAAACCCGCTTCGCGGGCAAAATAATGTTCAAGGCTCGGCCCATATGGGCTGCGACCCCGGCATCCTCACCGGCTCGATCGCCGTCGATGAAGGCCGGCCGCTTTTCGAATCGGTTTGGAACGCACCCATACCCAATGCAAAAGGCCTGAATCAGCTTCAGATGGTCGATGCCGCCAAAGCCGGGAAGCTCAAAGCACTCTGGACCATCGGCTACGATGTTTTTCTATCAAACGCCAATTCGCACGAAACAGAACGCTCACTCGCCGGCCTCGAACTGTGCATCGTTCAGGACCTATTTATGAACGAAACGGCAAAGCGGTTCGCCCATGTTTTTCTCCCGGCCCAGTCTTCGTTCGAAAAGGACGGGACGTTCATGAACGCCGAACGCCGAATTCAGCGGATCCGCCGGGCCGTAGCGCCCCGCGGCAAATCCCGCAACGATTGGGAGATCGTCTGCGAGGTGGCAAAGGCGATGGGCAAAGGCGAGCACTTTTCTTTTGAAAGCGTAGAACAGATCTGGGAGGAAGTTCGAGCCGTTTGGCCCGCCGGCCGCGGCATCAGCTACCCGCGAATAGATAACCACGGCCTGCAGTGGCCCTGCCCGGATGAATCGCACCCCGGCGAGACCGTACTGCACGGCGAGAGCTTCTCGCTCGGCAAGCGGGCAGCACTCCGCCGCATAAAGTATCGCCCAACGCCCGAGCGCGTCTCTGCAGACTTCCCGTTTTTGCTAACGACCGGCCGGACGCTTTATCATTTCAACGCGGGGACAATGACCATGCGAACGCCAAACATCGAATTGCTCCCGACCGACGAAATAATGATATGCTCGGCCGATGCTGACCGTCTCGGCCTTGCGAACGGTGAGCGAGTGCGAATGGTCAGTGCCCACGGCAACGCCACGCTTCCGGTCAAGATCACCGAAAAGGTTCGGCACGGAAAGCTCTTCGCGACGTTTCACGACCCAACGGTGTTTTTGAACTATGCGACGAGCCCTGTCCGCGACCGCTTTACGCTCGCACCCGAGTTCAAGGTTACGGCGGTCCGGCTCGAAAAGCTCGGCGAATAAATGATGACTCAGCAGAATGTAACGACCATCGGAGCGGGCCTTGCGGGTTCGCTCCTTTCAATATATCTCGCTCGCCGCGGCATTTCCGTTACGGTCTTTGAGGCCCGCGGAGATATGCGAAACGAACGGGTCGAGGCCGGACGGTCCATCAACCTCGCACTCTCGGACCGCGGCATCGCCGCTCTACGCGAGGTCGGGATGGACGCCTTTATGCTCTCCGAGGCCGTGCCGATGCGCGGACGGATGATCCATTCCCCAATCGGCGAGCAAAAATTGTTGCCCTACAGCGGTCGGGAGGGCGAATACATCAACTCGGTCTCGCGTTCAGGCCTTAACATCGCTCTGATGAATGAAGCCGAAAAGTATCCGAACGTCTCCTTCATTTTCGGCGAACGCTGCACCGATTTCGACACCGCGACCGGCGAGGCGAGCTTCGCTAGTGGGCGGACGTTTCGCGGCGATACCGTTATCGCGACCGATGGAGCCGGATCTCCCGTCCGTCAAGCGATGCAGCAACAGATAGCGGACTTCGACTTCTCGTCGCGATTTCTTGACCACGGCTACAAGGAACTTCACATCCCGCCCGGACCCGATGGCTCTTTCTTGCTTGAAAAGAACGCACTCCACATTTGGCCGCGGCATCGCTTTATGATGATCGCACTGCCGAACCACGACGGCAGCTTTACCTGCACCCTATTCCTCGCCCACAAAGGCGGAAACCCGAGCGGTAGCGAGGGTGCCCCTGAACCGGGATTCGACCGGCTTACCGACGAGGCCGCCGTGCTCGACTTCTTTACGCATGAATTCCCGGACGCCGTTCCACTTATGCCGACGCTGGTCGAAGACTTCTTCACTAACCCCACCGGACAACTTGGGACCATCAAATGTTGGCCCTGGAATGCGGGTGGAAACGCATTGCTTCTCGGCGATTCGGCCCACGCGATCGTTCCCTTCTACGGCCAAGGAATGAACTGTGCATTTGAGGACGTCCGAGTACTGGATACGCTCATAGGAAACGCCGGCACGCCCGATTGGGAAGCCATCTTCACCGAATACGGCCAGCTACGCAAGGTCAACACGGACGCCATCGCCGACCTTGCTGAGGAGAATTTCTACGAGATGCGCGACCGAGTCGCGGACCCCATTTTCCAACGCAAACGCGAACTCGAGACCAGGCTCGAGCAGACCTTTCCCGATTATTTTTCGAAATATTCGATGGTCACTTTTCGCGAAGATATGCCCTATTCCGAAGCTCATCGCCGCGGCAATGCGCAGGACGAACTGCTGATGAATATTTGTTCCTCTGTCGATAACGTTAGCGAACTCGATATTCACGAAGTTGCCAAGCGTCTGCAACAGTTGGAATTATAGCCGTTAGCTGTTAGCTGTTAGCTGTTAGCTATTAGCCTTTGGCTCTCCGGCTAAAAGCAATTAGCTAATAGCTAATAGCTAACAGCTTAGAGCTTAATACAAAAATGACGTTCGATATTTCGATACCGCTGAAATTCAACGGCACGCAGCCAAACGCCTATGGCGTCGAGCGGGCACGGTCGGAGCCCGTTCGTGCCGGCAGCCTCGTCGGCGATACGCGGCAGGGCGGAAGTGTCAACTTCGAGCAATACACATTCATCCCGCATTGCAACGGCACACACACCGAATGCGTCGG
>CAZGLZ010000072.1:0-19555 GCA_964526245.1 uncultured Chloracidobacterium sp. | reverse complement strand
CGACCTTGGTCTCAAGGTCCGGCGGTTCGATATCGGCGATCAAGCCCCACTCAAACCGCGAATGCAGCCTCTCCTCAAGCGTCGGGATATCACGCGGCGGGCAGTCGCTTGAGATAACGATCTGCTTCTGGTCGTTATGAAGCGTGTTGAATGTATGAAAAAACTCTTCCTGCGTCCGCTCCTTTCCGGCAAAGAACTGCACGTCGTCCATCAGCAGCACGTCTATCGATCGGTACTTCTCGCGGAAAGCGTGCGTTTTGTCGTAGCGGATGGCATTGATCAGCTCGTTCATGAACTTTTCGCTCGTGATGTAAGCGACCCGCATGTGGCGGTTGTTCTGCTTGATCGAGTGGCCGATCGCATGCATCAGGTGCGTTTTCCCGAGGCCGGTACCGCCGTAAATGAAGAGCGGGTTGTATGCCTTGCCCGGCGTTTCCGCAACCGAGAGCGACGCGGCGTGTGCAAACTGGTTGCTTGAGCCGACAACGAACTTGTCAAAGGTGTACTTGGGGTTGAGCGAGTTCTCGACCGGTTCGATATCAACGAAATTGGTCGTCGAACGTGCCGCCGTCGAACGCGGCGAGCGTTCAAGCTCAAGGATCGCACCGGCTATTTGTTCTTCGGTCGCTGTTTCCGGTTCTGCATCGTCATCACCGGCTTCGGAGGTGGCGGGCTTAACGGACCACTTGATCGAATAGCCTTCCTTACCGAGCGAATTGAGGCAATGCCGCAACAGCTCGGTGTAGTAACGGTTCACCCAATCGGCCGTAACGTCGGAGGCTTCCAGTTCGACCAGTTTTGCTTCATCATCGAAGCCGAGGAATTCTATTGACCGGAACCAGGAATCAAAGATGTGGCGGTTGAGTCTTGCCTCGACCATTGCCAGTGCTTCGTTCCAAATCTCGGTTTTCGCCAAAAGATCAGACACTAAATGTGACTCCAAAAGATCGTCAAAATTCTTACCGGCAACGGCCAATGGCCGAGCCTTAAAGCAGCGGGAGAATAAAGCCGCGAAAACTCTTTCGATAAAGGACTTTTACCGAGCGGGCAAGAGCTTTGCTAAAGCCGTTTCTAAAGATTTTCCACAAAGTTTTCCACAGGACTGTGGAAATGAAACATAAACTTAAAGTGACACTTTAAGTTATTTGTTTTCAACAAGTTACAAGGGTTATCTCGTTCGAAACGGGTGCCAGATTAACATACGGAAACGGCCATTGCAAACGAAAATCCACAGAAAATCGAGGCGACCGATTTTTGCTTCTAAGCCCTTTTTCCTACAATGATTTGGAGCCGATCAGAGGCACCTAACGGGACGAAAAAGGGCACCGAAATGACCAAAAAAACGCAAAAAAAATTTCGATCGGCAAAAGAAACCAAGGAGTTTTCACTAGAGGAATTCTCGAAATTGACCGAGGGTGTCATTTTCATCAGCGAGACCGATGCGGGGCTCGAACCGTTCGTGGAGAAGCAAGGAACTCAAAACCTCCGTGAGAAACTAATATCGAGTGCGAGTGATTTCGAGGAAATACCATTCGAAAAGTTTTTTGACCGCCTGACCGCCAGGAGGGAATGGCACACGGCCGCCGACCAGAAGCGAACTGCGGCGTTTTCGAAAATCAGAAAATATCTTGAGAAACACTTGACCGATCTTCGCGTTGTTCGACACGGGAAGGTTCGGATCGACATCGCCGTCTTCGGGAAAACACCGGATGGTTCGTTCGCCGGTTTCCGGACGCGTGCCGTTGAGACCTAATCGACCGAGTAGTTGACCGTAGCTCGGACCTCTTCCTTCCCGCTGCGGTTGTCGAGGATAACGATAAAGCTTCCCGGCCCGAGGGTCAGGTTCGTCTCAGCAGTTGAGAGGTTTCGGACCGCAGATTCGGGCTTGAACTCCGTCCCGGCTTCCCACTTTGGCCTGTCATCGGATTTGATGACGAAAAGATCGACCTTGCTCTTCTCGTCCGGCGTTTCAAATGAGCCGCGGAGCCGCGTTCGTCGATTCAATTCGAAAGGGAATTCCTGAGCCGTTCCCGGAGCAATCAGAACCTCGCCGCCGGCGAAGTTTCCGCTGGTATAGGTCTTCTCAACGACCACCGGCTTTGGCGGTTCCTCGCGATTAACGCGAATGATCTGAATGACGGCAATGAAGATGATCGCGATCACGGCGATCGTAGCGATCATGTGGGTGCGGTGTTTGAGCATTATCGCCATGGCTAAATTTTAGAGTGAGTTGCAGAAAATGAGAAAGCCCGAGATGCGGTCTTGCTCCGCGACTCGGGCCCTGGCATGGTGAAGGGAGGAACGGTCTTCACCCTACATTTGCTTTACTCTCGAAGCACCGGAAGTGTTCCTGATAATGTTTGCAGGTTCGCCGGTGTAGTAGATCTTGCTTGCTCCGCTGGCATTTGCCTTAAGCTCTCCCGAAACGGCGACGCTGACCTTACATGCACCGCTTGCCTTGATATCGGCGTTTGCTGCCTGGAGCTCGGTCGCTTCGATCTTTGCGGCACCGCTAACGCTGACCTTGAGCTCGCTGACCTTTCCTTTGAGTTCAGCCTTTGAGGCTCCGCTCATGTCGAGTTCGAAAGGGCCCGAAAGCTCGGCGGCAGAGACCTTCGCAACGCCTGAACTTTGGATCTTTGCGATCGTCGGGTTCGAAACGCGAACTACGAGTGTACTCGAAGGCCGAATGCTCTCCTTGGTCCCGATAACGAGCATGCCGTCGCGGACCTCGGTGGTGATAAGCGGAAGAAGGTTGTCGTCCGCCTCGATCTCAACACTTTGATCACGGCCCGCGACCGCCTCTACGCGGAAGATACCGCTGACCTTGATGCCTTCAAAAGCCTCGACCGAACGCTTTTCTGCGGTAACATTGCCCGAGCCGCGAACGCCCTTGCCGAACGAGATATTGATCAGATTTCCGGCAGAGACCTTGCCAAACGAAAAGAGATTGCCGAGAACGAGCCCGACCACTAACGCTAGGATGAATATTAGAATTCCAAATTTTTTCACTGTAAAGATACCTCCAACCGCCTTGTGACATTAGGGTAACGCCCCCGAACGCGGAAAAGTTCCGCCCAAAGAAAAAAATCTTATAAGGCCGGAGAAAAAAATCGTCCCGAGCGGAGTTCACCTTCAGCGGGGTGCAATGCTTAAATATCAATGTGAGCGAAGATCGAGAGAATCTTGCGTCGGCGGGCGGGCCGCTCCTTGCGGCATATGCGGCGTGGGCGATCGCATTGGCCGGGCTGGTCGGAAGCCTGCTGCTGAGCGAGGTTTTCGAGTTTCCGCCGTGCGTTCTCTGCTGGTACCAGCGAATCGCACTTTACCCGCTGGTGGTGATAATCGGCATCGGGATCGCCTATCGCGACGCGGGCTGGCGGCGGTATGCGATGGTGCTAACGTTGATCGGGCTTGCTATCGCCGCTTACCACAACCTGCTCTACTATGGCATCATTCCGGAAGAGATCACGCCCTGCACCGAAGGCGTGCCCTGCAACGCACGCCAGCTTGAGCTCTTCGGCTTTATCACGATCCCACTGATGTCGCTCGCATCATTTGCTGTGATCCTGTTTTGTTTGGTCATTTACCGGCCCGGATCAAAAAATATCGAATAATAATGACGAAAGAAGTAAGAACTTTGTTAGCTGTCGGCGGCCTGATCGTCGCCGCGGCCGTTATCGGAACATTTCTTTACCGGAGCTCGAGCGCACCGGCGGTTCAGAAGATCGACAAGGCTGAGGTCGAAGCGACGCTCATCCGGCCCGATAGCCCGACGCTCGGCCCGGCGAACGCGAAGGTGACCGTCGTCGAATTCCTCGACCCGGAATGCGAATCGTGCGCCGCGTTTTCCCCGGCGGTCAAAAAGGTGATGAGCGAGTTTCAAGGAAACGTCCGGCTTGTGATCCGCTATATGCCTTTCCATAAGAATTCTCGGCTTGCCGCCGCATATCTTGAGGCCGCCGGCGAACAAGGCAAGTATTGGGAAATGAAGGACAAGCTGTTCGTCAACCAATCGATGTGGGGTGAGATCCATGGCGGCGGGCCGCAGCCCGTTCGCCCCGAACCGAGCACCCTTTTTGATAAATGGGCCGGTGAGATCGGGCTCAACATGGAGCAGCTCAAGGCCTCGGTCACGGACCCGAAACACAACCAAAAGGTTGACCGCGACTTTGCCGATGGCCGTGCGGCGGGTGTTCGCGGAACGCCGACCTTTTTTGTTAATGGCCGCCGTATGCTTCGGCTAAGCGAGCCCGAGCTCCGGTCGATGGTTCAGCAGGAATTGAACCGCTAGTCCGCGAAAAAAATTTATGTTCAAGGGGTTTTCAGCTCCGCGGCGAGTGGTCATAACGGGCTTTGGCTGCGCGACGCCGATCGGCATCGGCCGTGATGCCTTTTGGGAATCGCTTCGCGAAGGCCGAAGCGGGACTCGGACCATCAGCGGCTTTGATGCCTCGGGCTTTAAGGTCCGCGTCGCCGGTGAGGTCGAGGGGCTCGATGTCGATTCGCTCCTCTCGCCGCAGGACCGGAAGCACGTTCCGCGTACGGTGCCGCTTGCTCTAATATCTGCGACCGAAGCCCTATGGGATGCGGACATCGACCCGGCTATGCTTGATGACGAAGAGCAGCGAGCCTTTGGCGTTGTGCTCGGCACCGGCGGCGGCGGGCTCGCCTTTACCGAGCGCCAATTTGGCCACTGGTTCTCGGGCAACGAAAAAAAAGGCAGCATCTACACCATTCCTTCCTCGACGCACGGCGGGCTTTCATCCGAGCTTTCGATGCGGTTCTCGCTCCATGGGCTTTCACACGTCATCTCGACCGGCTGCACGTCCTCGACCGACGCCATCTTTTACGCCGCCGAGCACATTGCACTCGGCCGGCAGGAACGGATGCTTGCCGGAGGTGTTGATTCGCCGATCGCTCCCGGCATCTTGCGCGGATTTGAAGTGATGACGGTCGTCACGGACAAATGGAACGACGAACCGCACAGAGCTTCGCGGCCCTTTTCGCTTGACCGCTCGGGCATCGTCATCGCTGAAGGTTCGTGGATCTTTGTGCTCGAGGAATACGAAGCGGCACGCCGCCGCGGTGCCGAGATCTATGCCGAGGTTGCCGGCTACGGTGCGACCTGCGATGCCTATCACCGCGTCCGGTTGGAGGAGAACGGCGTCGAGCCTGCGAGGGCAATGACCCTTGCTCTCGCGGATGCCGGTGTCCGCCCCGATGAGGTTGGTTATGTGAATCTCCACGGCACGAGTACGCAGCTCAACGACCGTATCGAGACGCGGGCGGTCAAGATCGCACTCGGCGACCACGCATACAACATACCGATGTCCGCAACCAAATCGCAGATCGGTCATCCGCAGGGAGCCGCCGGTGCGGCCGGGGTCGCCTCAGCGCTGATGACGCTCAAGACGGGCGTCGTCGCACCGACCATCAACCTCGACGAACCCGACCCCGCCTGCGACCTCAACTACACACCCAACACCGCACGCGAGCATGACGTGGATGTTGCACTTTGCAACTGCATCGGTTTCGGATCAAAGAACTCCGCTCTGGTCTTCAGGCGAGTCTAATCTACGAACGCGCTAAGCATCCCAACCTTCGCTCGCCCGAAGTTTTTCGTGTTTTTACCTGCCGGTAACGCGACGGCGATAGCGGAACGGAAAACGGCTGGCGTTACGTTGACATTCGGAGGACTTATTCCGTAAAATCAAGGTTTTCACTTTCGGGTGAATTTGATGGAGAGCAATTATGCCGAAGAGAACGTTTCAACCAAACAACCGAAGACGCGCAAAGAAGCACGGGTTCCGGGCCAGAATGGCGACCAAGAACGGACGCGCGGTGCTCAAGCGCCGCAGGGCGAAAGGCCGCAAGCGGCTGGTTCCGCATCATTATTAAGCTTTGGTTTGCCGAAGGCGGCGCGGATAGCAAAGCGCGCCGATTTTCTTCGGGTTTACCAGCAAGGTGTGTGTATAGAAGGCCGTTTTATGACGGTTTTCTTTTTGCCTTCGGGACGCGAACTTCATCGCGTTGGCATCACGGCAACGAAGAAGGCCATCGGCAAGGCACATGACCGGAACCGGGCGAAGAGGCTGCTTCGCGAATGTTTTCGCCTTAGCCGACGGGAGCTTGATGCGATCGAACCGAAATGCGACTGGGTGTTGAATGCCCGCCGGAGCATTTCATACGCAAAGCTCGAAAAGCCGCTGGCGGAGTTCCGCGAGATATTAAAAAAGGCCGGAGCGAAAATGTGAAGTTGCCAATTGGCAATGCACAATTGAGGGCATCGCGGGATGAAATTTTTGGTGCTCGACATCCTTAGTGTTTATAAGGCGGCGGTCTCGCCGTTTCTGCCGCCGGCGTGCAGATTTGAGCCGACGTGTTCGGAGTATGCAAGGCAGGCGGTGGAGAAATACGGTGCGCTGAAGGGAACCTGGATGGGGCTGAAGCGTATCCTTAGATGCCAGCCGTTTTGCAGGGGCGGGCACGACCCGGTGCAGTAAAGCGTTCGAAGGTTTGTAAGATGGATAATTCGGATAATCAGGGTCAATTCCGGCTTTTTGCCGCCGTCATTCTCTCGATGTTGATCCTCGGGGTCTGGTCGTATCTCAATCCGCCGGCACCGCCGCCCGAACCAGCTCAAACAGAAACTGCCGCCAATCAGCAGGCCACGCCGCAGCCGACCGATTCGCCTGCAGCTCCGGCCGCGACGCCTGCTCCGGTCGTGGATGAGGCTCCGAACCGGCAGATCGTGGTCAAGTCGCCGCTCTATCAGGTAACGCTCGATAGCCGCGGGGCGGTTGCCTCAAGCTGGATACTTTTAAAGAACAAGGTAAATGGGCGCGAGACCCCGCTCTTTGCCGATGGAAGCACGGCCGAGAACCCGAAACCGCTCGAGCTCATCTCGAACGAGGCGCGGAACCGCTCGCCGCGTGAGCTTCCCTTCCGGCTTGCGACGGGCGATGCCGCTTTAGACACGCTTCTTAACGAACGCAATTATCAGGTCAACGCCGAGGGCGACACCGTAACGCTCAATGGCGGCGAAGAGAAGACCATCGAGTTTACGCTTACGGACGGAGCCGGGCTTGAGGCACGCAAGCGGTTCCTTTTCCGTGCCGATGGCTACATTGCCGACCTCGGGCTCGAGGTAAAGCGAAACGGCCAGACCGTCCCGAATACGAAACTCCTTATCGGCCCGAGCATCGGCGACCACGCGATAAATAACCACACGTTCTATCGCATCGAATCCGAAGCGGTTGCCTCGGTCGGTGGGGATATTTATCGGAAGCAAGGCTATTACTCGTTTGAATACGACGCTCAGAACCAGGGCTCCTTGACCATTCCCGGAGCCGTGAGTTGGGCGGGAGTCAGCGATGCTTATTTCGCGATGGCAGCCATTCCCGCGACACAGGACGAGGGGCTTGAGGTCCGTGCATCGAAGTATGAGGTCGAGACGCAGCCCTTCTATCCGAGCATTTTTAGTTGGGCACTTCGCAGCCCAACCACCAAAGAGACGCGGCACTTGGTTACGGCCTACGTCCCGGTAGCGGCGGATGGTTCGGTGACGAAGATCTACACAGGCACGAAGGATTACTTTCATCTTTCGTCGATCTCAGATGGGCTTGACGAAGCGGCCGGCCGCGAGCTTGAGTTCGTAAACATAATCAATTTCGCGACCTATCGTATTGTCCGATTCTTCGTAAAGCCGCTTTCGATCCCGATCCTCTACGCTCTCGATTTCTTTAACCGGCTGACCGGCAACTATGGCGTAGCGATCATCGTCTTCACGTTCCTTTTCTATTCGCTGCTCTTTCCGCTTCGCTGGTCGCAGTCAAAGAGCTTCAAGAAAGCGGCCGGCAACGCGCCGAAGATGAAAGAGGTCCAGGACAAGATCAAGGACCTGCAGAAGAAAGGCGTGCCGATGGATGACCCGCGGATGCGCGAGCTCCAAATGGAGCAACTGCGGATGATGAAGGGAGCAGTGCCGATCGGCGGCTGTCTGCCGATGCTGCTGCAGTTCCCGCTCCTTATCGCTTTCTATACGGCTATCACCATCGCGCTTGATGCAAGGCAGGCGAGCTTTGCCTGGCTCCCGGACCTCTCGGGTGCGGACCCGTGGCATATCCTCGAGTTTGGCTTTGCCATCTCGATGGTGCTCGCGATGAAGTTCACGCCGACCGGTGCGGCCGTAACGCCCGAGCAGCAGATGCAGCAGAAGATGATGACCTGGCTGATGCCGATCATGATGCTCTGGGTAATGTGGACAGCACCTTCGGGACTATTGCTTTACTGGTTCTTTGGTAATATCGTTAGCTTCGGCCAGCAGATGGTGATCAACTATATGAATAAGCCGACCGAGCCGGAGACGACGGAGGTCGTCAATGAGCCGCTGCCGAAGAACATTAAGAAGGTAAAGGGCGGGAAGAAGGAAAAGTAAGTTAAGATGAGCGACGTTTGCGAAAGATCAGAAGAATTTCTCGAAGACCTGTTTGACGACATGGGGCTTGACCTTGAGCCCGACGCCGAATGGAACGACGAGGGCTGCTATATCAACCTGACGGGGAAGGATGTCGAGCTGGCCGTTGCGGAGAATGCGGAGATGCTCGACGCTCTCGAGACTCTGCTCTTCCAGATGTACGGCCGTGAGCTCGAACGCGAGCACCGCTTTGTTTGCGATGCAGATGGATTCCGGCAGACGCGAAAATCCGAGCTTCACGCGATGGCACGCTTTGCCGCGGACCAGGTTCGCAAGTCCGGGCGTCCTTTCACGTTCGGTGTGCTGACCTCGACCGAACGCCGCATAATACATATGTCGCTCCGCGAGGCCGACGACCTGCTGACCGAATCGGTCGGAGCGGGCCGCGAGCGGCGGCTGCAGATCAGCCCAAAGTAAGAGGCGGCGGCAGATAGTTTTTTGAAAAGGTGAAACGGCCTCGGCCCTTTCACTCTTTTTTGTTTACGGGCAAGAGATGACAGATACGATCGTGGCACTCGCTACGCCGCTTGGGCGGAGCGGCATCGGGACGGTTCGCTTGAGCGGCCCGGACGCCGTGCGCATTGCCGGACGGTTCTCGGATGCGCCCGATCTTGAACCGCGGCGTGCGACGCTCGTTAAGCTTTCCGATCCCGAAACGGGCGAAGCGATAGACGAAGCGGTCGTTACCTTTTACCGCGGGCCGAATTCCTTTACCGGCGAGGACGTTGTGGAGATAAGCTGCCATGGTTCGCCGGTCGTCCTTCGGCAGGTGATCGATGGCTCGCTGCGGTTGGGTGCTCGCCTTGCAGACCCGGGCGAATTCTCGCTTCGCGCTCTGGCAAACGGCAAGATGAACCTCGCCGAGGCCGAAGCGATCCGCGACTTGATCGACGCTCAAACCGCGACCGCTGCCCGACAGGCCGTTAGGCAAATGCGGGGCGAGATCTCGCAGACCCTTTCGCCGGTCAAGGACGAGCTGCTTGACGTGATCGTCGTGCTCGAGTCGGCGCTCGAATTCGTCGAGGACGACCTGCCGGATGTTCAGACAGCGGCATTGAGCGAACGGCTCAGGCGAATCGCCGATGAGCTTGACCGCTTTGCCGCGACCTTCAAAGCCGGGCATTTGATCCGCGAAGGGCTACGGGTCGCCATCATTGGCCACCCGAATGTTGGCAAGTCGAGCCTTTTCAATGCACTTTTGGGCAGCGAACGGGCGATCGTGACCGACATCGCCGGGACCACGCGCGATCAACTCCACGAACGGTTCACCATCAACGACATTCCCATTTCGCTTATCGATACGGCCGGCCTGAGGGAAACGACCGACATCGTTGAAAGCATCGGGGTCGCCCGCTCGCGGGCGACGATGGCGGATGCCGACCTCGTTATCTTGATGCTTGACGCCTCTGTTCAGACATCGGATGAGGACCGGCAGCTGATCGAAAGCATCGAGGGCTTGAACTACATTGTGGCGCTCAACAAGATCGACAAAGTTCCGTCGTCGGACATCGACCGGATGGTTGCCGCAGAGAATTCTTCGCTTGCCTTCCTTCGCGACAAGATCGTTCCGATCTCTGCCAAAACCGGCGAGGGGCTTGAGGACCTGAAAGCCACGATCATTGAACCCTTTTCGCCGGGTGATGTAGATTCCACCGGATTTCTGATAACAGACGCCCGCCACCATGATCTGCTGCTACGTGCGAGAGATGAAGTTCTTGGCTCCGTGCGCCTGATCGAAGAGCGGGCGAGCGAAGAGATCATACTTGTTGGGCTCCACAACGCTCTGCGTTATCTTGGCGAGATCACCGGCGAGACGACCACCGAGGTTATGCTTACCCGCATCTTCTCAACCTTCTGTATTGGCAAGTGATGCGCACACCAAGGCGCGTGATTATACGCGCTTCGAGTTATCCGAGCAAGGCCGATCTCCTTAATTCCTAAGTAAATCAAAGGCTTTTGATCAGGCGAGCCACAGGCACGGTGATTGCCGTCACATCGTCATGTAATTCTTTGAACCTGCTGCCTTTGGCCGAACGGGCCGGGCATTCGAAGGGAGGACGGTCAAAAATGAAGATCCTGATCGCAACAGATGGTTCCGAATTCAGCAATTCGGCCATTGACGAGGTATTGCGCTATCATACCGACACCCAGACCGAAGTTCGGGTTGTTACCGTTGTAGAACCTCTGGTAAATACGGTCGGCGCACCCTTCGGTGTTTTGGACACCTACTACGCCACATATTTGAAGGATGCCCGCGAACGCGCCGAGAAGGTCCTGGAAAAGGCCGAGGCGCGATTCCGCGGCGGAGCCGGCGAGGGCGTAAAGGTCTCCGGAAAGGTTCTTATCGGAAAAGCCGGGCAGGAAATCGTAGATGAAGCCGCACGTTGGCCTGCGGATCTGATCGCGGTCGGGTCTCATGGCCGCGGTTTTTGGGAGCGTGCCTATCTGGGTTCGGTCTCTAACGCCGTTACTCACCACGCTCCGTGTAATGTACTTGTGGTCCGCGGTAATGCGGGCTCGAAGCTTGGGGAGGAGCTCCCGCGATGAACCTGCCGATCCTTAATGTTGAGCATAAGTGCCCGGAATGCGGAATGAAGCAAGAAGGCTTCTTTTGCTGCATGTCAGACGACAGCCTCGATCTGTTTCAGGTAACCAAGATAACGAACACATATACCGCGGGCAGCATGCTCTTCATCGAGGGGCAGCCGGCGAACGGTGTTTACATTCTCTGCCAGGGCAGCGTGAAGCTTTATACTTGCTCGCAGGACGGCAAGGTCGTCATTCTGCACATCGCAAAGCCGGGGGAGATACTTGGCCTGAGTGCGGTAGTTGCGGGCGGCGAATATGAGGTTTCGGCCGAGGTACTTGAGCCCTGCCAAATAAACTATGTTCGCCGCAAAGAATTCCTTGACCTGATCGAGAAGCGGTCCGACGTTGCGATGCGGGCCGTCGAGCATCTTAGCCAGCAGTATCACGACGCCTATGATCAGATCCGATCCTTCGGGCTTTCGAATTCGGTTGCCGGTAAGCTGGCCGCACTGATGCTCTCATGGTGCCGAGAGACCGGCAATGGCCACGGAGCGGTGAAGATCAAGCTTCCGTTCACCCACGAGGAGATTGCCGAGATGATCGGCACATCACGTGAGACCGTAACGCGACTGCTCAAGGATTTTCGGCAAAACGAACTGATCACACTTAAGGGGTCTGACCTCTTGATCCACGATCCTGAGCGATTGCGTTCGGTGGTCTCGCGTCCCCGCGGCTCTCGTTCGCGGAGCTGAGTGTGATTCTTGTCACACTGCGATGTGATTACCGTCCTATCTCCCTTCACCTAAACATCTAAAAACTATCGGTTAGAATCTCCCGCCGGGAGGCCGCTTGATCGAACGACCCGACCGCAAGTTCAACCCACGACACAAGGTTGCGGACCGAGCGGTGCCCGTTCGTCCATTGATATTTCATTTGGATGAGGCCTCGGGTTCACGGCTTTTAAGCTATGGGAAGCCGATGCTTGCCGCTGCCGGTGAACGCCTGATGGGCGCGGACGAGGTTCCGCGGCGGGCCCTGTTTCTCCTCAAAGGACGGGCGTCCCTACGTCCGCTCGGCACATCCGCTTCAGACATCTTTGGTCGAAGCGAATTGATCGGTTTTGCCGAGACTATCTCACGCCGGCCGATGTGCTATTCGGTTGTCGCCGAAAGCGACTGCCGAATAGAGTTGATCGACCGAAAAAAGCTTCTCCACGCGATCGGGAGGGACGAACATTTAAGACGCGGCCTCATCCTCGCCCTTAGCACGGAAATACAAGAAATATATAGACTTTTTGCTTTTTTGTGACACCTGTCACAGAGCGTCCGCAAATATCGATATAAAGTTAGTTGGCAAAATAGCCAAAGTTCTACAATTTTGTTCCCACGTTTTCAGGGAGGCGACCATGGCTTCAACAACATTTATCAAACTTATCCTGGTTATCGTGACCTTTTCGGTCATCGTGATCTGGGGTGCTTTCGGAACGGTCTCGCAGGCCATCAGTACTTCGGAAGTCGCCCTTTATGAAAACGAGGCCGTTTATCAGGTTGGGCAGGACGACTACGTTGGGTCGGAGACCTGCAAGGCCTGTCACGAACAACAATTTGACCAGGTAGCAAAAACCATACACGGAAAACTCGGCGAATTGACCGGCTGGAAAGGTAAAGTGGTCGGTTGCGAGGCGTGCCACGGCCCGGGCCGCGAACACGTTGAAGGCGGAGGCGACCGCACGAAGATCAAGATCTTCAAGGAAATGGACACCAAGGCCGTTTCCGAGAGCTGCCTTACCTGCCACGCAGGCCGGGAGAACCACAACAATTTCCGCCGCGGCGACCACTTCCGAAACAACGTCGGATGTACGGATTGCCACTCGGCACACGGCTCGACATTCGGGCCGGAGAAGGCCGGTTCGATCACCTTTGCGAACGACGCCTCGCGCGACCGCCCGACTCTTGCAAGTCGTGCAATGCTGATCGCCGCCGAGCCGCAGCTCTGTATGAGCTGCCACACGGAAACAAAGGCTCAGTTCTCAAAGCCCTTCCGCCACAAAGTGCTTGAAGGGACGATGAACTGCAGCGATTGCCATAACCCGCACGGCGGTTTTGAGAGCAAGCAGACCCGGGTTGCACTTGGATCGGACCAATCCTGCCTCCGTTGCCACACGCAGATGCAGGGCCCGTTCGCATTCGAACATGCCCCGCTTAAGACCGAAGGCTGCGGAGCGTGCCACACACCGCACGGCTCAAATAACCCAAAGATGCTCAAACGGAGTTCGGTAAGGCAGCTTTGCCTTGAGTGCCACACGAATATCGTGAACGTCGAACTCGACCCGAACATTCCGACAGGCCCGCACACTCAAACGAGCATTCGTACACAGAACTGCACGGTCTGCCACTCGCAGATCCACGGTTCGAACAGCAACAAGGATTTCTTCAGATAGGGGGCACAGAACAATGATCTCCATAAAAAGAAAAAACGTTCCGCTAAGAGAACTCTGTTGCCGCCCGGCGATGAGCCTTTCCATTTTTGTGGCGCTCATCGCGTTCGCATTCTCCGCGACGGCGCAGTCGCCGACCCCGACACCGGAAGACCGGTTCACGATCAAAGGTAGTACCGAGATCGGCGCCCGCTGGGTCGACGTGGAAGGGAGCGAAAACAAGTTCCGAAGCGATTTCAACTACAAACGCGGCTTTCGTGTTTTCGATTCAGGATTGACGATCGAGGACACAAGCAAGTCAGGCTCCAAGGCGTTTGATGCTTTGACCATTTTAGGATCGGGTTGGGGAGCAGACCCGAACGGTTATTTCCGTGCGAACATGGAGCGAGACGGTTACTACCGCTTCGACGCGAATGTTCGCAGGGTCGTTTATTTCAATAACGTGAATAATCACGCGGTCGGCAATGACCTCCGTAATCTTCACAATTCCGATCGGCGTAGGAACTTCGGCGACCTTGATCTCACACTTCTGCCGCAGAATCCGAACATACGATTCCGCGTCGGTTATTCGTTTAATTTCGCCGATGGAACTGGTTCGACCTCAACACGTATCTCACGCGGCGACGTCTTCCCGGCATTTCAGGATGTGGATTACACAGCCAACGATTTTCGTGTAGGTGCGGACGGCAAGGTGCTTGGCTTCAATCTCTCGGGAACCTATGGCTATCGGTCGTTCAAGGACCGGACGCGGTTCTTCGTGAATAATGATCCGGGCGACGTTACGACCAACACGATCCGGATCAACTCGATGGAGCGGACATATCCGATAGACGGCGAGACCCATTTTGGTGTCTTTAGCCTTAACCGGACGTTCGCGAAGGTCTTCGACGTAACGGCGAAGATCACGCATGCAGCGGTCGCGACCGACTTTACATTCGACGAGGTTGTCAATTATTTCAATTCAACGAATGTTAACGTCATCGATACGTATAATGCGGTCGGTGATTCCAAGCGTTTGCAGACGCGTGCCGACCTCGGGTTCACCTGGAGGATCGCAGACAAATTCCGTGTCTCGAACACGTTCAATTTTGACGGGTTCAATATAAACGGCGGAAATATTTATCAATTTGTCGGCGTTCCGGGATCGACCACCCGGCAACTCAACTACACGGCGACGCGTTACCGTCGTTACACGAACACGCTTGAAGGCGATTATCAGGTCAATAACAGGTTCGGCTTCAACATTGGATGGCGCTATACGCACCGCGAGGTTGCCCTCGGCATTTCGACGGTCAACTTCGGTACCTCGATACCGGCGATCGTTCCGGAAGAAGCGGAGAACTCGACCCATTCGGTGATCTTCGGCACGAAGTTCAAGCCAACGTCGAACTGGACGGTCTTTGCGGACGTTGAGGCCGGAAAGGCAGATAACGTCTTCACGAGGCTTGCGAACTATGAGTTCGCGAATTTCCGGGTAAGAAGCCGAACACACTTTAACAAGTTCGCTGTTAATTTCTCCTTTATCACGAAGGACAATGACAACCCCGGACAAAGTGTTACCGCACCAACGGCGTCGTTCGTCACCGAAGTACGGAGCCGCATCTTTTCGAGCTCGGTCGATTGGAATCCGATCGACGAGGTCAGCATTACCGGCGGCTACGATTACCATTGGCTAACGAGCGAGGTCTCAGTGCTGATCCCGCTTGGCGGGCCAGCAACCGCCGGGCTCAGCCAGTACTTCGTTCGAGACAATTACTTCTTCATCGACGGCAGCTTCCGGCCGCATCCGCGGGTCGGCATCTTCGGCAGCTTCCGATGGAACAAGGACAACGGAGCAAATGTTGCGATTCCGCCGCTCGGTTCGTCGCTGATCTTCAGCGAGTACCCGATCGACCTCAAGATGCCCGAAGTGAGAGGCACATTCAGGCTCAATCGGTACATGGACTGGAGCGTAGGATATCAGTACTTTGACTACAGCGAGTTGACGCCGCAGCAGGTTCAGTACGGCATCGCCCCGCAAAATTACAACGCACACCTCCCGTACGTTTCGCTGAGGATCTACCTTGGCCGTGCGGCTATGGACAGATAGTTTTCGGTCGTCCTCCTCCGAAAAGAGAACTGCGGCAGCGATCGCCCCCGGATCGCAGCCGCAGTTTTCCTTTTTAAATTCCCTCAGCCTACTTTGTGATCTTATAGTTTTGGCCCGTGTGGCACTCGGCACATTGGAACCGGGAGATATCACCAAGGTTCAGCGGGTGCTGGAATGCCCGGTCGCCGGTGTGGCAGGCGGCGCATTGCCAGGTGTTTCGGTCGCCGAGGTTTACCGGATGCTGGAATAGGCCGTCCGCGGGAACTATCCGCTGGCCGGCGAAGGTCTGGTCGAGCGTTGTATGGCAGACCGCACAATCGTTACGGATCACGCGGCCCTCGGGGCTCTTGTGCTGGCCGTCATGGCAGCGGAAGCAACCTTGTGCATTGAAGTGGCCGATGTTGTTGATATGGCTTGACCAATCGGTCTTCATCTCGGGGAAGAAATACGTGCGGTAAATGCTCGCAACCTCGGATGCCGCGGCATCGACCGAAGCACGCTTGGCCGAGTAAACGTCTGGGTAGGTTTCACGATAGTAGCGCGGCAGATCGGCTAGTATCATGGCAACCGCTTCGTCCTCGGTGTTGTATTTACGGGCGAGGACTTCAACGGCCTTCATCTTTAGGAACGGCAAGGTCACGTCGAGCCGTGCTGCGGCAAAAGCCTGATCAACTGCCTGGTTCGGTGAGAGGTAAATATGTGCCGGGCGATTGTGGCAGTCGATGCAGTCCATCCTCTTCTTTTCGGCCTGTTCGATCGCCTGCGCGGTCAGGTTCGCGCTAGTCGAGGTATATTCGATGACCTGCCCGTCCTTTGTTTTCATCCGCACCCAGGGGATCTCCTGGCGTCGCTCATCGGTAGCAACATACGTGATCTCGTTATCGAGATTCATGTGCCAATGGATGCCGCCGACTTCGCCGCGTTCCGGACTGCCGCCGCCGACCTTGATCATCATCCGGATCTGCCGAAGAGAGTTGTTCTCATCGTAGCCGTAATGATTAAAGACCTTAAGCTTGTCGCCGTAGTACTTCTCGGGCCAATGGCACTTAGCGCAGGTCTCATTGGCGTTGCGCATGTTGTGGATCGGCGTTTTGATCGGCCGGTCGTACGTATCAAAAGCGACGGCGTAGAGCTGACGCATCCCGTTGAACTTTGAGCGAACATACCACTCCGGGCCGCCGCCGACGTGGCAGTCAACACACTTGATGCTGGCGTGCGGAGCGGCCTGGTGCGAAATGAATTCCGGTTTCATCACCGTGTGGCATTGCTCGCCGCAGAACGAGACCGATTCCGTATATTCGAACGCCCGGTAGCTGCCGAATGCGGTCAGAAATAGAAAGATGAACCCGCCCGCGATCAGCGTAACGAGCGATCGTCGCCGCGATGGGTCATTGAGATCAACAACCGGATACGGAGCGATCGGTGAATCCGGCTGCCTCCGCCGCCTTCGCCGCTCGAGCAGGGCTCCCACGATCGCGACAAAAAAGCCGAACCCCATAACCGATGGAAGCAAAATATAAGTAACGAGAACGGTGTAAGGATTGTCCGAGCCGCCCGAAAACTCGACCAGCACAAGCAGAGCAATGCTGGTAAGTGCGGCGATGACGATGGCGAAGCCCGCAAAACTGATAAAATTGCGGAAAAGGCTCGGTGTCTTCGGTTGTACCGCTTCCGGGTTTGGCTCTTCAGCTTGAATCTCTTGTTCGTCGTTCATGGGTATTTACTCCGGCCGGCCCGGTAAACATCTCCCGCAGCCGTTAATGCGCAAGCAAGCGGCGTGACCTTTTTCGGGTCATCGCCGGCTTGCTTGAGGAGGGAACGCTGTTGCGTTCACGGATGTTCTTTTACAGTTGCTTTGTGTCAACCTTTGGTGCGGCTTCCGGTCATTCGCTTGGAGGTGTCCGGAGCTCGCGCATATATTTTACTAACGCCTGGGCCTTCGCTTCATCGATGCCTTTATCGCGATACGCGGGCATATGAGGCGGTTTGGCGGCTTTCTTTCCGTCCAGGATCGCCTTTACCATTTCTTCGTCCGTCATCTCAGGATCGAAGGACTTTTCGGCCTTTGGCGAGTGGCACATTGCACATTTTGCTTTGTAAACGGCGGCAGTATCGTCATCAGCAAGCGGCGCTGCGTTGGAGATATCCGGCCGTGCGGCTAGGATCAAGAAAACAGGTAACAGAATGGTTGCGATAGCGACAAATTTTACGGTGATGTTCTTCATAATACAGGCTCCCAACTTATCGTGCTCGGGAGAGCAGACCGGATAATTTCCGGTGCACATCAGTCCTAAGTGCAATCGGTGTTCCGTTCAAAAAACCAATGAAAACCTGAACTTTTCGGCGCATCAGGGATTTCGCAGTGCGAATTCGACCGCTGAACTATCAAAACCTTGCGAAATTCTCCGCGCTTCGAAATTCGGCCGTGAACTTGAAGTTCTCGCCTTTGTGGCAGCGGCTGCACGAGGTGAAATCCTCGCCGCCGAACGCCCGCTTGCCGTTGTGGCAGGTAGCACAGTTCTGCCCTCGTGCCGTCGCAAGGTGCATCACTGCGGCCGGGGCGGTCATCTGCCTTCCGCGCGAAGCACCCGGCCTTACGTTATGGCAACTATTGCAGCTAAGCCTTTGCTTTGAGCCGTGCGCAGAGTGCGAGAAATTTGCAGCAAGTGCCCTTACCCCGCCGAGCCGCGGCCCGGGCGAGCCGGCTTCGTGGCAGGTCGCACATGACGCGATATCCTTGCCTTCAAATTGAGCGTTGGGCGAATGGCACTGAAAGCACGTTGCGTGTGAATTTGACCGGGTCGGCACGGAAAACGTCGCACCCGAACGTGCCGGTTGGTGGCAATCGGCACAGTTGGTATGCGGCGTGTGCTTCGCGTGGTCAAACTTTGCATTGAACGACCGGAGCGTCGGGAATTCTTTCATCGCACCGGTCGCCGAATCGGTATGGCAGATGGTGCAGATCTGTCCCTGCGGTTCCTTGAAGTGCTCTACGTGGCAACTGGCGCACGGGATGTGGCCGGAGAACTTCATCTGCGCCGAGTTATCTTCGCGTGTATGGCAGACGAGGCAAGGAAGCCGGGCATGCTGCTCGTTGTCGTGGCCGAACTTCGAGTAATCACCCTCAGGAAAGTCGAACTTCACTTGAGTCGATTCGGCAACCGGCGTTGGTGTTGCGGCTGAGTTCGGAGCCGTTTGCTCAGGCGACGACCCACACGCAGCGAAGTAGACCGACGCCGCGAGAACGGCGAACGCGACCGCCGCGAGCTTAGATGCCCGCATTGCGGAAGAGCTGTTCGCTTTGGGGTTGTTGCCTTCCGGTCCCATAACTCTTTCAGTTCCCTGCCATAGCCGCCACGGCCTTGATGTGCGATTCGGGTATCGGCTGCGTTCCGAATGAAAGGTGGCACTTAACGCAGCGGAATGAGGCATCGGCCTTGCGCGAATCGATCTCAAAGTTAAGTATCCCGCCGTCGTCCGAGGTCGCCGTGATGTGGCAGTTGTTGCACGATGTGATCGCGACCTTCATCGAACGCGGATCGAGCGTCTTTAGGGCTGAAACGTCATGGCATGTCGCACAGTCCATTTCGGCGTGGCTTGCGAACTCGTGACGGAATGTCCCGGACGAATAGCGCGTTGACCAAGCATCGCGGGTGATCCGGTCGCGGAGCCCGACACGCGCCCATAGCTCTTTATCGAAATCGGCCGGCGGCGGCTTTTGCTTCATCGCGTGGCAAGCGGCACAGTTCGTCGGTGCCGGCTCGATGCCGGTATCGGCCGAATGGCAGGTGAAGCACGTCGTGTGGCCGATCGGCGATGTCTTGAAGGTTCCTTTTTTTAACCAGAAATTGTCGCCGAGATCCTTCGGCGGAGCCGTGGCGTATTCCGCATCGCTATCGCCCTGCGGCATGTGCGTTTGATGGCAGACCTTGCAGCTTTCCTCGCTCCGCCGCATCCGCGTCCATCCGGCACGGACGAATTCGACCGCCTGCGGCCGAAGCTCGGAGACGATATCGACGTG
>CAZGLZ010000071.1:0-19758 GCA_964526245.1 uncultured Chloracidobacterium sp. | reverse complement strand
TCGCGGGGCAGCGGGTCGAGGGCGAGAAGCTTTCGCCGGACGGGACGAAGGTGGTTTTTCTTTGGAACGCCGAGGGCAAGCCGCGGCGTGTTCTGTACATTGTTTCGACCGCGGGCGGGACACCGGAGAAGATACTCAGCCCCGATCAGCTACCGGCTCCGCAGCGGCCGGCCGAGAAGCCCGATCCGCTGGGCTACGGCGTGGTCATCCGCGACCAGTTCGTCGGCGACCGCGAGAATCAGCTCGGGAATTTCGAATGGTCGCCGGATTCTACGCGGCTGATCTTTACCTTCGGCGGCGACGTTTATGTGATGACCGTCGCGGACCGCTCGATCAAACGCATCACGAAAACACAATCCCCCGAGTTCGGGGCACGTTTTCTGGACAACGACCGGATCCTCTATTCGCATTCGGGCAACGCGTTCGTGTTGGGCCTTGCGGATGCGACGCTCACGCAGGTGACCCGCGAGGCCGATCCGCAGCGGTTCATCTCGGTCGGCAACGTCGCGACGAGCAAGGACGGTAGGATGGCGGCTTACGTCGTCTCAGATGGCTCAAAGCAGCGGCAGCTCGTCGTCCCGAATTTCCTGCCGGAGTTTGTGACCGGCGGCGGGCCGCGACGCGGCTGGAGCGAACAGAAGCTGATGTTCATTCCGACCGACGGCAGCCGAGACACCCCGCACGAGATAAGGCTTCCGAAGCCCGAGGGTGTTTCCAGCTTTCGCCGGATGGTATGGGCCGCCGATAACCGGTCGTTGATCGTCGACCGGCTCGATAAGGACACAAAACGCCGCCAGCTTTTCTACATTTACAACGTCGGATCTAAGGACGAAAAGATAATTCTCATAACCGAAGAGACCGACGACAAATGGCAGGCTCCGAAATCGGCGATATTTGAACCGAATCCCAAAAACCCCGCGCAGCTTTTCTTCGCCTCCGAACGCGACGGATTCAATCATCTATACCTAGCAACGCTTGAGGGATCTTTCACCGCCGAGACGCAGAGTCGCAGAGAATCAAAGGCGGAAACACGACCGGTAGGGAGTGTGCCTTCCGGCGAAAAGGAGCGAAACCCAACGGGCAGCCTACCAACCCCGTCCGTAAAGATCGAACAGCTGACAAAAGGAAACTGGCAGGTCGAATGGGCGAAGTGGAACGTTGAGGATGAGATCGCCTTACTGTCCACTGAGGCGGGATATACCGAGCGACGGTTGTATTCGCTGAACGTCCCGAGTAAGAACAGAGTTCCGTTTCCTGCACGCGAAGGTGGAATGATCGGCACTCCGCAATTGAACGAGGGCCCGAATGACCCGGTCTTCATTTTCGAGATGTCCGGCTGGAATCGCCCGGGCGAGTTGTTCGCTCAATCGGCTCGCCCGTTGACTCGTGACCTGCGGCTTCCGATCAAGCTCTCGAACACGACGCCACAAGCATTCGGCAGTATGCGTTGGACGGTTCCCCAGTTCATCGAGATCCCTTCACGCGATGGCAAGAAGATCCCGGCGAAGATCTACCTGCCGCCCGGCCATGACCCGAAAAAGAAATATCCGATGGTGATATTTGTTCACGGTGCGGGTTATTTGCAGAACGTGATCAATGGCTGGAACAACTATTATCGCGAGTTTATGTTCAACGACCTCTTGGCAAAGAAGGGCTATGTCGTACTAGATATCGATTACCGCGGCTCGGCCGGTTATGGCCGCGAATGGCGTACGGACGTCCACGATTTTCTCGGCGGCAAGGACTTTGACGACCACATCGACTCGATCGACCACATGGTCAAAAACTACGGTGTCGATCAAGGCCGCATCGGCGTTTATGGCGGGAGCTACGGCGGATTCATGGCCGGGATGCTCGTCCTACGGGCACCGGAGCGGATCGCCGCGGCGGCCGCACTTCGCTCGGTCTTTGACTGGAAGAATTACTACGCCGCGAATCCGTTCTATACCGCCCAACGGCTCGGCTTTCCCGATAAAAACCCCGAGGCCTATAAACGCAGTTCGCCGATCGCCTATGCCGATAAGCTCCAGCGGCCGTTCCTGATCCTTCACGGAATGGTCGATGACAACGTCCACGTGCAGGACTCGGTGCAGATGGTCGAGCAGCTTATCAGGCTCGGGAAAACGCAGTATTTTGAGGCGATGCTTTACCCTTCGGAAAACCACGGCTTTGTCCGGCCCGAGAGTTGGGCGGATGAATACGAGCGAATTCTCGCATTTTTTGAGAAGCACCTGGCGGCGAAATAGCTGATGGGACTCGCCGCCACGATCGCCGATTCGCTCCTCGCCGTCGCCTTCCCGCGGGAGTGCCGCTGCTGCGGCGATCAGGTCGAGCGGAAGGCGGATGGCGTCGCCTGCGAGAGATGCTGGAGCGGCTATCGTTTCTTCACCGGCCGCGAAACGGCCTGTGCAAAATGTGGATTGTTCCTCGGCGAGTCCGAATCGATGTTCGAGGCGTTTTGCCGCAAATGCGACGACCACGCTTACGGCATCGCCCGCTCCGCCGGCCCATATCACGGCCCGGCCGCCGCTGAGATCATTAACCTCAAGACCAGCCCCTTTCTCTCTTCCCGGATGCGAGATGCGGCCTGCATCGCCTTTGCCGATAGCTTCCGCGACAGGGCAGATCTTCTTGTCCCCGTTCCGCTTTCGCGGAAGCGTTTTGTAGAACGCGGTTACAATCAGGCTGCCTTCATAGCCGACTTCCTCGGCCGTTCGAGCGGCATCGCTGTCGATGAGGCAAGCCTTCAGCGGGTCGTCGATACGCCGCACCATCGAGCCGGAATGGACCGCAAGGCCCGCGACCTCTCGGTCCGAAATGCCTTCAAGGTCGTAAGGCCTAAGCTGATCGCGGGCAAGAGCATCATCCTGATCGACGACGTCCTGACCTCGGGTTCGACCGCATCTTATTGTGCCAAGGCCCTAATGAAAAGCGGCGCGGCAAGGGTAGATGTTTTCACCCTCGCCCGCGCCGCGTAACGCAATTTAATTACAACTACGGAGCATCCACCGACGGGACCGGAATGTCATTCTCGAGCCCGAAGGTCACCGCCTGCAATGTACTGTTCGATGAACGCCTGATATACCAGACGCCGTTCGACGGACGATAGACCGCGATATCGTCCGTGAAGTCGCCATCGTAATCGCCAACGACCGGCTTGTCTCCGCCGACACCCCATTGCAGGATCTGCACCGAGCCGTTCGAACTGCGGAGGATGTACCAAACGCCGTTCGAGGGACGGAAGACCGCGAGGTCGTTCCGCAGGTCGCCGTCGAAATCGCCTCGAGCCGGAACGTCGCCATTCTGACCAAAAGGCAACGCAACGAAACCGCCATTCGTACTGTTAAGCCGGTACCAAACGCCATTCGAGGGCCGCCAAACAGCGATGTCGTAGCGGTTATCGCCGTCGTAATCTCCCGGGACCGGAACGTCGCCCGCGACGCCAAACTGCGTGATCGAGACGCCTTGGTCACTTGTTCGATATGTGTACCAAGCGTTGTTTGAAGGCCTGTAAACGGTGAAATCCGCGAGCCCGTCGGCATCAAAATCCCCGGCGAGCGGCGTGTCGCCATCGGCACCGAACTGCGCCCCAAAGAAGGTGTTATCCGTGCTCCGGAGCACGTACCAAGTTCCATCGATCGGCCGAAAAACCGCGAGGTCCGAAAGAAGGTCACCGTCGTAATCCTTTGCGACCGGTATGTCCTCTGCCTGGCCAAATTGATCGATAGAGACGTTCCCGGTGCGGCTGCTCAGCCGATACCAGAGGCCCGAGTCCGGACGAAAGACCCCGACATCTGTCCGCAGGTCGCCGTCGAAATCTGCCGAGGTCTTGTTCGGCAAAATGCGATCGATCGTTCCACCTAGCCCAATAACGTAGAGTTCCCCGTCCTCGTCCTCGCCAAACGACGCGATATTCCGGCTCGTGTCGAGCACCATGATCTGCTGGTTGCTGAGCGTCCAGAAAAAGATCTCGCCGGTGCAGTAATCCGCGTAAATATATTCGCCCTTGAGAAGCGCGTTCTGCACGCCGCGGTAAACGTAGCCACCGGTTATCGAGCAGCGGCCGCCCGTGTGCGTGTATTGGAAGAGCGGCGGATCGAAATTTGCCGGAATGCACAGGCTTGCATCAAGCCCGGTGCAGTTCGTTCCTTCATAAACCCGCCAGCCGTAGTTACCGCCAAGCCCGATTATCGAGACCTCTTCGATGTTGTTCTGCCCGACGTCGCCGGCCCAAAGTGCTCCGCTGCCGCCGCGGTCGAACGACCATCGCCATGGGTTCCGCACACCGACCGCGTATATCTCATCCGCACCCGGAATTCCTACGTACGGGTTATCCGCAGGCACTGTGTAAGCCGGATTCGGATTCTCGTCCGTCACGTTCGGCGTGATGCGAAGATACTTGCCGAGCAGCTCGTTGATGTTCTGCGAACGGTTGCCCGGGTCGTTTGCTGAGCCGCCGTCGCCCATGCCGATATAGAGGTTATATTGCCCCGGGCCATCCTCGCGGAAAGCGATCATCCCGCCGTTGTGGTTCGAAAACGGCTGCGGGATCGTAAGCATTGGCCGCTCGCTGTTGGGGTCGCCGAGAGTGTTGTTGTTCGTCGCTTTGAAACGCGAGACAACGGTCGCACCGTCCGTCTGTCGGGTGTAGTTAACGAAGAAATAGCCGTTGTTCTCAAAATCCGGATGGAACGCCAGGCCGAGAAGCCCTCGTTCACCGCCCGAGAGCACTCGGGTCGTAATGTTCATGAAAATGGAGTAGGTCGTCGATCCCGGGGGAGCCACCTTGATGATCCCTCCACGCTCGATCACAAACGTGCGGCGGGTGCCGTCGCCGGCATGGGTCAAGAGCAGCGGCGAGCTGAACCCGGTCGCCCACGGGATCTGATATCGGAATGGCGGCGGGTTGTTCTGGCCGAAGGAGCCTACGGCAAAAACGACGACCAACGAAAAGAGTGCGATCAAGGATCGAAGTGATTTCATAGATTTATTTCAAAGCAGGCTCCTGAGCCGCGAGGGCAAACCACCGGCAATTGAGGTCCGGCAATGTTTCGGAACGGGGGCTATCAAAGATTATACGGCGGTTTCGGAAAGATACAATAGTTAAGTTCGAAACCGCTTCCGCCCGGCCTTGGCTCCGTTTGCCGGCAGGCCGATGTTTTGCAGCCGCAGGGTCACGTCCGCGGTCATTTCAAGCCCGGCCTTCCGACCCGACCTAAGGTGGAAATAACCGGCCGCCGCGATCATCGCCGCGTTGTCCGTCGAAAGGTGCTTCGATGGAAAATATACCGGAATCCCCAGCCTCGCCGCTGCCTTTTCAGCCGCCTCGCGAAGCGCCAGATTGCACGCAACACCGCCCGCAACGATAAGCGTCCGCGGCCGATATTCGGCGGCCTGCTTTTCCATCGTCGAGATGAGCGCGTTTACGACAGCATCCTGAAAACTCGCCGCAAGATCCGCCTTGTCCTGATCCGACCCGAGCGGGGTTTCCTCAAGGTGCCGCGAGACAGCGGTCTTCAAGCCCGAAAAGCTGAAATCGGGCGTCCCGTCGGAGATCTTTGCCTTAACGAATTTGAATCGCTTCGGGTCGCCGCCCCGTGCAAGCTTTTCGATCACCGGCCCGCCCGGATAGCCGAGCCCGATCATCTTTGCAACCTTGTCGAACGCCTCACCGGCGGCGTCATCGCGGGTTCGTGAAACGACCTTGTATTTGCCCTCTTCCGGAATGAAAAAAAGATTCGTATGGCCGCCAGATACGATCAGTGCCATAGCCGGATACTCGACCTCCGGATTTTCAAAAGCGACCGAATAGACGTGGCCTTCGATATGATTAACGCCGACGATCGGGATGCCGAGCCCGAAGGCAAGCGACTTTGCATATGAAACGCCGACCAGCAAAGCCCCGACGAGCCCTGGGCCTTGCGTCACCGCGATCGCGTCGATCTCGTTGATCGAAACACCGGCCTTCTCAAGTGCGGCATCGACGATCGGGCCGATCTTTGCAAGATGTTCACGCGAGGCAAGTTCGGGCACGACCCCGCCATAGGGCCGGTGAAGTTCGATCTGCGAAGAGATGACCGAGGACAACATCCCGCGGCCATCGCGCACCACGGCGGCGGCCGTCTCGTCGCAGGAGCTTTCGATGCCAAGTATCAGCACTTGACTAGATTACCAGATGGCAGATGGGTGTTCTATTTCCTGACGAGCCAGACTGCAAAGACGGGCGTCCAAACCGCGGACGCCCAACGCCGCATCTTCAGCGGCAAGCATTTCACAAAACGCCGGCGGTGCCGTCGGCAAGTGAAATGTAAACTCCAAGAACTATTGCGTTACCCTATTGCTGATCGCCGGTGACGGTTCCGGGTTTGGGTCCGTTGCGACGCTGAAAATACCCGAGAGTAGTATCAAGCCCGCGATCAAAATGATGCCTCCGAGGCTCAATATCATCCAGTTGATGCCGCGGTGCTTCTTCGCAACGTCCTCTCTCACTACCCGTTCCTCGCCGTTCACGTTAATTACTTCGTATGACATAATTCCTCTCTTTGCTCCACGCTTTAACATCGCAATGGCTGTGCCAGAGACCCCTAACATGTTTATTTGCAGCATGTTATAGGGTCAATAAAAAAGCCCGGCGATTGCCGAGCATTGTGAAGTGTATTGATCTGATACGGCCAGAATTTAGCGGAGAGCGATGTACCATTTCCATTCAGCAAGCCATTTGTTCATCTGTTCGATCTCACCGTTCTGTGCCGTGACGATTGCTTCGGCAAGCTTTTTCAGCTCGGGCTTGAGCTTGATCTCGGCCGCCTTATCGAGCAGCGATCGCGACATCACTACCGCTCCTGAATGATGGACGATCATCTGGCGAATGAACTCGCGGTCGAAGTCCGCCTCCCTGAGCTCGCCGAGCCGTTTCATATCCATCTGGGCCATTCCGTCCTTCATCCCGGGAAAATCCATATTGATCGCCGGCTTTGCATCTTTGTACCACTCACTCCGCCAACGCTTCATTTGCGTTATCTCCCGATCTTGATCGGCAATGATCGCGGCGCCAAATTTCCTGAGTTCATCGCGCGAAGCACGCACCTCAGCAAGCTTTGCCATATCGAGCGCACCCTGGTGATGGACGATCATCGTGTCGATGAACTGTAGCTCCAATGGTGCATCTGCTGCCCCGGGCGAACTCGCCATCGTTGAATGGTCCATTCCCGCGTGATCGGTGTGGGAATCCGCAGCGTTGCCGTGGGCCGAATGGTCATGCCCGTCATGCTCGGAGTGCGTCGAACATCCGGACGCAAGAAACGCCCCCAGAAGCCCGGCAATAACGAGCCATGGCATTGCTCTATTTCTTAAAATCATAAAACCTCCACTTGGTCGCGAATTCCCGTTCGAGCGGCTGAATGGTCAGGATCGCCCGGACCAACTCGACCGGTATCGAGCCTTCCTTCAGGATCGCATCGTGAAACTGCCGGTCGGTCATTTTCTTTGTCCCGACAAGGTCCTTGTGAAGCTGATAGAACTGCAGGCCGCCGACCATATATGCCATCTGGTAAAGCGGGCCATAATCGCCCGAAAACGACCGCCGAACCTCGGCCAGAGCATTTTCCCGCTCGTGCCCGACGCGGTTCACCAGCAGGTCAACGCACTGCTCCGGCGTCCATCGGCCGAGATGAAAATTGAGCGAGAAGATGATCCTTGCCGCCCGATGCGACCGCCAGAAAAGCGCTCCGATCTTGTCCTCCGGCGTCTTGGTAAAGCCGCGATCCCAAAGCAAGAACTCCCAGTAAAGCGCCCAGCCCTCGCCCCAGAACGGCGTCCTGAAAGTGCTCCGATACGTCCTGTATCGCCGGTTCATGAACTGCTGCATGTGATGGCCCGGGATCAGCTCGTGATGCGTAACCGCTCGGGCAAAATGCGGGTTGTTGCCGCGGAGCGACATCATCTTCTGCTCGTGCGTCATTGAGTCGGTCGGGTAGGCTACCAGGATCGTCTCGCCGCCGAGGAAGAACGGTGCGACGAGCTGCCGCTCCGGCGACATCATCTCCATCCGCCACGTCTCTTCGGCCTCTCGCGGCACGGTCAGCAGGTCGTTCTTCTTTACGTAATCGATCGCCTCAAGGGCAAAATCGCGGATCAACACCGGCTGCTTTCCGGGCTCGACGTATTTCTGCTTTACGGCCTCGATGGCCTTCATATAATCGTCGCCATGGCCCATCTCGCGAGAGGCTTTCTTAAGCTCCGCAACACACCACTCGAACTCCTTTTCCGCAAGCTCGACGAGTTCCTCAGGCGTGTACGGGATCATCTCGAACTGCAGCTCGCGGATGAGCGCCTCGCGGCCGATCGGGTCGCCGATGATCGTCGTCCGGTCATCCGCCGCGATGCCGACCAGTTTCCCGGCAACGTATTCCGAATATCGCTGAAGTGCCGCCTCGACCGCCTCGTAAGGCTTCTTGTTCCACCAGGTGAATTTGGGGTCGTAAGCATTATGGAAGTTGTACCAATTGCGGAGCGTCGAACGCAGCGATGCGATCGTACGCACGGCCCTGTAAGCGACGGTCCGCTTTGGCTTTTGGTAGGTGCCGTTCTCAAATGCCCGCTGCGTGTCGGTGATCTTGGCGGCGAGTGCGTTGAGCTTGGCGGCCGTCTGCTCGGGGTCGATGCTTTCAAGCCGCCGCCGCTGATCCTCGAGGTCGCTGATCACAGGTGCGAACTGCACGATCATCATCATTTCTTCGAGCAATGCGGTATTCCGGTCAAGCTCCGCCAATTCACGCCGCAGGTGGTTCTGAAACAGGATGTGATCGACCTTCTCGTGATGCTCAAGCCGTGCAAAGTCGATCCGCCCAAGCTCCGCTAACCGGTCGCTGTATAGCTTTCTGAATCGCTCACGCCTCGCCGACGAGGTCTCCGCCGAATACCAACGGGCGTAAGCGCCGCGATCCTGCTCGTAGTTCTCGATCGCCTGCCGCAGCCGCGACGGAGCCTCCGAAACCTGCCCAAAGGCCCCAACCGCCATCGCAAAGACGAATACGATCGCCAGGAATCTCTTCATAATTTTCTGCCGTGTGGTGTCTTAATGAAAAAGCTAACAGCTATAAGCTAATAGCTGTTAGCTGATTTTTAAAATCGGCCGCTCCCAAACCGCTTAGATCTCTTGAAGAAAACTCTCTCCGGCCGGGAGTTCGAGGCCGAAGTTCTCTGCGATGGTTTGGCCGATGTCAGCAAGCGAGCCGCGTGTTCCAAGGTTGACGCCCGGCTTGGCAGTTTTGCCATAGACCAGCAGCGGAGCGTATTCGCGGGTGTGGTCGCTGCCGCGGAAAGTCGGGTCGTTTCCGTGGTCGGCGGTGATGATCAGCAGATCGCCGTCTTTCATCGCGGCCATGATCTCCGGAAGCCGTGCGTCAAAGTGCTCAAGCGCCGCCGCGTAGCCCTCAGGGTCACGCCGGTGGCCGAAAAGCATGTCGAAATCGACCAGATTGCTGAAGATAAGCCCCTTGTTGTCAGCATTTAGGGCATTTATTGTCTGGTCGATCGTCTGGTCGTTGTTCTTTGCGGTGAGGTCTTCGGTCACGCCCATCGAATCGTAGATCGAGGCGATCTTTCCGATGCAGACCACGTCCAATCCGGCGTTTTTCAGCAGCGGAAGAAGGTTCCGCTCGGGCGGCGGCACTGCGTAATCGTGCCGATTCTCGGTCCGCTTGAAAGTAGCGGCCGTCTTGCCGACAAACGGCCTTGCGATCACTCGCCCGACCTTGTCCTCGCCGTCCAAAATTCGGCGGGCCGTCTCGCACATCTCGTAGAGCCGGTCGATGGGCACAACTTCTTCATGAGCGGCGATCTGGAAGACCGAATCGGCCGAGGTATAGACGATCGGTTTGCCGGAGCGGACGTGCTCTTCACCAAGCTCCTTTATGATCTCCGTCCCGCTTGCCGGCACATTGCCAAGCACGCCGGGCACGCCCGTTTCCGCAACGAACCGGTCGATCACCCGCGGCGGAAAGCCCTCCGGAAAGGTCGGAAACGCCTTTTCAAGAATGATCCCCGCCATCTCCCAGTGACCCGTGGTCGTATCCTTGCCGTTCGAGGCGAGCGTGCATTTGCCGAATGAACCGATCGGCTTCTCGACGGGCGGAAGCCCTTCGAGCGGACGAATATTCCCAAGCCCGAGGCTCTGAAGATTCGGCACGTTTATTTGCCGTTTGCGAAAAATATTACCGAGCGTGTCCGCTCCCGCGTCGCCCCAGGCGGCCGCATCCGGCATCTCGCCGATACCGGCCGAATCAAGCACCACCAAACAGATCCTATCGAACTTTGCCATACGTTAATTTGCCGGAGCCGTATAGCCCTCACGGGACCGCACCCCGAACTTCCCTGCTTTATCTTTCAATTCTACCCTTATCCGCCGAAATTTGCCGTCCCGCTTCTCATTCGATGAGTAATATCCGAACGAATACGTCGTTCCGATGTCCTCTGCGATCTCGGCAAATGCGGCTCCGGCCTCGACGAGGTCGGCTACCGGAAATACACGCCCACCGCTCGCCTTTGCGAGCTTTGCCATCTCTTCGTCCGCGATATCGTAAAGCCTCTTACTGACCGCCAGCCTCTCAAAATCGCCGAGCTTGCAAAAATCCATTGTCCTCTCGGCCCTCGCCCCTAGCGATGAATAATATCGCCGGAGCTGAGCGACCGAGAACCGCATCGCGACCTGGCAGTCGCCGAGCAGATTATCCTCGAGGAACGGCCGCGTATCGACCCTGATGAAGTAAACCGCGACGCCGAGCGGAAGAAGCTCGTCTTCGGCCTCGTTGAAAGCACTTTCACTGGTCGAATCGACCCCGTCGCCGAGCACGACCAACACCCGCCGCCGCTTCTCGTCGCCGCCTTTCAATAAGCGCCCGGCCGCCTCGAGCAACGCGTCGTAGTACGGCGTTCCGTTGCTGGTAGCGACCGCATCCAGAGCTTGATTCAGTGCCCTTCGGTCGCCCGTGATCGCGGTCAAAAGATCGACCGCTGCCTTTGAGCGTCCGTCCGCCGTATCAGTCCGGAAGGCGATCAGCCCGACCCGATCACCTTCCCGCAGCGAAGCGATGAAGCGCGACGCGGCACGCCTGATCAAGTTGAGCTCGGAACGTGTCGATCCCGATGTGTCTAGCAGCAATGCGACATCGAACGGCTCTGTCGATGTTCGAAACTCGGCTATCTCCTGCTCGACGCCGTCCTCAAAGACCTTGAAATCGGAAGCCTTCAGGCCCTTGACCAATTTACCTGCTCGGTCCGTAACCACTACCGGAACTTCGATCAGGTTCGTATTGACCACGATCCGCTCATCGTCCGGCTCTGTTTTTGGCTTGTCCTGCGGAAACACGGAAAGTCCCGCCGTTAAAAACACGGCAGATA
Source organism: uncultured Chloracidobacterium sp. (assembly GCA_964526245.1). Taxonomy (GTDB): domain Bacteria; phylum Acidobacteriota; class Blastocatellia; order Pyrinomonadales; family Pyrinomonadaceae; genus OLB17. The sequence continues at coordinate 8,358 of CAZGLZ010000071.1, read as the reverse complement.
CCACCAGACATTTCCAAACGCCTTTGAACATTCCAAGAGAACCGCAGGGCTCTAGTTTAGCAAATCCCCTTTTGGACACGTTAAATTTATTTTACCGCCAAGCCCTCGAGTGTTGATTTATTTCCCTATTCGTAGGAAATTATAAGGGTTCTAGACAGTATGAATCATTTTGCTTTTTCGGACAGCGTTCCGGACAAGCCCGCGACAGGTTTGCGGATTGCCCGAGCTCTGTTTCGGCGCACGAAAAATATGAAAAATCAATTATCAAATATCGTTCGCGGGCTTTTCGGAGTGTTCGCGATCTTTGCGGCAGTTTCGGCCAACGCCCAAACCCCGCTTGCGGTCGAGGACTTTGACCTCGCTGCCGGACAACTGCTTACTGCCAACGGCTGGACGGCACACAGCGGCGGCGGCACGAACCCGCTCACCGTCGTTTCTCCCGGATTGACCTACACGGGCTACCCGAGCTCGGGTGTCGGAAATGCGGTCGGGTTCACGACCTCCGGCGAAGACGCCCATAAGGTCTTTGCAGTTCAGTCATCGGGCTCCGTTTATGCAGCTTTCTTGGTCAACTTTTCGGCCGCACCGGAGACGCTCGGCGGAGGCTACTTTTTCCACCTCAGCCCGGACCCGATCAGCACGACCTTCAGAGGGCGTGTTTTTGCACGTAGGGACGCTTCGAACGGTGTCGCTTTCGGACTCTCTAAAGCAGCGACGGGATCGGACACGATCATTTGGACGGGCAACACGTACGCATTGAACACAACCTACCTGGTTGTCGTGAAATATACGGTCGTTGACGGCGTTGATAACGATACGGTTGTGATGTATGTCAACCCGACGCTTCCGGGCGGCGAGCCGGCCTCGCCGACCATCACCGCAACGGATGTTTCGTCAGATATCGCGCCGGGGTCATATGCGATCCGTCAGGGTTCCGCTTCGTCGCACCCGGCGGGTGTTTTTGACGGCCTCCGCGTCGGAACGACTTGGGCTTCGGTCACCTCGGGCGGCGGACCGGTTGCTCCGGCACAGAACGTCGTTGACTTCAACGGTGACGGCAAGACCGATTTTGCCGTGGTTCGTAACACTGGCGGTGGCTCCGGCGGGCAGGTCACTTGGTTTGTCAATTGGAACGGCACCGCTGCAGTTCAGACCGCGGCATGGGGCATCGCAACCGATTCCTTCGTTCCGGCAGATTATGACGGCGACAACAAGACCGACATCGCGGTCTGGCGTCCGGTTGGCACAGGCCAACCGAGCGGCAACGCGTTCTTTTACATTCTGCAGAGTTCGAACAACACGGTTCGGGTCGAGGACTTCGGCCAAACGGGCGACAATCCACGCATCGTCGGCGACTATGACGGCGACGGCAAGGCCGATGTCGCGGTTTATCGCCCGGGCCCGGCATCGCTCCAGCAGAGCACCTGGTTCTATCGCGGATCGCTCAACAATCCGGGCGGAGCCATCACCTTTGTTCCATGGGGCGTAAATGGCGATTTTGTCGCTCCCGGCGATTATGACGGCGACGGCAAGAACGACTTCGTCGTCCAGAGAAGCGCCGGCGGCGGTCAGGGCCTCTTCTGGTTCCTGCAGTCAACGGCCGGCATCAAGAGCGAAATATTCGGAACGCCGACGGACGTCATTGTCGCGGGCGACTATGACGCGGACGGAAAGACCGATCTTGCGATCGTCCGGCCGGTAAGCGGGGCTCTTCAGTGGTGGCATCGCCGAAGCTCCGACGGAGCAACAGTCGGAGCGACGTTCGGTGCATCAGCGACCGACTTCGCGGTTCCTGGCGACTATGACGGCGACGGGAAAACCGATCCCGGAGTGTGGCGGCCAAGTGCAACTCCTGGCGCGACTGCCTTCTGGTATCTCGGTTCGACCAGCGGTGCCGCAACGGCACAATGGGGACAGAACGGCGACTATCCGGTCGCGAATTCGTTCGTGTTCTAAAACCGGCGTCATCAATGACAAAAAGCCCGGGCCGACATCGATCGGTCCGGGCTTTTTCTTGCAAAAAAAGAGAGCCGATCGACGGCTCTCCTGACTAACTATCGCTCAGCCAAAGGCTAAACGTACTTTTCCAAAACTCGCGAGATCTGCTCCTGCGAGACGGCTCCGACGATACGCTCCTGCTCCTGCCCGCCCTTGAAGACGATCAGCGTCGGGATGCCGCGAATGCCGTAACGCTGCGGCACTTCCGGGTTCTCATCAACGTTCATCTTGTAAACGCCGGCCCTACCCGAAAGCTGCTCGGCGACCGCCTCGACCGAAGGAGCGATCATCCGGCACGGCCCGCACCACTCTGCCCAAAAATCCACGAGGACCGGTTTGTCCGCTCCCAAAACATTTGTCTCAAACTCTTTATCCGAAACTGCGTGTGCAAAATTTCCCATTATCTTTTCTCCAAAAACCCGAATTATAACGAACCTCTCTAGCGGCCGCAAAGAACCCGCCGCAATTAACTGTAATTGTAACTGTTTGTGTTACAGTTGTCAACCCCTTCAATCTTCAAATGCGGTAGCGAGTCCCGCCTCCCGCCACGGGGCGATGTCAGCCCGGACCTTCTCAAGCTCAGATTCGATCCTCGTAATACAAAGCTCACCGAGCGGCAGCCTCAGCGGCGGCTCCGCCGATTCAACAACGTCGATCATAACTTGAGCGGCCTTTCTGGGATCACCAACCTGCTTCCGGTCCACCTCCGCAAAGTAATCAAGGAACCGCTGTGTGCCGGGATAGACTTCCGGCATCTGCCCTTCCGGCGCCCGAAGTGAACGTCCGGCAAAGTCGGTTCGAAATGGGCCGGGCTCAACTATCGTGACCCGAATGCCGTGATCGGCCGCCTCCTGAGCGAGTGCCTCAGAAAGTGCCTCAAGGGCAAATTTCGTCGCCGCATAATACCCCGCCGAACCCGACGCGATGAACCCTGCGACGGACGACATATTCAGAACGTGGCCGCTTTTCTGCCGCCGCATCTGCGGCAACACCGCCCGCATCACATCCACGGCCCCGAAGACGTTCGTATCAAATTGGGCCCGGATCTGCTCCGTGCTCGGTTCTTCGATGGCACCGAGCAGTCCATAGCCGGCATTGTTGACCAGCACGTCGATGCGGCCGAATTCCTCGATCGCCTTCTCGACGGCCGCCGTGATCTCATCGCGATCGGTCACGTCGAGCGAAGCGATCCTGGCATTCTCGGGAAATCGCTCGGCCAGATCGCTTATCGAATCAAGCCGCCGAGCCGTAGCAACAACCCGATAACCTTGCTCGAGCAAGACCTCCGCGAGATCCCGCCCGAGCCCGGTCGAACAACCGGTAATGAACCATACTTTTTTCTCAGCCATATTCTCTATTCACCCGCGGCCGCAGCCTGCTCAAGCGTCGGATAATCCGTATAGCCTTTCTCCCCCGGCGTGTAGAACGTGCTCTCGTCCCATTCATTGAGCGGGGCGTCTCGCCGGAAACGCTCCGGCAGGTCCGGGTTCGCCAAAAAGAGTTTGCCGTAAACTATCGCATCGGCACCGCCTTCGGCCAGCGTCCGCTCGCCGCGTTCCTTATCAAACCCTACGCCGGCCAGATATATTCCATCGTACTTCGGCCGGATGATCGGGTGCCAGTCGCGGTTCTGATCGAACGTGCCGATATGGAGATACGCAAGCTTCCGCTTGTTAAGCTCGGCGATCACGTCGTCGTAAAGCTCCTCGGCATCATTTTCCTTGATGTCGTTGAACTCACCGCCCGGCGAGAGCCTGAGTCCGGTACGCTCCCAACCGATCTCGGCGACGACCGCACCGACGATCTCAAGCAGGAACCGCGACCGATTCTCGACCGACCCGCCGTATTCATCGGTGCGAAGGTTGACGTTCGTCGAAAGGAACTGCTGGATCAAATAGCCGTTTGCGCCGTGGATCTCAATGCCATCGAAACCGGCCTCGATCGCGTTCCGGGCCGCCGCGGCAAAGTCCTTGACGATCCCCTTCACCTCTTCGGTCTCAAGCGGCCGTGGAACGACAAAGTCCTTCATTCCGGCATCGGTGTAGTTCTGCCCGGCGGCCGCAACTGCCGAGGGTGCGACCGGCTCGGTACCGCCCGGGAGAAAGTCCGGTAGGGCTATCCGACCGGTGTGGAAGATCTGCAAAAAGATCTTCCCGCCCTCGGCATGGACCCTATCGGTCACCTTCCGCCATGAGGCGATCTGCTCGTCGGTGTAAATTCCCGGCGTTCTGACGTAGCCCTTGGCCATCGCCGAGACGTTCGTCGCTTCGGTTATCAGCAGTCCCGCGGTCGCCCGCTGGCCGTAATACTCGGCAACGAAATCGGGCTGAACGCCCTCGTCATTGGCACGGCTCCGCGTCATCGGAGCGTAAAGTATCCGGTTGCTGAGTTCAGTATTGCCGATGGTCAATTTATCAAAAAGTGTTGTCATTTTTCCTCCCGAGTTCGTTTGATCTAATGCCGCGGGTTCTTCCAACGGCGTCTACTATTCGCTTTCAAGATCGATCACGATCTTTCCAAAATGGCTTCCTTCTCTCATACGACGAAGTGCCGTTCTCACATCGTCGAAGGCGAACGTCGAATCGACCACCGGCTTGAGGCCATTGACCTCTATTGCTCGGTTCATCTCTTCAAACATCCGCCTGTGCCCGACATAAATTCCCTGGACGCGGACCGCTTTCATAAAGACCGACGTCGGGTTGAACGAAGCCGCACCGGTCAATGCTCCGATCATCGCGATGTGGCCGCCAAACCGGGTCGCATTTATCGACCGAGGCAGAGTTCCGGATCCGCCGACCTCAATTACGTGATCGGCACCGCGGCCGCCTGTGAGTTCAAGGATCGCTTTGTCCCAGTCGTCACGCGTCCGGTAATTGATCGTCTCGTCCGCCCCGAGTTCGCGGAGCCGCTCCAGCTTTTCATCGCTGCTCGAGGTGGCGATCACCCTCGCACCCGCCGCTTTAGCAAACTGAAGTGCGAAGACCGAAACGCCGCCGGTGCCGAGCGTAACGACCGCCTCGCCGGGCTTCACGCCGCCCGACTCGACCACCGCGTGCCAAGCCGTCAGGCCTGCACACCCGAGCGTCGCTGCTTCCTGATAACTCAAATGCGACGGGATGGCGACGAGCCCGATCTCATTAAAGGCAGCAAACTCGCGAAGCGTTCCGTCCCAAGTGCTTCCTGCTCCGAGCGATGTTTTTCTGATCTCCGCATCCGGGTCGCCGTCGAACCAATGCTGGGCAAAGATCGGCATCACGCGATCGCCGGGCTTCCATTTCGTAACGCCGCTTCCGACCTCGACAACCTCTCCCGCACCATCTGAGAACGGAACAGCCGGCAGCTTCATCTTCGGGTTATACGTCCCCTCTACTACCATCAGGTCGCGGTAGTTGATCGAGCTCGCATGCAGCTTGACGAGGACATCTTTTTCGCCCAATGAGGGAACCGGACGTTCCTCAAGGCTCAAAGCGTCAATGCCGAAATTGTTGATCACCCAAGCTATCATTTCGCTCTCTCCGAAAAATGCCAGCTGCGGCATCCGCCCCCTGGGTCAAGAAGACAGAAGACGACCGTCCGGCGGGCGGACGCCGCAGCGAACCTACATTGCTGTTATTTTTTCCGCGGGCTCTTCAGATCGAGCCGCATTACAACGTCATCGCGGATCAGGTCATTCGCCATGCCGGCATAATTAATGCCGAAATCCCTTCGGTTGATCGCGAACTCCGCCTTTACTGCAACATCGGCGTCAGAAACCGTGATGGTCGCCGGGAACGTGATCGACTTTTTAACGCCGCGCATCTCGAGGTCGCCCGTCACCGTATACGCATTCGCTCCTTTGGCCGTATCGGCTACGATCTTGGTCGAAGCGAAGGTTGACTTCGGAAACTTCTGGACCTCGAAAAAGTCGCCGGTCTTAAGATGTTCAGTCAAGTCAGCATTATCGCTTACAACTGACGCCATATCGATATCGACCTTGACCGAGCTTTCCTCGGGCTTCGCGTTTACCAGGTCAATGGTTCCGGTGAACTTCTCAAAACCGCCGTCGTGCTTTCCGGTCACCTTCGAGCCGGTGAATTCCACGTTCGAATTTTCGGGGTTCAAGGCAAGAGCCTCGCCCTTTGTTGCAGGGCTCGCCGCGGTCGCCGTTGAATTTGCGGCGGTGTTCGACGAAGCCGCGTTCGTCGGTTCCGATGTAGTTGCCTTTGGCTTATTGGCCGCCGGATCTTCACACGCCGCCGAAAACACGGCGAGCGCGATTACAAGTACAGCAAAGATCTTCATTCAGATATCTCTCCTCAGTTTTGGATTATTTGAAAAAAACTTTTCTATCAAGCAAAAGCTGCGGTCTGCCGCTCGGCCGCATCGGCACATTTGCAAGCGATCTCGGCCATTTCGCGTTGAACCGAGATGCCCTTATCTGCGTTGTACCAACGCTGTAATTCTTCCAGGATCACCGGCTTATCGACGCCTTCGGCCTTTCGCCGATCGAACAGCTCCTGTGCTTCTGTCGGCCGCGGGCCCCATGTTCCAAGAACCACTCTTGTCTCGCGGTCGAGCACGATGACCTTCGGTATCGAGCGTGTTCCGCGGGTCAGGAAGCGGTCCATCAGCTCCGGATTCTCATCCCGCAAAATATAACGTGTCTCGATGTCGCCGGATACCGCGGCAATCGTCTCGATCGCCGGGACGTTCTGTGCCGCGTCGCCGCACCAACCCTCGGTCATAACCAACCAGATCTGGTGGCCGCCGATCGACCGCAGCATCGCCGCCGCGTCTTCGTCAACAGAAAGCGTTTTAAGAAGCCGCCGCGTGCGGGCCTGATTGAGCCTCGTGAAATCGACGAGCGCCTGAAGTTGGTTCGGCCCCGTAGTCCGGTTCGCCTCGATTAGCGAATCAACGAGTGCGTTATACTCCGCAAAGCTCATCGAGCGGCCCAAATATTCTTGTTCAATTATTTCAGTATTTGCGAATGACATTTATCACCTCAAAGGTGCAGGTATAAACCCGGCCTTTACTGAACAAGCCGGTTCAAGAGTTCGGCCGCTTTCAAGAATATCGGAAAAACCTTTGCGACCTCAGACGAAAGGTTCAGCACGGCCGGTGCCGCCATCACTCTTTCGAATACGCACTGTAATGAACACCAAAACATATAAGTACTGCCCCTTGTTCGTTAGAAATTAACAATCCTGTAACTATATCTGTTACAAATAAGGTCAAAAAAATTTAAGCCGCCGCTCCCTTTTCGACCATTTCAAAAACGTTCGCTAGCGTGTACGCCGAAAGCGTTTCCGTGATCGTCCGGTCGATCCGCTTTTGTACATGGCAAAGCACTGCTTCGATATTCCGCCCGACCGGGCAATCTTTGTTCGGTTCCCTCGCGTGAAGTGCAAAGACCTCGCCGCACGAAACGGCCGCATAGACGTCCGCCAGATTTATCTCGTTCGGGCATTTCGCGAGACGCGTTCCGCCATGCGCTCCCGACTGCGAGATAACGAGATTTGCCTGAGCAAGCTGACCTAAAAGTCTTCGTATCACGACCGGATTCGTATTCACGCTGGCCGCGATGCAGTCAGACTTGACGTTCTCATCCCGCGACGCCGCAAGCATCGAGAGAACGTGTACCGCCATTGAGAATTGGCTGTTAGCCGCCATATCTGTAACGATATTAGTTACATTTACCGAGTTTGTCAAGCGGAAAAATTGGTGCGAGTATATTTCGTTGCTCGAAGGGCCGGTGATCAGGGTCGGCACATCGCAAAATGGGTATCAAAGGCTACATCAAAAAGCTTATGTTAGGCCGTGGCTTCGGGCTCTTTCGCCTGCCCGCCGGAGCAGATATTTACGAGGCGGACGGCCTCGCCTCGATCCACGACCATACCTTCCTCGACGACCCGCGGTTCCGTGCTGCCTACGATCGAGGCGTTGCCGCCGCCGGCGATTACGGCTGGCATTGGCGCGTACATATCGGGCTTTGGGCCGCCGAAACGGCCGCCCGGCTTGATGGCGACTTTGTCGAGTGCGGAGTAAATCGCGGCTTTCTAAGCTCGGCGATAATGAAGCATCTCGATTGGGACTCGCTCGGCAAAATGTTTTATCTTCTCGACACGTTCGAAGGCATCGACCCCGAGCAATCAGCCGACGAACTCGAACGCCTGCGAAACGCGAAGCACATCGACGAGGGTTTTTACGTTACCGATCTTAAAGCGGTGGAGAAGAACTTTGCGGAATGGAAGAACGTCAGGATAGTGAAGGGCCCGGTTCCCGATACGCTTTCGGAGATCAGCTCCGAGATCATCGCGTTCCTTCACATCGATATGAACCACGCGGCTCCGGAGGTCGCGGCACTTCGCACGCTCTGGC
>CAZGLZ010000070.1:5457-20137 GCA_964526245.1 uncultured Chloracidobacterium sp. | reverse complement strand
AAATGAAGTCGCGGATATAGTTGTGATTCGCTCCTGCGATCCTGGCCGCGATCGCCTCGCGGGTGTGCTCATGTTCCAGCTTTGTCATTTGATCGTCTGCTAACTTACCGCAAAATCAGGTCAAACGGAACGTAGCAAGGTCTCGTCGTCGGAGGTCAATCGAGAAAAAGCTTTACCGCGAGCATCAGTCCCAACCCGACGACGAAGAACAGAAAATGGACGATATTTGCCTTTAGGCTTTCGTGCTTATTTACCTCCGGAACAAGATCGGACGCTCCGATGTAAATGAAGTTACCGGCGGCAAATGGGATCAGGAACCAAATGTCCGCCTGAAGCGAGACGAGATAAACGGACACTCCGCCAATGAGAAACGTCAGCGATGAAACAAAATTAAAAACCAAAGCCTCTAATCTCTTCCAGCCTCCATACATAAGGACACCCATATCACCAAGTTCTTGCGGGAGTTCGTGAGCCGCCGCAGCTAACCAGGCTGCGATGCCGAGTCGGATGTCAAGAAGAAATGTCCCGGCGATCGCCATGCCGCCGATGAGATTGTGAAGCCCGTCGCCGAGCAGGATAAGGTACGTCAGCGGTTTCTTACACTCTGTTTCCGCTCGGCGGCAATGGTGCCAGTGGAGGAACTGCTCGATCGCCAAGAATAGCGTGAAACCGATCAGCAACCAGAGAAATATTGTGATCGGATCGCGACCTGTCGACATACTGGCCGGGATCATATGAAGAAACGCACCACCGATAAGTGCACCGGCCGAGAACGCTACCAGCGGCAGGAGAAGACGCTGAAGCCGAGCCCCAACAAAGAAGAAGGTCGCGCTTCCGGCGATAGCGATCAGGCTCATCGCAATACCGCCCGAAACTATCCACCAAATTGCACTCAACCCGAAAAGTTCTTTCACCTGAGTCTTCTCTAGACGTTATCGAGGGCGCTACGCAGACGAGCCTTTACCTCTTCGGCGATCTTTACGATTTCGGCATTATCGGCGACCGCCATCATCTGAACCGGGTCTATCACTGTGACAATAGTCCCTTCAGCGTCTTCGTAAACAACGACATTGCATGGAAGCAGCAAGCCAAGGTTGAGGTCAAAGCCGAGTGCCTCAAATGCATAGCCGGGATTACAGGCTCCAAGGATCACGTAGTTCGAGAAGTCACGATCAAGCTTTTCTCTGAACTTGGCTTTCATATCGATCTCGGTAAGGACACCAAAGCCCTCCGCCAGGAGGGACACCTTTGTTTTCTCAACCGCTTCGGCAAATGGAAGCGAGACTCGGCGACTAAGGCCGTAGGCTCCCATCTCAGCGTGTTGAATTTTGTTACCTATTTCTTCAATTATCCAATTGCCGAAATAGGTAACACGTTTCGCACCGGCGCTATGGAGCAACTCGGCGATCGCCTGTTTCTGCTCTCGGTTCTTTGGGCGGACCTCGATCAGGAAATGGCCCGAATGTAGCTCCTTTTGAAAATACTCCAGATAGCTATGCTCTGCACTCAATTCCTGAAAATAGCGAACGAAGCGGCCAAGCAAGCCGTGCCCCTCACCCGAGAAATCGATCTGATTCTCACCCTGACGGCCGCATTCGACCGTAATTGCGTCATCGGGAATACCAGTCTCCAGAAGAGCCCCGATCGCGTTCGAAACACTCTCCGGCTCCTCAATTATCCCAAGCACTTTATGTGACGGGTATTTCCAGAACTCATTCTCTTCCGGTGCATGTGTTTTGCAAAATATCGGTTTTGTTTCCATCATTACCTCTCTGACCTTTAGGCTAGCGTTCAGACCTAAGATCCGTTTCGTCCGTCCTTTCATCGGAACTATTCGTGTCACGTCGAAACCCGACGTCGCATGCTCCGCGAAGTCAGGTATCGAACCCGAGCCTCGGCAGGATGACAAGCTGAAGTAGCAGCCACGCCGAAACGAACACGATGATGATCAAAAGTCCTTCCATTTTTCTATTACCTGAAGACCGTCTCGCGGACGATCATATAGATCCCCATCACCAGGACGAACCAGCCAAACGCGGTCTTTAGCCTATGGCCCGCGATAAAGTTGTTGAGCCACGAACCGACGAAAATGCCGGAAACCGATGCCCCGGTGAATGCGAGCAGGAACGGCCACTCGATCGGCATTCCCGCCTGCAGGTCGCCCGTGAAGCCGAGCAGCGATTTCATCGCAATTATGAAAAGCGACGTCCCCACCGCCCGCTTCATGTCGAGCTTTGCAAAGAGCACCAAAGCCGGGATGATCAGAAAACCGCCGCCCGCACCGACAAGGCCGGTCAGCGTGCCGACCCCGGCACCCTCGGCCAAGATCAGGCCGAAGTGGTGCGATTCATCGGGTTCTAGAGCACCCTCAACCGCCGGAGCTTCAACCCCGCCGCGGATCATCGACCACGACGTCGCGATCATCAACCCGGCGAAGAGCAGGAGAAGCCCAGTGCCCTTTGAAACCCCAAAGTCCGCCGAGCCGATCGATTCCGGTATAGCCGGCATGATCCACGCTCTGGTCACATAGACCGCAATGATCGATGGAACCCCGAAAAGTATCGCGGTCTTGAAATCGACCAGCTTGCGAAAGGCGTTCTGAATTCCGCCGACAAGTGCCGTCGAACCTACGACGAACAGTGAATATGCCGTTGCGAGAACCGGGTCGACACCGGCGAGATATACAAGCACGGGCACCGTCAAGATGCTGCCGCCGGCACCGATCAATCCAAGCGAAATGCCGATCGCGGCCGCGAAAATGTAAGCAAGGATCTCCATTATCCGTTACCACGCGGGCCTCGTCCCATCCCGGGGCCGCGGCCTCCGCCTCCGCCTCCGCATCGCTGAAACGCCGGAAGGTGATTCTCCTCGGAGGCACGCTGCAATGCACGATATGTGTCTATGATGTCCTGTCGCTCGGTCGTCTTGAAGAGCTTTGTGTAAAGGTCGCGGTTCGCGATCTCACCATCAACGCTCGCTTTGCAAGCCTCGGTTACCGACTTGAATGTCGGCACCTTGCCCGGCCATGGATTCTCCGGAATCGCGACGCCGTATTTGGTGAAGAGTGCCTTCAGCCTATCTGCATGCCGCATCTCAGCGCGGACGATGTTGACGAACGGCCGCGGATCGCCGAACTCGCGGTTGACCTGCTCGTAGGTCGCCGTCGCCATATATTCATCGTTCAGAGCGAGCAGAAGCCCCTCGATTTCGGCCTTTGTAAGTTCGCCCTTGTACTTCTCAAAATCGTAGTTGCAGATCCGGCATTTCGGTGCCTGTTGTGCTTCCGCGGTCTCGGGCGGGTTGCTTATCGCAACAGGCTCGGGTGATGCGGCCGAGGCGTTATTCGAGATCGCCGTGCCACAAGAAGATGCCGCAAACGTCAGAAGAGCCAATATGCTCAATAAAACTGATGCTCTCATTTCTTTACTCCCTAAAAGCAGCGGCCGCTCATTTTTTGGCGGCCGCTGGTCAATGTGCTCTCTATGAATTCGCACAGGCTGTCGCCAGGACCTCGGACGGAAGTTCCGCCTCCATCCAGGCTTTCGTTCCGCCCGTTACGTTATAAATCTCCTTGAATCCGGCGTTCTCCAGGATGCTGGTCCCGAGGCTCGAGCGATAGCCGCTTTGGCAGATCACGTAGGTCGGAAGCTCAGGGTTGAGCATATCGATCTCACGCGAGAGCCTGTCGAGCGGGATGTTGAGCGCTCCCGCCGCGTGGCCGTTGGCGTGCTCCGCCGGCCGGCGGACATCAACGAACTGAACGCTTTCGCCCGCGACCGCTTCTTTGACCTTCTCGACCCGAACCTGTCCGACCGTTTTCTTCTCTGCGTTAAAATCGCTGATAAGAATAAAGCCTTTCGTCGTTTCGATCCCGACTCGGGCGAGCCGCATAAATGCCTCGTCGATCTGTTCCTGAGTTTCGGCGACGAGAGCGACCGGCGTCCCGATCGGGATCAGCGTTCCTGCCCACGAGGCAAATTGCCCGCCAAGCCCGATATTGATCGAATTCGGTACGTGGCCCGCTCCGTATTCCGTATTCTGCCTGACGTCAACGACAATGCCGTCGAAGCCAATGATCTCTTCGGTCGTCAGCTTCGCCGGCTTCGGCAGGTCCTCGAGAGAGGCCGAGCCCTTCAGATTCTGCGACGCGCTGACGGGGAAGTATGCCGGCACCTCGGGCTGGTCGGATGCGACCACCTTGATGAATTCTTCCTTGGTCATCGGCTTGAGAGCGTAGTTGAACTTTCGCTGCTCGCCGAGCGTTGACCACGTTTCCTTTGAGAGCGACTTGCCGCAAAGCGATCCTGCTCCATGGGCCGGATAGACCTCGGTCTCATCGGGCAAGGGAAGGATCTTTTCGTGGAGCGAATCGTAAAGCATCGCTCCCATCTGCTCGGCGGTGAAGCCCTTCGAACCGATCAGGTCCGGCCGGCCGACATCGCCGATAAAGAGAGTGTCCCCGGTGAACATCTTCATCGGTACATCGGCGTCCTCGCCGTCCTTAGCGAGGATGGTGATGCCCTCGGGCGTGTGGCCGGGCGTTTCGAGAAACTTAAGTTCGATCGCCCCGACATTGAGAACGTCCCCGTCCTTTACCTTGAGCGTCGGGAACTCCGTATTCGCCCGCTGGCCGTAAATGATCTGTGCCCCGGTCTTTGCCGCAAGCTCAAGGTGGCCGCTGACGAAATCGGCGTGTGAGTGCGTCTCGATCACGTACTTGATCTTCTGCCCGTTGGCCTCGGCCTCGTCGATATACTGTTGCACGTCACGCTGCGGGTCGATGATCGCCGCCTCTTCGCCTGAACCGATGTAGTACGAAGCGTGTGCCAAACATCCCAAATAGAACTGCTTGAATTTCATTTCCTTCTCCTCTCTTCTCACTTCCTAAGCCACTCTCTTGTTCCACGGCATTTTTGCGATTAGCAGGCCCATGCCGCACCAGTCGATAACCGCTGTAAACGCCAGCCCGAAACCGACGAACCCGGCAAGTGCGATGAACCACGGATGCACCAGCAGGCTCAGCACGACGCCGGTGAAGACCAACAGGCCGGCCATGAACCTGACCTGCCGCTCGATCGACCACGGAGCGTGCTCGTCGCGCTCAAGTGGAAGATCTTCCTTTTTCCATGCCTCGATGCCGCCGACCACGTTGATGACGTTGGTAAAGCCCATCGCCTTCAGCTTTGCCTGCGCTTCCGAAGACCGCCTGCCCGTTCGGCACATCACATAGATCGGCTTTGAGTGGTCAAGCTCCTGATGCCGTTCCTCGAGTTCACCAAGCGGCAAGAGACTCGCTCCCGAGACCCTTCCGCCCGCAAACTCAACCTGTTCGCGGACATCGACGAGATGTATCTCGCCGTTCTCCAACTGTTCCTTAAGTCCTACTACTGTACATTCGCTCATTGCTTTGTTCTTCTCTTCTTCCTTTTTCCTTTGTCTTTAAACCAATGCCAAAAGTTTTGACTGCGTTTCCAAGCGGTCGCGGAGAGAGTTGCAGACCGTGTCGCACATCTCGAAAATGCTCACGTCGGCAACGGAGTAGTAATTGAAATTCTTCTCCTGCCGCCGCTTGAGCAAGCCCGATTCCTGCATCACCTTGAGGTGCTTTGAGACGTTCGGCTGGCTCGTTCCCGTGCCGGCCGCGATCTCGTTAACCGTCCGTTCGCCCTCGCCGATGAAGTGCAGTATGCGAAGCCGAACCGGCTCGCCGAGCACCTTGAACCGCTCTGCGATCAAAACCATTAAGTCGTCTGATAGAGGTTTCCCTTTCATCATTGCTATATTGCCATATACGCATATAGTCTGTCAACTCCGAAATGAGCACTTCACAGATCCGAGAAACCATACGCTCCGGACGCGGTTCTTTCGGGAAGATTGATGTAAGAGCAACGGATGATCGTGTTTGCTCGACTGGTGATCTGATCAGGTTCGTAAATGATCGAGGTTTGATATATAAAGTTAGGTCGAGGCAGGGGTTCTATGTTGATTCGGGTGTTCGGAAGTATTGTGCTTTTGTGTGTCACGGCCGTATCGGTGGCCGCGAATTCCTCAAGCGCCCTAACGGATGGGCACGTGCATATCCTTAGCCCGGAGTTGATCAAGACATGGAAGGGACTCGGGATCCCGTTCTCGCGGCCGGACGAGTATTACTCGGACATTGACGTAATTCTCCGCAATACGGCGGTACGCCGAATCGACCTCATCTCAATGGCGCATGTTTTTTCCTCGGAAGACTTTGGAGGTTTCAAGAATGAACGCGAACTCGTTGAGAAGGAGAACTCATTTGTAGCCGCCGCCCGCGACAAGCACCCCAAGAACGTGAGCGCCTTTTGCAGCATTGATCCGCTTCGCGAATACGCGCTCGCGGAACTGGAACGGTGCCGGACGCAGTTAAAAATGGACGGCATCAAGCTCCATCACAACGCCAATCAGGTCTATCTGACCGTGCCGGAGCATCTGGAAAAGGTCAAAAGAGTTTTCGAATTCGCGGCTGAGAACAAGATGCCGATCCTGATGCATTTTGACAACAGCCATCGCCGCTTCGGCAAGCCGGATATCGACCTGCTAGTTGGTTCGATCCTAAAAGAACTCAGGCCCGTCGAACTTCGCATCGCTCACTTCGGCACCTCGGGCGGTTTCAGTCAGCGGACCCGTGCATTCTTGAATGCTTTCATCGAAAAGCTAGACGCCGAACCCGGACTCAGGAAACATAAGATCACTTTCGATATCTCCGCCGTCGCTCTCGATAAAGATAGCGAAGGCATCCGAAAGCTGACCGATGACGAGTTCGCCGTGCTTGCCAAATATATAAGACGACTCGGGCTAAAGAGGATCGCTTTCGGTACCGATTATCCGCTCTACACGCCGGCCGAATACGAAGCGATCCTTCGCACCCGCGTCGGGTTATCGGAAAGGGAACTTGAGATCCTGCTCAAGACAAAGTGAACGGAGGAACTATGAAATTTAACGTAGCCATTGAGATTGAAAAACCGGTCGGCGAGGTCGTCGCACTTTTCGACAATGTCGATAATCTCTACAAATGGATGGAAGGGCTTGAGAGCTTTGAACATCTCGAGGGCACGCCCGGCGAGGTCGGTGCACGGTCGAGGCTCAAGTTCGATATGAACGGGCGAAAGATCGAGATGATCGAGACGATAACGGTAAAGGACCTGCCGCGGGAATTTACCGGTACTTACGAAGCGGACGGAGTCTTCAACATCGTCCGCAACCGCTTCGAACCGCTCGGCGAGGATCGTACGCTTTATACCTCCGAAAATGAGTTTCAGTTCAAAGGATTTATGAAGATCTTCGGGTGGCTGATGCCCGGCGCGTTCCGAAAGCAATCACTAAAATATCTCGAGGCCTTCAAGCGGTTTGCTGAGAGTACTGAAAATTCGTCGGCTTAGGCCGCCGCGATCAACCGTGATATAGTTCCACCGTTTCTTTACTCGTCAGCCTGCCGTCCAACATAGGTTTGTTGGCGAAACATTCCCCGGCAGCGTCTCGGACAGATCACAAAGTCCGGACGACGACTTCCCCTACCTCACAAAGATCGAACAAAGGGTGGGTCGGGATCTTTTCCCGGGCTTTATGCGTCTGGTCATATTCTTGTGCCGCGGCATGGGAATAAGATCGGTCGTGTAGTACACCATGCGGTTCCGCAAGACCGGGCGCGTGAAAGCCCCGGCCGGAACACCTTCGGCTTTCCGGCAATTGCCGAAGAGCCGTGGCCTTAATTGGAATAACCACAAAGGAGGCTTTGACCCGAAAATGAAGAAACTTTGGATAATGCTGATCGCCATCATGGTGTGTTCGTTCGCCATTCTCGGATGGGTCGGGCTTGAGATCTTTCGCGAGATTCCGCCGATACCGAAGCGCGTCGTTTCGACCGAAGGCAAGGTGCTTATCGATGAGGGCGGCATCTCGGACGGGCAAAATGTTTGGCAGGCGATGGGCGGCATGCAGGTCGGCTCCGTCTGGGGCCATGGTTCGTATGTTGCCCCGGATTGGACGGCTGACTATCTTCACCGCGAATCGCTTTTCATGCTCGACCATTGGTCGGGCGGGCGTTACGGGAAGGATGGCAGCGGACTTGCGGGGGAGGAAAAGGCGGCTTTGCTACAGCGGCTCCAAACGCTAGTCCGGACAAACACCTACGACCCGGCGACCGAAACCCTCACCATCAATCCGCTCCGGGCCGCCGCCTTTGAGGAAAACCTAAAACATTACACGGATGTGTTCACAAATGGCAGCGACGAGTATGCGATCCAACGCGGAGCACAATCCGACCCGGATCGGCTGCGCAAGCTTAACAACTTCTTCTTCTGGACGGCTTGGGCATCAGCGGCGAACCGTCCGAACAATACCATTTCCTATACAAGTAACTTTCCCTCGGAGCCGCTCGTCGCAAATTATCCGACCAGCAGCTCGATCATCTGGACCGGCGTCAGTGTCATTGTCCTCATCTTCAGCATCGGTGCAATGGTTTGGTTCTATGCCGGCTGGCACAAGGGTGCCGAGGAGCGTGATACGCCGGATTCCGACCCGCTGATCGGTGAAAAGCTGACGCCTTCGCAGACCGCGACCGTAAAATACTTCCTGATCGTTTCGCTGCTTTTCCTGCTGCAGATCGTTATGGGAATAATCACCGCGCACTACGGCGTCGAGGGTGGCGGCTTTTACGGCATTCCGCTCCAGGACTGGCTTCCCTATGTGGTTTCAAGAACCTGGCACACGCAGCTCGGGATATTTTGGATTGCTACCGCATGGCTCGGAGCGGGGCTGTTCATCGCACCGTACATTTGCGGCTATGAGCCCAAGTTCCAGAAGCTCGGTGTTGACGTTCTCTTTCTGGCATTGCTGATCGTCGTTCTCGGCTCGATGGCGGGCCAGTGGATGAGCGTAATGCATATGCTTCCGGGCGACCTTTGGTTCTGGTTCGGGCATCAGGGCTGGGAATACGTTGACCTTGGCCGCGTTTGGCAGGCGGCACTCTTCATCGGTTTGCTGCTCTGGCTTTTCCTCATTGCGCGAAGTGCCGTTCCCGCCCTTAAAGGCGAGGGCAGCAAATCGCTCATCGTGCTCTACCTCTTCACAACGGCCGGCATTGCCTTCTTTTATGCTCCGGGACTTTTCTGGGGAATGCGGTCACACATGACGGTCGTCGAATACTGGCGGTGGTGGGTCGTCCATCTTTGGGTGGAAGGGTTCTTTGAGGTCTTTGCTACGGTGGTCATCGCCTTTCTTTTCGCCCGTCTGCGGGTCATTCGTGCCGATCACGCTGCCTATGCGGCCCTGCTCTCCGGAGCGATCTATTTGAGCGGCGGCATAATCGGAACCCTTCACCATCTCTACTTTGCCGGCACGCCGACCGTTGCTCTCGCGTTCGGCGCGGTTTTTAGTGCGTTGGAGATCGTTCCGCTTGTTTTTGTCGGTTACGAGGCACTTGAGAACATCCGGCATTCGAAGGCAAGGCCGTGGCTCGAGCAATACAAGTGGATCGTTTACTTCTTTGTCGCGGTCGCTTTTTGGAACCTTGTCGGCGCCGGTGTCTTTGGGTTTATGATCAACCCGCCGATCGCTCTCTACTATATGCAGGGGCTCAACACGACCGCCGTTCACGCACACGGAGCACTTTACGGTGTTTACGGCACGCTCGGGCTTGCTCTTACGCTCTTTTGTCTGCGGGCAATGGACCCGGAGCGCATCTGGAATACAAAGCTGCTTTCCTTTGCGTTCTGGTCGCTGAATATAGGGATGCTGCTTGAGATACTGCTCAGCCTTCTGCCTATTGGGCTTCTGCAAACCTATCAGTCGGTCTCGACAGGATACTGGTCGGCACGCAGTCCCGAGTTTATGCAGACAGACCTGATGCAGTTTCTGCGGTGGATGCGAATGGTCGGCGACACGATTTTCGCCGTCGGTGCGGTCGCTTGGGTTTGGTTTGCGATAAAGCTGATGCTTACGCGAAAGAAGCCTCTGCCTTAGCTCGTTGATATGGAGAAGGGCGTCCATCGAGACGCCCTTCGTCCCTGATGCTTTTCGATCTGATTGCTCCTTCACTCATGGAACCGATGACCGCTGAAACACTCCCCGACATCAAGGACCGGGCCGACATCGATCGGCTGATGCGGCATTTCTACCCGCGCGCCCTTACCGATCCCGTTATCGGCTACATTTTCACCAATGTCGCAAAGCTCGACCTTGAGCATCACCTGCCGATCATCGGCGACTTTTGGGAAACACTGCTTTTCCGAACAGGCGATTACGCCCGCCACGGCCGGACGCCGCTCCTCATCCACGGTGACCTGCACCGAAAGTCGCCGCTCCGGACCGAACACTTCACACGATGGCTTGAGATCTTCGGCGAGTCGGTCGATACGAACTTTGCCGGCGAAAACGCCGAGTTCATAAAGTGGCGGGCTCGTGCGATCGCGAACCGAATGTTGCAGTACGTCGGCGAACTGGAAGCGGGCGGAGTGTCTAGTCGGTGATGCCGGCAAGTTCCGCTGCCGAATCAAGGACAACCTTGCCCCGGTCGATACGGACAAGTCCGCGCTCGGCAAATCGGCGAATGACGCGAATGGCCGTCTCGGTCGTAACACCCGCCATCTCTGCGATGTCCTGCCGCCGAAGCCCGATCCGCACGGGAAATTTGCCGCCTTCTTTTTCAGCAAGCTTCAGGAGCACCTTCGCCACGCGATGATCCGGCGAAGCCGTAGCGAGATTTTGTATCGTCGCCGTCTTTTCGCGGAGCATCGAACACATCCACTCGATGACCGCCAAAGCAAAATCCGGTGAGGTTTTGATTAGCTCGAGAAAGCGTTTTCGCGGAATCAGCAGAAGCTCGGTCGGCTCCATTGCGATTGCCGCGGAAGGATACGATTTGCCGTCGAAGACGGGCGGAACCGCAAACATTTCGCCACGGTCGAATATTCCGATGATGACCTCCTTGCCGGGCTCGAGAAAGTGCACCATCTTCACTCTGCCGCTGATCACGACCGGAAGGTTATCGGCACTCTCTCCCTCGGAAAAAATCAGTTCATCGGCGCCGAATTGCCGCTTCTTGCCGGACGACCTCAAAAGCTGTCCGAGCCCGGTTTCATCGTCAACGAGAACAGGTCTCATAAGCCACTCTCGCGGGCAAAAACTGCAGCGGCGAAGCTGACAAAGAGGATCACGCTGACAAAGGCATTGGTCGTAAAGAAAGCGGCGTTCATCTTCGAAAGGTCATTCGGCTTGATAAGCGTATGCTGATAAACAAGCAACGCCATCACCGCACCGGCACCAAGATAGGCAGGCCAGCCAAGCCCGGTAAAAGCAAGAACGAGAAGAAGCACGATGGCCGCCTGAAAATGAAAGAGCCGTGCGATCCAAAGCGAGCGGGCGATGCCGAAGCGGGCCGGGATCGAGTGCAACCCGGCCTTGCGGTCAAATTCCTGATCCTGGCAGGCGTAGAGCACATCGAACCCGGATGTCCACATCAGCACAAAAACAGAAAGCAGGATCGGCACTTCCGAATCGATCGCCCCGCGGACAGCGATCCATGCCGCTGTCGGTGAGATGGCGAGTGCCCAACCGAGTAGCATATGAGCCAAGGCGGTGAACCGCTTTGCGTAGGAATACCCGAGAACGCTGATCAGAGCCACGGGTGAAAGAGCGAAGGTAAGCCAATTGAGCGAATAGGCAGCAAAGACGAAGACCGCGACCGAGGCCAAGAGAAATGCCCAAGCAAATGAAAGCGAGAGCCGGCCGCTGGGGAGTTCGCGGTTCGCCGTTCGCGGGTTGGCGGCGTCTATTTCGCGATCGACGATGCGGTTGAAGGTCATCGCCGCCGAGCGCGCTCCGACCATCGCGAGCGTGATCCAAAGTATCTGCCGCCAGGTCGGCAAGCCATCCGCCGCCAAGACCGCTCCCAAAAATGCGAAAGGAAGAGCAAAGAGCGTGTGCTCGAACTTGATCATCTCGAGCGTGGTCCTTAGTTTGCCGAAAAAGCCCGCCATAGGTCTCTCTTAACGAAACCTTGATAATACCAAATCGAGGGCGAGTCTTCGACCGCGTCGGCTACCGGCCTTTTCTCATTTGGGAAAGCCGGAGCGACTGCCGCCGGACGGCGTCCGAAACGTTCTTGTTCTTTGACATCGCCACCAGGTCACGGGCCTGAAGCCGCGTCAGGATCGGCAGAACGCTGGCGATCGGCGTTCGAGGATTGCGGGCGAGGTTGTGGATGATCGCATAATTGCGAGCCCATTGTCGGCCGTTCGCGATCGTTCGTAGGACATCCTCGGGAACCGCACGCATCGCCGCGATCTTCTCGACCTCTTGCTCGGTAATCTTCGGGTTGCTAATAACGGCCTGTGCCACGACGCGGTTCGGGTCGCGGATGAGGATATTCCGGGCCTCGCGGTCGCCTTTCATCGCAAGCCGAACTCGGTCCTTCATTCCCATCTTCATCACGCGATTGATCATCGAAACGCGTTCGAAGGAAACGTCGCCCTCTTCGCCCTTGAATTCGCCGATTATCTTGTTAAGCGCATGCTGCCTCTGCTCTTCGGTCTCTTCGTAAAGTTCCTCGATGTATTCGAGGCCCATCCACGAATCATCCGTGTCGGCGTCCGGAACCTCGATCATCGCCGCGATAAGCATCGCGTCTTCGGGGTCGATATCCGACTCTGCACTTTCATAGAACTCGGCGGCGGCATCTTTGCCTTGGGCCCTGAGCTCATTGGCGATCTGCTCGGCACCGCGTTCCTTTTCGAAAAATTCGCGGCGTGTTTCGGTCACGCGCCGATCGGCCTCCGCGCTCCGGTTCGGGTTTGCTAGCAACACGTCGATCAGCTTCGGATTCCGGATCAGCAGTTGCTGGTTGGTCGCGATCGTATCAAGGATCGCCGGGTTCGTTGCCGTTTCGGCCAGGGTTACGATCGCTTCGGGCGAGGTCTTCGGGTTGCGAAGCACAAGCTCGTGTATCTCAGCCGCAATTCCCGGATGTCCCGCAAAATGGTCAAGCACGGCCCGCGGAGCGTTCTCACTCTGAAGCACCGACGAGATGGCCGCGGCCTCCTGCGAGGCGAGGGTTTCGCGTGCCGCAGCCGCGATGGACGCGTCCGCATCACTCGCAAGATGAGCAAGGGCCTCAAGCAAGTCGGCCTGCGGCAGCGGCAAAACGCCGCGAGCGGCCGCGAGCCGTGCGGGCTGCGGTGCCGATCCCTCGACCAAGGTACGGACAACGGGGTTCGTTGATTCTATCGGGTAATTCATCGGAGCCGGCCGAACGGCCTGAATCAGATATTAACACACATCCGCGGCCAGCTTGACTAGAACGGCCAAGCTGAAATAGCGTTGTAATTTCGCCTTTCGTCTCTTTTGCCGAAGGGTGCAAGTTACTGAATTACAATAATTTCCAAATGAAGCAAACGTTTTTAGAAAAGATCGGGGACCGGAGTGCGGTCATCGGAGTAATTGGGCTCGGCTATGTCGGCCTGCCGCTAATTGTCGAGTTTTGCCGTAAGGGATTCACGGGGATCGGTTTTGAGGTCGATGTGTCCAAAGCCGAGGCGATCAAGAAAGGCGAGTCGTACATCGTCGATGTACCCACCGAACACGTTGCCGAATCCGTCTCGAAGGGCCTGCTCACCGCGACTACCGATTTCAGCCGATTGACCGAATGCGACGTCATCATCATTTGCGTCCCGACGCCGCTCCGCAAGACGAAGGACCCGGATATGTCCTACATCATCGCGGCCGGCGAGGAGATCCAAAAATACATGCGGAGCGGCCAGCTCGTCATCCTCGAATCGACGACGTATCCCGGCACGACCGACGAGGTTCTCCAGCCGATGCTCGAAGAAATGGGTTTCGCATTGGATAAGGATTTCCTTCTCGCTTTCTCGCCTGAACGGGTCGACCCGGGCAATCCACAGTTTCAGACCCACAACATTCCGAAGGTCGTCGGCGGCGTTTCAAAGGAATCGACCGAAGTGGCGGCCGAACTTTACGGGCAGATCGTCAATGAGGTTCACGCCGTTTCTTCAGCACGCGTTGCCGAGGCCTGCAAGCTCTGGGAGAACACCTTCCGGGCGATCAACATCGGCATGGCGAACGAGATGGCCAAGCTCTGCAACACTCTCGGCATCGATACATGGGAGGTCGTCCGGGCGGCGGCGACAAAGCCCTTCGGCTTTATGCCTTTCTTTCCCGGCCCCGGCATTGGCGGCCACTGCATTCCGCTCGACCCGCATTACCTTTCATGGAAGGCCCGCCAGCACGGCTTTGATTCGCAGTTCATCTCGCTCGCCGAGCAGATCAATTCAAGCATGCCGGCATATGTCGTAAAGCTTGTCTCGACCGCGCTCAATGACGCCCGCAAGGCGGTCAATGGATCGCGGATCCTCATCCTCGGGGTGGCATACAAAAAGGACATCGACGACATGCGCGAGTCGCCTGCTCTCTCGATCATCGACCTGCTTCGCTCGCGCGGTGCCGAGATAAGCTATCACGACCCTTTCGTCGAAGAGGTCACCTTCGACCACGCCTACACTATCGGCGCCGGCGACCCGCTCTATAATCAGGAACTCACCGACGAGCTGATCAAGTCTGCCGACTGCGTCATAATCTGCACCGAGCATTCCGGCATCGACTACAAGCGCGTCTGCGAACTCGCCCCGCTCATCGTCGATAC
>CAZGLZ010000070.1:0-5357 GCA_964526245.1 uncultured Chloracidobacterium sp. | reverse complement strand
CGAGTTCAAGGACGACCGCGTATATTTCTCGAATGAGTTTCCGGGCGGCCGCTTGAACGCGATCGAAAAGGACGAGGCCGGCCGGTACGTGGTGACCATCACTCCCGAAAATGCTCCGATAAATATGAGCCCGTGGTATGCCTTCAAGGTTTGGTCACGCAAGAAAAAGGAGATACAGGTCAGGCTCGTTTATCCCGAATACGCACGGCACAGGTACGATCCGAAACTCAGCACCGACGGAAAGACTTGGACGCCGCTCGACCCGCAGAAGATCGTTCATGAGGGCAAAGATCCTCAGGATGAAGAATCGCTGCCAAGAAGCGCGGTCATTTCGTTGACCGTTTCCCGGCGGCCGGTTTGGGTCAGCGCTCAGGAACTTCAACCGTCGAGCGAAGTTTTCGCGTGGATGGACGCTATCGCAAAGAAGGCCGGAGCCCCGATCGAGGAGATCGGCCAAAGCCGCGAGGGGCGGCCGCTCCGGATGCTTCGCTTGGGCAACACCTCGTCGAAACGGATGATGCTCGTCATCTCTCGTCAGCATCCGCCCGAAGTTACGGGTTATTTTGCAATGCAGGCCTTCATCGAAAAATTGATCGATGGTTCTGACGCGTCAAGCGCCTTTCGCCGCGATTGGGGCATTTACGTTGTTCCGCTGATGAACCCGGACGGAGTTGATGAAGGCCACTGGCGGCATAATCAGGGCGGCATAGACCTGAACCGCGATTGGCAGGATTTCAATCAGCCCGAGACCCAGGCCGTCCGCAATTTCCTCTCTCGCCGGATTGCCGAGGTCGGCGGCCGTTTTTATTTCGGGATCGATTTCCACTCGACCTGGAATGATATTTATTATCCGGTGAACCGCATCTACGAGGGCAATTCACCGCGGCTCGTCGAACGGTGGCTTGGGAATATTCAGGCGGCGATCGAGGGTTATGAGCCGCGGATCCAGGCAACCGAACGTCTATTTCCGACCCGCGTTTCGCGCAACTACTTTTTTGATTGCTGCGGTATGGAGGCGATCGTGTACGAGATCGGCGACAACACGCCTCGAGACTTTATCCGTAAAAAGGGCGAGGTCGCCGCAGTCGAATTGATGAAGCTTCTTTCGGAGCCCCGTCCTTAGGGAGCGGCGTTAGCGGTCGAGGCCGAGCGGTACCATTCAACGAATTTCGGGATGCCGTCCTCGATTTTTGTCTTTGGGTTGTAGCCGAGCAACTCGCGGGCGCGAGTGATATCTGCATAAGTTATCGGCACGTCACCCGGCTGCAGCGGCTGGCGGTCGATGATCGCCTTTGTTCCGAGGCTTTCCTCGATAAGCTCGATCAATCGCCTAAGTTCGGTCGTTTCGGATTCCCCGAGGTTCAGCACCTCGTGCCTTGTTGCGGTGTGATCCATCGCCGCTCGAACGCCTTGTATTATGTCGTCGATGTAGGTGTAATCACGCCGGGTCGTCCCATCGCCAAACATCGGCACCGGTTTTCCCTCGGCGATGAGCCGGGTGAACTTGTGAATCGCAAGGTCCGGCCGCTGCCTTGCCCCGTAAACCGTGAAGAAACGCAGGCAAACCGTACGGATATCGTAGAGGTGCGAATACGTGTGGCAGAGAAGCTCGGCCGATGCCTTGGTCGCGGCGTAAGGCGAGATCGGCTTGCGGATCGTCGCGTCTTCCTTGAACGGGACTGAACACGTTGCGCCGTAAACGCTCGATGAAGACCCGAAAACGAAATGCGGCACGCCGTGCTCGCGGGCAAGCTCGAGCAGGTTCAGAGTGCCGATGACGTTAGTCTCGTAATAAAGCTTTGTCTGTGTCAGCGAGGGCCGAACACCCGCCCGAGCCGCGAGGTGAACTACCTGATCAAAGCGGTTCGCGGCAAAAACGCTTTCCAGCTTCTCCGCATCGCGAATGTCGCCTTCTATGAACTCGACGTCGGGCGAACCGGCGAATGCCGCAAGGTTCGCCCGCTTTATCTCCGGCGAATAGAAATCGTTCAGGTCGTCAACGATGACAACTCGCCAATCCCCGCTTCGGAGCAGGTCTTCACACAGGTGCGAGCCAATAAAACCGGCTCCGCCAGTCAAAAGAACGGTCTTCTTCACGATAAATCAGCCAGGAAAAAGGGTAAACCCCAATGCGGGATAAGGAAAAGTTATCACGAGAAAAGATACGCAGGCAAAACCGCTAATTCAAAAATCTGGCCCGAGCGCTGAAACGGTGAACGACCTCCTCAAGAAAACCCTCGTACGTAAAATGCTCGGCCGCATATTGCGGCTTGAGCTTGAACATCATCGGCAAGGCGATCCGCCACGCCATCCACTGTCGCTGGCGATCGGTCAAGTCCCATCGCCGCCGAAGGAAATTCTCCGCAACCTCGACCTCATCGAACGTGAGTTTTGCGATATCGGCCTGCATTTCGAGCGGCTTCTGAACACGCCGCAGAGCTCCGTCAGCGACCGGATTTGAGAAGGTCTCGTCAAAGGTCGGTGCCTCGTCGCTTCGCTCGCGGATAACGACCGTGCCCGCAAAAATGTCGCCAAACCGCTGATCGCGATTGCTCAAAAAGATCGTGATCAGCCCTACCGAGTAGATCGGGATCACGAAACCCGGAGCCGCATCAAGTACGCGGATCAGGTTGCGTGCCGCGGATTCCCACAGCGTTATCGGCCGGCCATCCTCGCGGATAACGCGGAGCTTCATGAGCCGCTTGCCCGGCGTTTGGCCTTCCCAGATCCACTCGAAAATAACGAAATATGCCGAAAATACGAGGAAAAGAAGCAAGACGACCAGGGCGATCACCCATTTCGGGGCCTCGCTGACAAGGCTCTCGACGGTCGAATCCGGCCCACCGAACCCGAACGCCCCGGCGATCGAAAATCCGATGGCAATGACCGCGATGTAAGAAACAAATTGGATGATGTGGTCGATAGCGACCGCCAGAAATCGATTGCCGATGGATGCGAGCGCAAAGGCAAGGGGAACGCGCTCGGGAGTCTCGATGATAAGAGTCTCCTCGGTCTCAATGACACTTTCTGCCGCCGCGGTTCGCACCTCAACATTATTCCCTCATCCGTATCCGCAATGCAATCGAAAAGTATCCTTGTATTTTCAATTTCGGCTTCTCTATACTCTATTTGTAGGAGGCCGAGTGCTTCCCGGAGGTCATTGACTTGCAACCGAATACACACCGAGGCCGAATAACTGCGGATGGGCTGCGATTTGCCGTCGTGGTAAGCCGCTGGAACGAGTTCCTTACGTCAAAGCTCTTGAGCGGAGCTCTTGATGCACTCGGCCAGCACGGAGCCGTCGAAGATGACGTAAGTGTCTTTGAGGTTCCCGGCGCGTTCGAGATACCGCAGACCATGCTCAAGGCAGCACGCACAGGCCGCTTTGACGCGGTCATCGGGCTCGGCGTCGTCATCCGCGGGGAAACACCGCATTTCGACTACGTTGCCGGCGAGGCTGCAAAGGGCATTGCTCAGGTCGGAATGGAAACGGGCATCCCTTCGATATTTGGTGTATTAACGACCGATACGCTCGAACAGGCGATCAATCGCTGCGGCGGAAAGGCCGGAAACAAGGGGTACGAGGCGGCTGTCGCTGCCATCGAGGTGGCGAACCTGCACAAGCAGATCGCCGAACTCGAACAACCTGCAGAAGCAGGGAAAGTTCGTCAACATGTCGTTTGAAAAACAAAGTAAGGGCTCCGGAGTGCGGCGAAAGGCTCGTGAATGTGCACTCCAGATGCTGTTCGCGGCCGATTTTCTGGAAACGGATCGGGACGCGACGGTGCCCTTTTGGTCAGAGTTCGGGTTCGAATCGCTCGCCGAAGGCTCTGCCAAGAGCATCTCCGCCGTTCCCGAGACCCTTGACCGCATCCGCACTTCGGTAGGCCGCCTGCGGGCAACGCTTAAAAAGCTCGATCCTTTCGACCGCAATTCGTCGTATCTCACCGGGCATAAGGAACTTCTTTTCACCCTCGACCGTGCCGAAGAAGCATTCAAGGGGTCAATGGCAGACCTCGCAAATGGTTCTGCACCGGACCTCGCCGGACTACGTCAGCGGCTCACAACAGCCCGCGGGCAGCTCGCCGGGCTTGCAGCGTCTGTTGCGAGCGCAACCTCGCTAACCGCCGATGAGAAACGCGAATTTGCCGCAATTTCCGCCGATGCGGAAAAGCACTTCGAAGCACTTGCCACCACAGGTCTTTCCGCGGTCGAAAAGCTCGCCGCCGAATCGATCCAACCGCGGCAGTTCGCCGACCGTATAGTTACCGGCACGCTCAAAAATCTCGAAGCGATCGATAAGACCATAATGTCGCGGGCTGAGCACTGGCGGCTCGAGCGAATGGCAGTTGTTGACCGCAACATACTCCGCCTTGCGGTCTATGAATTTCTCTACGAGGACACGCCGCATACTGTCGTTATCAACGAAGCACTTGAGATCGCCCGCACGTTTTCTTCGTACGAAGCAACCCAGTTCATAAATGGCCTTCTCGATGCCATTCGGCTCGACCTCGAATCAAAATCCGCAAAGGAACCTGCTCCGGCATCAGAATCCAAGACGGCCTCGAACCCCTGAGAAAACAATGCGAACGGGCACCGGCAGTTTCTGGTTCTTGTGTCACTATCGGGCCGCGGCGTTGGTCGTCGCTTGCCTGTTTGCGGCCGCTATCGCCTCCGCACAGGAACTTCCGGACCGCATCCGTGGGTACAAGGTCCATAAACAGATCGTCACCGTCCGCGAAACCGCCGGGCCAACCGACGCGTCCTCACCAATGGTCGCGAGCCGCATCGATCCCGAACAGGTCGCGCTAAAAGAGATCTCGCTGACCGGCGTGAGCTTCGAAATGCCGATCGAGCTTTCCGCCTTGCCGCACAGCGGCCGTGTCGATTTCATTACGTTTTCCGAGATGACCGTGAACGGCATCCCGGTCACGGTCGATGAATTTCGGACTGAGTTTCGTTTTCGGAAAGGCGAAAAGGTATTGCTGCCGTCGCCAGTCACGATCTTCGTTCCTGCACACAGGCTCGTACAGGCAGCCTGGCATGAGATGCGCGACTCGCAGCCGAAGTGGCGGGTTCGCGGCCGCGTTTTTGTTTTCGGCCGCTTCAAGCGATACGGTATACATCACAAACGTGTCGTCCCGGTCGATATCGACATCAATATCGATAATCCCGTCATCCGTGCCCGCAAGTGATGCGGTCCTTATCTTTTTGCGTTCTTTCGGTTAAAATTAAAGTTTACCTTTGGTGCCTTTTATATAAGCTTTTGAGGAAGTAAATACTGTGAGCGACAAGATCACGAACATCTCGGAATTCATAACGGAGAACTTTGGGGCAAATGCCAGCTACGTTGAGGC
>CAZGLZ010000069.1:0-20312 GCA_964526245.1 uncultured Chloracidobacterium sp. | reverse complement strand
GCCATCATCTGAGCGATGATGGATGCGGGAAAGGCGGTGGTCCGCATCATTGCGGAAAGGCCGGTTTCGGGGTCGTGCTTATCCACGATGTCGTAGCGGAGACGCTCTAACCCGGAATCGTTCGTCGCGGAGGATTCCGTACCGCCCTTACTTACGTGCGGGCCTCTGCAACCAACCCCGACGAATTCGAGCCGGACGAGGACATAATCGGGGCCATCAGCGGGCAGGTGTTTTTGCAGAAGTTCGCCGAAAACCTTGCGCGGCTTCACCTTGACGAAGTCGGCAACGATCTCTTCACTCGAGCACAATCCGAGGTCGATCATTGCCTTGAACTTCTCACAGTGGCCGGCGTAGCGGATGGTCTTGTAGTCAAGCTCCTTGATCTTCCCGAGAAATGTATCTGGCAGGGTCGAAGTACCGCCGGAGGTCTGAAATGCCTCGAGCGGCGGAAAGCCTTCGAACTCGAGCGATTCGAGCTCGGTCATCGACGGAACTTCGGTTATCTCGCCGCCGCGGATGACGCGGGCGACCTCGATGTATTCATTTATCAGGCCCTCGACCGAGAAGACGAGCTGGTAATCGAGCGGCGGTTCGGGCCGTTGCGGCAGGCCGCCGACGCGAATGTGGATTTCGTCGAGCCGCTCGAATCGGGCTGCGCCGTGCATCGCCAGGATCGAGACCATTCCGGGCGCAAGGCCGCAGTCCGGAATGATGTTGATGCCGGCGGCCTTTGCATCGTCGTCGAGAGCAAGCTGTGCATCGACGACGTAATTGTTGCCGCCGAGATCGCAGAAGTTGGTTTGGGTCTCGATCGCCGCTCGCGAGAGCGACTCGTTATACCAATAATTGACGCACGAGATTGCCGAGTCGTGGCCGGCCATCAGGCGGGCAATGTCCGAGTGGTTTGAGGCGTCAACATGATGAGCGTCTATTCGCGACGTGCCGACAGCCTCCGCGACAGCCTCCGCCTTTTTCAGGTCGGCATCGGCAACGGTTACCTGTTCAACGCCCGGCGAGTTGTGGACAAGATCAAAGGCCGCACCATGTCCCATGCGGCCCGCTCCGAGTACGAGAATTTTCATACGTTAAAAGTGAGCGGTGAGCAGCGTTGTTAAGATCATGTTGTGGATCAAGCTGTTAGCTTTAAGCCGTTAGCTCTTAGTTCTCTTTTTGCTCACTGCTGACCGCTTACTGCTCACCGCGCAATCTTTTACCAATCGTCGGTTTCTTCAGGCTCCTGGCCGGCGATAGTTTCAGCGGCGAGTTCCCAGACCTTTTTCTTCCAGTTCCGCATGCCCTCGACCAGGTTGAGCGCTGCTTGCGGATGGGCGGCGTTGCGTTCGAGCCGGATTACCTGAGCGGTAACGGTGACGGGGTCGTCAAGGTTTTCGGTTACGGTCAGGTTCACCTTTGAACCGACGGTTGGGAGCTTCCGCGGAAGGTAAACGAGCGTGCCGGCCGGGCCGACGTTTTCCGTCAGGCCGTCCTCGGTAACCTCGTTTCCTGCCTCGTCCTTCCACCGGATCTGGATGGGAAAAGATATTGCGTATCGCCCGCCTTGGCGTCTGTCCTGCATCTGGTTGGGCCTCAACTTATCGGTAGTAGAATCGCTTGCGTAGGGTGAACCCGGCGGAAAGGCATCCCGCGAGTGCGACGATAGTCTAACAGAACGGCGTATTTTTGCACAATAGTTTCGTTCGGCGGATGCCGGCAGCGGCGATTTTGACCCCTTTTCGAGGCTAGACAAGCCATTTTTTAGATGATAGGGTTTTAAGGTGTTCCAAAGCCGTTGCCGAGGGACAAGCCGAAACCAATGTTTTGGCTACAGATAATTAGGTCATGTTTATTTATGAATAGTGGCTGTTCCCCACGGTGACATCCGCTATTTTTGACTTTTAAGAGATAGTTTAATTTTTAATGGTTGGTTTTATGAAAAATTTATTGAAATCGGGCGCGCTCGCGGCGCTCTTGAGTCTCTTGGTCGTGTTTGTCTATGCACAAACGACGACCGAAAAGGCTGAGAACTTTAACATCGAAGAACAGGTAGAAGAGAACATCCCGACAGCAGAAGCGGTTCCCGCAGAAACACCGAAGATCAACAAAGAAGCAACGGCAAAGCCGGCAGTTGAGAAGAAGGAAGAGCCCGCCATGGCAGAAGAAGCCGAACAGGAAGGCAACAAGCTAGTTAAGAAGACGGTATCTTCGCGTGCCCGCGGTGCGAGCAAGGGCCGGTTCGTAGCGACCGCCTATTGCCTCCGCGGACGTACCGCCAGCGGTGCAATGGTCCGCAACGGGATCATCGCCGCCGACCCGCGTGTGCTCCGGCTTGGAACAAAGGTCTATATCGATGGCGGCGGCCGTTCTGGTGAATACCTGGTTGCCGATACCGGCGGGAAGATCAAAGGAAATAAGATCGACATCTGGATGGCAAGCTGTGCGGAAGCACGCCGCTTTGGCCGCCGGACGGTGAGCCTGAGCCTCGCTCAGTAATTCGCAAAGCATACAAGACCAAGGGCCGCTTCTTCGGATGCGGCCTTTTTCGTTATTGCCGCATGCTCCGTGTCCGAAGCGGGGTGCGAAACATGCCCGCACCCCGCTTGGAGAAATTCTGGATGGCCTAGGGCTTATTTTTCCCCGGATTACCGGAACCCTTTCCGCCCTTGTTCGGATTGTCAGGCTTGCCGCCGCCTTTTCCGCGGTCATCCGGTTTTCCTGGTTTGGAATCACGCCCCGGTGATCTGTCATCTTTGCCGGGACGCTCCTCACGGCGGTCATCGCCACGGCCGGGGTTTTCGTCCTGTGAGGTTTTTTCGTCACGAACACCGTCCGGCCCTTTGCCGTAAACACCTCCCTTGTTTCCCGGCTTGCCGAATGGCGGACGTCCCGGGTTATCTCGGTACCAGGCTTCCTGTTCCTTTGTCGGCCTTGCAAAGCGTGCCTTGATCTGCCCGAGATGGAGGCCATTGTTCGGTGACTTGATCTTTATCTTTTCATAGAAGACCGGCCGAGTGGTGTAAGCGAAGACGGGCTGTGGGTAACGTTCCGATATTCGTGTTCGATAAATCGGCGTTTCGACCACAAAATAAGGGTCATAGTAGTCCGGGTAATTATCGTAATAATAAGGCGAACGATAATAGTCCCGGTCCCCGAACAACGCGTTCACCACTCCGAGTGAGCGATCAAGCCATTTCGTCTCATAGTAAATGTCGTCGCCGTACATCCGCTCGTCCCCGCGGAACATCACCCGGGCCCCCGGGTATCGTGGCTCATCGCGATAGAAGAACACCGTAGCGATGTTCTGGATCAGGTCCGGGCCGTAGCGTGCAAAAAGCGAAAGGCCACGCTCAAGGTCGTCGTCTCCGCCGAACTCCTGGACGCTGATGTAATCGGCGTAGCCGTCGCCGTTAAGGTCAAGATTGTTGATCCCGTCCGGTTCGTTCAGGTAGCGTTCGAATTCCTGCGGGCTGTTTGAGCGCTCAAGCAAAGTTCCGGCCCGCTTCAGGTCG
The DNA here is from genome assembly GCA_964526245.1 of uncultured Chloracidobacterium sp. GTDB lineage: Bacteria > Acidobacteriota > Blastocatellia > Pyrinomonadales > Pyrinomonadaceae > OLB17. The sequence goes on along the minus strand of CAZGLZ010000069.1, from coordinate 16,806 downwards.
AAATTGTCGCGAGCCCAGTATTCACTAAGGTCCGGAGTCGGTTCGACCAAAGCTGTTGTGTTCGAATTCGCATCAACATTTGCGTTGGTTGAAACGACCGAATTCGGCGAGGTCTGTTCCTGACCGCAACCTGCCAGAAGCATCATTCCAGCCGCTACGGCAAACATCATCGTGTTCATTCTCATAGATACACTACTCCAAAATACATGGGGAATCTGGCGGGCACCCTCATAGTATGGACCGAAATGAGCGGTTCCGTAAATGGCCGGAACTACGCAAGGTCCCAAGACGCTTCAGACGATGGGTCGTTATTCGCCCCGGTCGCGGTCGGAGATATCGGCATGTTCACGCCTCGAGCTCTCCTCATTCATCAGCCTTGCGACCTGAAAAATGTAGTGAATGCCGGAGACGACCGCGAGCAGGACAACGAAGAAGTAAACTGTCGGGAGATAGAAGCTATAGCCTGTAACCGCTGCGACTAGGACAAGCGTAACCGCAACGACTTGAACGAAGGTTGACAGCTTGCCGAGCCATGAGGGCCGGAAGCCCTTGAACCCGGTCATTATATTGATCGCACCGGCGACCGTGATGATCAGGACATCGCGGCCGATGACGGCGGCCGTTACCCAAAACGGAACTGGCAAAAAGCGGACCGGTTCAAGAACACCCGGCAGCGAGAGCACGATAAAGGCGACCGTCATCAGGAGTTTATCGGCGATCGGGTCGATGATCGTACCGAGTTCGGATTCCTGCTTGAACCGACGGGCGACGAAGCCATCGATGCCATCCGAAACACCTGCAATGACAAAGACGAGCAGTGCCCAATGGCTGTTGCCGTAAAACAAAAGGCTGGCGAAGACCGGGATCAGGGCCATGCGGAGAAAGGTGAGAAGGTTGGGGACGGTCAGGATCATTCGGCTTTGAGTTCAAGCAACGATATCTCGGGCGGGCATTGATATCGGACCGGAAGAACGACCGTGCCGATGCCGCGGGTGATGTAAATGTGCGAATCCTTTCGGCGATGGAGCCCGGCCGAGAGCCGACGCCGCGGTATCAACCGGTCCTTCGGTGTTCGTGTCCGGACACGGACTTGGCCACCGTGGGTATGCCCGCTAAGCGTTAGATCGATGCCGCGGCGGACCGCCTGACGAAAGATCAGCGGGTTGTGGGCCAGCAAAAGCTTGAACTCATCCGGAAACGAGCCCTTCATCGCCGCCGGAAGATCAGTTTCGCCCACCATGTGGTCGTCAACGCCCGCGAGCCAAAACGCCGCACCGCGAGCCTCGAACCGCTGGCCTTCATTGACCAACATATTGATGCCGGCCTGCCGAAAGGCTGAAACCACAAGCGGTGCGTCGGTCCAATGGTCGTGGTTGCCGAGACAGGCGTGAACGCCGAATTCGGCTTTCAGGCCGCCGAGAACCTCGGCAACCGGCTCGATGTACTCGCGTTCATGAGAGACGTAGTCGCCCGTTAGGACGAACATATCGGGCTTGAGCCGGTTCGCGACCTTAACCGCCCGGCGAATATGGTCCAGCGAAGTGAACGGACTGTGGTGAATGTCCGAGAGGTGAATGACACGAAACCCGTCGAGCTTTTTCGGCAACCGAGGGAGCCGAACCTCGACCCGCTCGAGCGAAAGGCTGTTCGCTTCGTCGATGGCGTATTTCGCCACACGCGAAAGATTGCCGGCAAGTTCGCGCAGCGGCCGCTCGGCGGCGATCAATTCATTGATCCGCTCGGCAAACTTCTCTCTTTTTGCCCTTGCCGGTTTGATCACGTCAGCGTTTGAAATTATAGTCGCGGGTTCGTTAGTTTCCAATCAGCCTAAGAAACTTACGCTTGCCCACCTGCATCAAGATCTCATTATCAGAGACGCTTATCTCAGCCGCGGAGTTCGATGCTTTTTCGCCGTCGATCTTTACTCCGCCCTGCTCGATCAGCCGTTTTGCCTCGCCCTTCGAAGCGGCAAGTCCCGTTTCGGCAAGCAGCTCGGCGAGCCTGTAAGTGCCCACAGGCATTTGCTTTAGTTCGATATCATCGGGCACTTCTTTCTGGACGAACCGGCGGTTAAAGTCCTCTTCGGCAGCTTCTGCATCGGCCGCGGAATGAAAGTCCGTGATGATCAGCTTTGCGAGCCGGACCTTCAGGTTTCGGGGATTCTCGCCATCTTCGACCTGCGACCGCAAACCGGCGATCTCCGTCGGCGAAAGGTCGGTCAGCAGTTCGTAGTACCGCCACATCAGCTCATCGGAGATCGACATCACCTTGCCGAACATCTCGCCCGGCTGTTCTTCGATGCCGATGTAGTTATTCAGCGACTTTGACATCTTGTTGACGCCGTCCAGGCCCTCAAGCAGCGGCGTGGTGATGATCACCTGCGGCTCCTGGCCAAACTCGCGCTGAAGATTGCGGCCCATCAGCAGGTTGAACTTCTGGTCCGTCCCGCCGAGCTCGACATCCGACTCGAGCGCCACAGAGTCATACCCTTGGGTCAACGGATATAGCAATTCGTGGAGCGAAATGGGCTTTTCCTCCTGCATCCGCTTGGTAAAGTCGTCGCGTTCAAGGATCTGGCGGACGGTCGTTTTGGCGCAGAGCTTTACGAAATCCTGGGCGGTGAATTTGTCCATCCACTCGCCATTGAAACGAAGTTCCGTCTTTTCGGGGTCGAGCAGCTTGAACATCTGCTGCTTGTAGGTCTCGGCGTTGGCGTTTACCTCCTCACGCGAGAGCGGCGGCCTGGTTACGTTCTTTCCCGAGGGGTCACCGATCATTCCGGTGAAATCGCCGATCAGAAAAATTACCGTATGGCCGAGATCCTGAAAGGCCTTCAGCTTGCGGATAACGACCGTGTGGCCAAGGTGAATATCCGGCGCCGTCGGGTCGAGCCCGAGCTTTACGCGAAGCGGCTTTCCCGTCTTTGCCGAACGCTCAAGCTTCGCTCGCAGGTCTTCTTCGCGGATAAGGTCAACGGTGCCTTTGCCCAAAAATTCCAGTTGTTCGTCGATCGTCATACAAAGAATGGATTGTAGAATACTTCCCGGCCGAACGGCTATCGCGACCGGGGTTTATTGCAGCGGGCGGCCTTCGGCTTTTTCCAAATCACGTCTATTGGGTTATTCTTCTCGAGACAATTCTTTCTCCTCACGATCTCCGGATCGACGAACTTTGACCATTTTGTGCAGGAGCGGCCGCGGCCGAACCTGTTTGCCCATTACCAATCAAAAGGGAGGTTCCGTTTACGATGAAGTCAATTATCCGAGCTTTTTTGCTTTTGCTGCCGCTTGCCGCCATCACGCTTGCCCAAGGCGAACCGCAGGTCAAGGTCATTCCTCTGACGCTTCCTGCAAACTCCGATATCGGTGAAATAAAGGGAAATATCTCCGCCGGACAGTCGATCCCGCTCCGCTGGGCAGAGAGCAGCAGCGTTGCGTGTTTTCCGGGAACGCGGTTCGAAATGTTTGACGGCAACCACGTCTTTTACCGGATAACGCTCCCGGCGGCATCGGCGATGACCGTCACGCTCAAACCGGAAGGCAATGCACGGCTCAGCCTCTACGGGATCAGGCAAGGGATGGCTGCGGGAGATCAGCCGCTGCCGCCAAATATCCGCTCGGCGATCTCGTGCGAGGCAAGTTACCCGCTCTACGCAAATCTCCCTTCCGGACGTCGCGTAGCGAACCGCGACGACGGAACGCGCAAGTTTGACTTTATTTCGGTCAACTCCCCGTACAGCATCCTGATCGGCGTCGCTGGGGCAGGAAAACGGACCGAGGGTGCATACACACTTACCGTTACGATCAAGCCGCGCTAGCAGTGCATGCTCAAGGCCCGGCCGTTCTTCATCGGACGGCCGGTTTTTTTCGTTTGCGGGTGACATCACCCATTTTTGGTATTATCATTCCTTCGGACGGAGGCCCAACAATGAAGAGACTATTCATCACAACCTTTGCTTTTCTTTTTCTCTCCGTAGCCGTTGCCAACGCGCAGGACCCGGATTTCCAAACCGGACTTCAGCAGTTCAATGCCAAACAGTTCGAGGCTGCAGCGGAAACTTTCAGAAAGATAACGCTAAAAGAGCCTGCGAACGACGCCGCTTTTTTCAACTATGGCTTGTCGCTCTTCAATCTCCGCAAATACAAGGAATCCCTTCCGCCTTTCGCTAAAGCGGCACAGATCTCGGCAAAGGTCGCCAAGTATCATGAATACGTCGGCCGGGCGAATCTGTTGATCAATGATTTTACAAACGCGGCCGCGGCGTTTTGGGACGAACTCCTGATCGAGCCCAACAACTTCAACGCGAATTATTTCCTCGGGTACTCGCTCTACAAAGCCAAGCAATACCCGGACGCGGAGAAATATACACGAGAAGCAATACGGATCGATCCGAAACACGCTACGGCAAAGATAAACCTAGGGATGATTCTAAATGGCCAAAAACGCTATAAGGACGCCGTAGCTCCGCTTACTGAGGCGATCAAGTTAAATCCCGACTTGTCCGACGCCCATTTCAATCTGGGAAATGCCTATTACAACCAGAATCTTTATGCGGAGTCGATCCCGTACTACGAGAGGTCTGCGGTACTTTCTCCGAAATCGGCTCTTGTCTTTGCGTATCTGGGAGACGCGTACCTGAACACTAAGCAGAACGAGCGGGCGGTCGAGACTTACAAAAAATCGATCGCACTCGACGCCAAGGAAGTTGTCGCACAACTGGGCCTCGGGCTGGCATATATGAACCTTAAGAACTACGCGGGCGTGCGTACTCAGATAGCAGTTCTTCAGGTACTCGATGCGGAAAAGGCTAAAGACCTACAAGCGCGTGCCGAGAAAGCAGGCATGCCGCCGAATTAATCGGGCGGCCGAGCTAGAGTTCCCGATACATAATATAGGCATCGGTCGAGCCGAGAGCTTTGTGGCGGAACGCTTTTGGGATGGTGCCGATGATCTCCATTCCGATCGACTGCCAGAGACGAACCGCCGCCGTGTTCGAGGCTACGACGAAGTTAAACTGCATTGCGGTAAATCCGAGTCGGCGGGCTTCTTCGAGCGAGAACTCGGCCATCTTTCGCCCGATGCCCTTGCCGTGGGCCGCGGGCGAAACCATATAAGCCGCATTGCAGACGTGATCGCCAAGCCCGGGCTGATTCGTCTTTAACCAGAACGTGCCGAGAACGACCTCGGTTTCTTGGCTGCTCATTTCTGACACAACGTAAACGTTCTTCTCTGGCGAGAACCAGTAGTCGAGCATTTCTTCTTTCGAAGACCCCGGATCAAAGACGTAAGTATCCCCGCCGGCGATCACCTCCCGGATTATCTCCCAAACCGCATTTTTGTCTCTAGTTTCCGCTTTTCGAATCTTGGCCATACCTAAATAAGACGCGGTACGCAAGAAAACGGGACTCACATTTCACTTAAGGTATTTTTCGAACCAGTCGAGGTTGCTCTGCATTGTCGCCATCTGGAGCCGTGGTTCCTGAATGCCGTGCGGCTGCCGCGGAAGGACGATCATCCGGGTCGGTACTCCTTTGCGTTTGAGTGCAACGTAAAGCTCATAGCCCTGCGACATCGGCACGCGGATGTCGTTTTCGCCATGCTGAATCAGCGTTGGGGTTTTGGCATTCTTGATGTTGAACATCGCGGAGTGCTTCGCGTAAACGGCTGGGTCGTTCCAAAACTCTGCCTCGAAGTAATCGGGGACGAACGAGGGGATATCCGCCGTGCCGTTAAAGCTCATCAGATTCGTTACCGGTGCCCCGGCCGAGGCCACCTTGAAGCGGTCGGTTTTAGTGATGATCATCGATGTCATGTAACCGCCGTAGCTCCAGCCCATTACGCCAAGCCGGTTTGCGTCGGCGACGCCCATCGCGATGACGTGGTCAACCCCGGTCATCAGGTCCTCGTAGTCCATCCCGCCCCAGTCGCGGATATTCGCCCGGCGAAATTCGACGCCGTAGCCCGACGACCCGCGCGGATTCGGCCGCAAGACGGCGTAGCCTTTTGCAGCAAATGAGGCGAGCGGATAGGCCCCGCGGCCTCCGACATAATTTCGATTAAAGACGCCCGCCGGCCCGCCATGGATATTCAGGATCAGCGGAACCTTGGTGCCGGGCGTGTAGCCCATCGGATAGGTAAGGAGCCCTTCGATCTCGCGGCCATCTTTGCTCTTCCATTTGATGACGTCCGTCCGCGGAACCGTGTACTTTGCATATTCGGCATTCGCGTTGGAGACCTTTCGAGCTTCCATTACGTCTTGTCGGCCGACGAACACCTCAGGCGGCGAATCAGACGTTTGCTTAACGAAGGCGTACCAGCCGTCTTTGCCGGCAAATGGGGAGCTGATCACGGCGTCCTGATTCTCCATCATCTGGATCGTGCCGGATTCGATATTCGCATCATAAAGTGCCGTACCGGTTCCGCGAGCTTCGGTAAATAGAATTCCGCTGCCGTCCTGATGCCAGGCGAGAAGGGCCGGCTGGCCGTCGTGTGAAGCTGAGAGCTTTCGCGGCGAACCACCGCCCGCGGGGTAGATGGCGATGCGATTGCTTTGCGCCCAGCGGACCGGAAGATCGCTGACCGAGGCGGCGATGAAATTACCGTTTGGCGAGAACATCGGGTTCGCCTCGGCCGCCTCCGTTGCGGCGAGCACGGAAACCGAGCCCGAGCCTACATCGACGATAGAAATATCAGAGGTAGGCCAAAAATCGACAACCGGCGACTTTACGTGAGCGAACGCGATCCGCTTGCCGTCCGGCGACCAATCGAACGCGGTTACGTGGCGACCGACATCGCCGATCTTTTTCACCTCGCGTTTGCCGGCGGCATCGGCCGCGAGCGGTGTTAGATATAGCCGGGCAAGCTTTACGTTCTCATCGACCCAGCGGAAATCGTTTCTGGCCTTGCCGTCCTTTTCCTCTTCGTCGGTTCGTGGGTCGGTCATCGTAAAGGCGAACGAGCGGCCATCGGGTGACCATTCGAAATTGCCCACGGCACCTTTGCCGTCCGTTATTTGCTCGGCCTCGCCGCCCGCGACCCGCAGAACGTAGATCTGATTGCGATTATCCTTTCGGTTCGAAGTGAAGGCGATCATCGAGCCATCCGGCGACCACTGCGGGCTGGTAGCCGACTTGTCGCCAAAGGTGATCTGCCGATTGTCGCTTCCATCGGTATTGGCCATCCAGAGGTGCGTGATGAACTCGCTCTTGTCGGCGGTCATTACTGCCTCATTTACGGTATAGACGACCTTTCGGCCATCAGGCGAGATCTCCGGCGAACCGAGTCCCTTGAGCTTTACCTGGAGCTCCGGGCTCCACGTGTATTGCGGGTAGGCGGCAGCGGCAAAAAGTGTGACGGCAAATAGCAACGAAGCAAAGCGGGCAAAGGTTTTCATGGTCTCGGTCTCCTGATGTGAATTCGCGGTGGATGTGGCAGGTATTGTGCACCAATTTGCCGCTATCGGCAATCTCAGACGGCGGAGCGGACGAGTGTGAACTTCCAGACCATCCGCTCGCGTTGCTCATCATAAATGTATCGGCCGTCAGTAACTTGCCAGAGGCCGAGATATTCCCAGCGGTTCACGCCGAGCTTGTTGAAGAGGGGAACGCTGTGGCCGGTATCGATAGCGGCAATGAGAGCCCTGTTCGCGGAATCGAGCTTTTGATCGCCGCGGCGGCCGGAGCCGGTGTAGTGGACGGTGTCGCGGGTATCGCCGTGGAAATCAGGATAGCAGGGATTGATGCGGCCGAAATCGGTCAGCAGCGAGACAAGCCGGCCGTCTTTTTGATAGATGCCGTTCCGCGAGCGATGCACCCGCTCGACCTCCGCCCACGGCAAAACCTCACCCATTTCGACCAGATCTAGAGCCGCGGAAACCACACGGCCATTTTAGCACCAAAGGTGCCATCACTGACGTCCGGATCTCCAGTCAGTTTGTCCGGCGAGGCGGTCGATCGCCTCGAGCATTGCTTTCATTTCGAGCGTGTCCTGCCCGGCATTGCTCGCTTTGATCAGCTTCGTGTTGGAGCCGTATGTCACGGTCAGTTCGACCCGTATCGGCAGCGAAATGATGTTCGTCGAGTCGGGTTCATTTGCGAAGTCGTTTTCCGCCATCACCGCGGCAAGCCGGGCAAAAGCATCGCGGCCGATGTTCACTTCATGCTTCCTTGGGCCGCTCGAAGTCTTTTTGCCATCGACGGTGCGTTCGCTCGCCTCGACCTTGGTTGCAGTTCCCGACGCTAGAAACGTAAGGGTCGTGCTTTCCGCGGCGAAATTCTGGACGTTTATGTTTCCAAAGAACGCCGCCGGCCTGGTCGATGCGGTCGATCTCATCGAGCTTCGATGCAAAGAGATTTCGGTAATCTCCTCTGCCCCGACGACGATCGGGCCTTTTTGTCGCGGGCCGGCCGGCACCGAAGGCGTCTTCCGGCCATCCGCCGGAGCAGTAACGATCGTAGGTTCGGGCGCGGTTCGAAAATAGAGAAATCCGGCGAATGTGGCGATCAGTACAGCCGACGTGAACAGCGCCGTCAAACCGATAGCAAGGACGATCTTCGCAGTTGTGCCTGTCATATTTACGCTACCATTTCGCCGGACACGGCTTTGGCCGGCCTTCGACCATTCCGATACCGAACTCGTTTATGCCGTTAACGCAGACGATCACCTTTTTGATGTTCGGAAACTGCTTTGCGGTTCGAATGACGGCGGCTTCGAACCGAAGCGTTTCGAGGTCGCCGGGGTTAAAGTCCTCGCGGATCTCGCGGACAAAGTCGATGCGTACAGTCGAACCTTTCACACGAACATCGCTTAGCTTCAAGTCGCCATAGGCAACGCTCGAATACTTGTTGGTATTCTCAGCTTCGGTCGGGCCAGCGATCAAAGCCTCGATCGTCGGGCGGAGCGGTGCCTTGGCATCAACAATGCGTTTGAAGGGGATCATATCGTCGCCGCCCTCGTCGCGGTTGGATTCCCAGAAATAAACGGGCGCCTCACGCGTTTGGCCGGTAGCTCCGATCGGCAGCAAAAGAAGAACCAGCGGCAGGACGCAAAGGAGATATAAATGCTTGTGTCTCATCAGTTTTAGCCGCCGCACGACTCGTCAAAGATCATTACGGCCTTGTCCTTTTGAAACTCGAAGAGCATCTGGCGGTCGCTCTCGGAATGAGTGGATCGGATCGCAATCTCCATCCGTCCGTCGCCATTCAGGTCGGCGACCGCAACAATGGAATGCTCGGCATAATCTGCATCGATGCGCTGATCAAAAAATTGGCCGTCCAATAGTATGTTCCTCGCTGACGGGCCCGAGCCGACGCGAAGCAAAGCGAACGAATAGTCGCCTGCGGATAGCTCGAATTCATCCCAACGTCGATAGTAGTGCCCGGTAATGATCATTTCGGCAGTTCCGTCGCCGTCAAGGTCGACAGAGATGGCTTCTTTGATCTTTGTCGGCGAACGCCTAATACCTTTCGAACGCAGAAACGTCGTGACTGCATCGGTGATGGCGGCATCTCCCGTATCCAGTGAAGTTGGCCGGCGAGGGATCAAATTCCAACCGGCCCTTTCGCCGATGAAGAGTCCGGGGAGTTGGTCGTCGTCCTCGTCGTCCCGGCTGCGGAACCGGACGATCCGGTTTTCACTGCACGCGTCCCATTGCTCGTCGGTTCGACCAATGAGGATCGTTTTGTCATTAGTGTCATTTCGAACGGAGCGAAACTTTGGCGATGCCCCGAGCGGTACGCGAGCGGGCTTTAACCACTTACCGCCCTGTGTGCCGCCAACCAGGTAGTTTCCCTGAACGATCGGAATGATCGGCTTCTGCGCTAAAAGCGCGTTGCCAGTCAGAACCACGACCGAAATAAGCACGAGAATGCGTGTCATATGTTTAACTTCACGATTCTACAGGCGGATCTATCATTTCGTGCGGTAAACGGCCTTAGTCTTCGGCCGGGCCGAAACGGTAAACCAGAAACCCGATCGCTCGGGCTGGCTTGCCGCCGAATGTCGGACGATTAAATTTGGACGCAAGTGCGGCACGTTCGGCCTCGGGCCAAAGCTCTTTATTTCCCGTTCGCCCTTTTGCAGTCAAGACGGAGCCATCGACACCGATCAGCACCTCGACCTGAACGAGCCCCTTCGCACCGGACGCTTTCGCTGCCCGAGTGTGATAGGGCTTTTCAGCCGAAACGACCTCGAAATTTAGAAACGTGTATTTATCGCCGACGACGAAGCCGTCATACTTAGGCGGAACAACGGGCTTTTTGGGGGCAGCGGGCTTTTTTGTCGTCGCCGCAGTTTGTTTGGCGGAGGTTCTTGTGCTGCCACGCCTGCGGGATGAAGTGCCCGTCGTGCTTCCGCCGGCACCGCCGCCAACCGAAGCTCCGCCGCCCTCAGCCGGCTTTGGCCGTTCCGCGGGCTCATCAACGGCAGCGATCGCACCCATTTGGGCACTAGCTTCGGAATAGAGAACCAGGACCAACAAAAATGCGAACCCTAAAACTGCGAACTTAAACATTGAAATTCCTCCGAAACATTATAAAACTGGACGAGAACGGCCATCCTCTTTTGCTGATCCATGTCAGCTCAGAATCCCGATCCGCGCGTATTATCTGCAGAAACCGTTATGCGTGCGATGCACCCGCTTGACCTCAGCCCAAGGCAGAACCGTGCCTATAGCGTTCTCATCCGTAACTGAAGCCGACCGCACGAATTCAGGATGGCACCTCTTGAAAATGCAAACCTAGCCGATCGTCAATCCCCGTCCTCATCCGTGTTGTCCTCGGGTGCCTCAGCAAAACCGGCCGTCAGAAGCAGCCTATCGGATTCGGCTTCGATCGCACCCGGTGTTGGTTCGCGTCGTTCAGTCGCGTCCGACCCTCGATGGGCGATGGTTGTGGTCACCTCGGATGTTATAACAACCACCGACCGACGTTTAATTATTGTTCGCAATTTTTTCTGCTCCTTCGGCCGGAATTGTCGGGCCCTCTACAACTCCGGCTCGGCTGTGAAATCGATGTCTGTCAGGTCCTCGTTCGCAACGACGACACGGCTCGGTTCTACAAAGTCGAATTTACGGCTCGCGACCGTGATAACGTATGCCTCGCCGGCCGAGACGCCCTCGAAACTAAAATAGCCGAAGCTTGAGGATGCCGTTCGAAGCGTCGTTCCGCCGAGGTCCGAAAGCGTTACGCTGACGTTACTGATTCCAGTACCGTCGGCCGACCGCACACGGCCCGAGATCCGGACAGAAGCGGATGTCGGTGCGATCAGGTTCGCCCAAAAGCCGCCAGAGAAACCGTAACTCCCGCCGTATGCCCTTTGGCCGACGCCCGGCTGTCCGGCGGAACCCTGAACGACAAAATTGCCGCCGCCCTGTGTGCCGCCGCCGCTGGAAACCGTCAGCTTATCGAGTTGATACGGGCCGCCGGATTGAGCAGCGGCGACCGACGCGAACAAGAATGCCACGGCAAAGCGATGAAATGCGACCCTCATTTCTTCTCCTTGCAGGCCGCGGCCCCCGGGTTCGACGCACAAACGAGTGCCTTCAAAGCTGCAAGTTCGGCCCGCTGTGCTCTGACCTGTTCGCGAAGGCTTTCGATCTCCGCCTGCTGTTCCTTGACGGCATTAACCAGCAGCGAGGTCATTTGCGGATATTTGACGCCCTCGACCTGGCCGTCCTTGTCAAACGTCGCAAGCATCGGATCGACGGCATTGACCTCTTCGGCGACGAAGCCAAGATCCATTGTGCCGGACGAGTTCCACCGGAAGGTCACAGGCCGTAGCCGACGAACGACATCAAGGCCTGACTTGAGATCTGCAACATCATGCTTGAAGCGAAGGCTCGAACCGCAGGTTCCGATGTACCCGAACGTATCATCACGGCACATAAAGACGGAACCGCCGCTCCAGGGCGTCCCGAGTCTCAGCAAACCCTCGATCCGGACCGTGTCCTGGCCGTTGCGGCGGCCGATCGAAACGGAATTCGAGGTTACGGCTTCGGCGCCGGCTCCGATGGCTGTCGCATACTGGAAGTCGCCGCTGAAAAAGCCGCTGTCCGCACCGATCGCAGTATTGTTGCTGCCGGAGGTATTGTTCGCACCGGCCAATTTGCCCACAAAGACGTTTGAATCACCTGTCGTATTGCCTCCGCCGGCCGCCCGGCCAAAGAAGGAGTTGCTCGCTCCGGTCGTGTTGTCGCCGCCGGCCGCGGCCCCAAAGAAAGCATTCTGGGAGGCAGTTGTGCTGACCTGTCCCGCTCCGCGACCGAAATACGAATTGTCGATCCCGGAGGTATTGGCAAAACCAGCCCCGGCCCCAAAGAACGAATTGTCTGTCCCGATCGTGTTTGCCTGCCCAGCAAATGCTCCGAAGAAGGAGTTCTCACCGGCGGTCGTGTTTGAGATGCCCGCATTCCGCCCAAAGAACGAGTTCAGCCCGCCGGTGGTGTTTCCCGATCCCGCTCCCGCCCCAAAAAATGAGTTATCGAAACCGCGATTGGTCACTCCCGCCTGGTAGCCAAAGAGCGAGTTGTAAGAGCCGTTCTGGTTCGCGTTGCCGGCACCCGCCCCGAAGAATGAGTTGAACGAACCGGTCGTGCTTCCCTCGCCGGCCTGTTCACCGACGAAGGTGTTGTCCCGGCCTGTTGTGTTCAGGTTTCCCGAATTTCGGCCGACGAACGTATTGTCGGTTCCGGAGGTGTTCGCAACACCGGCAAATGTGCCAAGAAACGTATTGTTGCTTGCGGTGTTGTTGTCGCCGGCACCGTATCCCGCGAAGAGGTTCCCGGCTCCGGTCGCGTGGAAAACTCGAGTGCTGTTCAGTTGAAACGCCGAGGTCGCATTCACATTTGCTGCCCGCAGGTTACCGCCGAGTATGCCGTTTCCATTGATGTTGAAATTCGTCGTACCGGGCTGCAGCGTTGTCCGGTTCTGGACGTAGCTCGCGTCACCGCCGTTGGTGTTCAATGCTCCGAGGACGGTCACGTCACCTAGAAAGAGACCGTTGCCGTTCACATTCAGATTGCCGCCGACGTTCGCCGCTCCACCGATGCTGCCGGTGCCGCTGATGGCGAAGTTCGAGTTCGCCTGTTGGGTCTGTGAGTTGCGGATATAGTTCGGGCTGTTTGGTGTCGGATTGCGGTCATCGGAAAGCCGCGGATCGGTCGTCTGCACGTATTGGTTCGCTGCGACGCCGCCGAGCTGCGAGGCGTCGGACGCGTTCGCGGCATTCTGGCTCCTGAGGGCATAGGGTACCGATGTGATCTTCGGCAGCGGTGAAAGCACGGTGTAGGTCGTGCCGCCGGCCGGCCGGATTCCGATCTCAAGATAGCGATCGTTGCCGTTGAAGGCATTCGGGCCGAAATCGAGCGTTACGGTAAAAACGCCGTCAACTACGGCCACATTGGTCCGCTCATTGTTCCCAAGCGGAATTCCCGCCGGAGTCGCTGTGGCGAAAAGCCTGAACCGAATATCGTAGAGTCCGTTCGCCGGTGAACCGTTGTCGCTTATCCGGCCCTGATAAGTGAATTCGGTCGTCTGGCCGAATGCGGTCGCACCTGCCAGCAAAGTAATAACCAAAAATGCTCTTGCTCCGTATTTCATATTTCTCCCTGTAATTGTTTTCCACGCTTAGGGGGCTCGCATTTCACCGACTGCCCGAATGCAAATCTGTTGTCCCAGCCTGTCTTTTTCTGCTATTCTTTGCGGGCTTGAAGAGTTAGGCCTCGCTACGCGATAGCTACATGTGTTCGGGCAAGTATTGACTTTGGGGAGAGCCTGCGTCCTTAATTTTTCGGCTAAATTTTCCTAAATCTGGCTAAACGGCATGGAACCGCTTGGGGACAAACGATTTCGTTTCGGTGAATTTGAGCTCGACTGCGCCCGACGTTCGCTAACCCGGGAGGGCAATGCCATTGATCTCAAGGCAAAGTCCTTCGATCTGCTTTCCATCCTTGTCGCAAACCGCGGCAAGATTCTTACTAAGAACGAACTTCTTGACCTTGTCTGGCCGGACCAGTTCGTCGAAGAGAACAACCTGACCGTACAGATCTCCGCACTTCGCCGTGCGCTCGGCGATTCAACGGCCAACCCGCGATTCATCGCCACGATCCCCGGCAAGGGCTACACGTTCCGCGCGGAAGTGACCGAGATCGAAGTTCCTGAGGTCGTGATCGAACGAAAGGAGGTCACGAGGATCGTCCGCCACGAAGAGACGATCGAGGAGATCGTTGAGGATGATGACGCGACAATTCCGGGAGGGCAATTGGCACTGCCGGCAGCTTCGGGAAATACGAACCTCGGCTGGGGCTATCGCTGGGGGCCGATCGCTGCCATCGCGACTGCTGCACTTCTGATCGCGGGGGTCGGTGCGATGCTCCTCGCAGAGCGTTTCGGCTGGATCAGCTCCGGTACGCAACAGCCGCTGAGGCTCCAGCGGCTAACGGCGTTCGCGGACGTCGGCGTTGCAACGGTCACGCCCGATGGAACGATCGCGGTTTTCAGCCGGCTTGAACCGGGCGGCGAGAGCCTCTGGCTGCGCGACATCGAAACCGGCGGTCAGCAGATGATCCGGCAGCCCGATGACATTAACTTCATCGGGCTCGCCGTCTCGCCCGACGGACGGTATATCTATGCCACGACATTTGCCGAGAATCGCGTTAACCCGCGGCTGATCCGGCTTCCGCTGCTTGGTGGGGCAGAAGAGGAGATCGCAAATATCGCGACCGGCGGAGCCGTGAGTTTCGCTCCGACAGGCGACCGGATCGCCTTTACGGAATCCCGCTCGTCGCTCCGCCAGACGCACCTTTACGTCTCCGGCCCCGACGGGTCGGACAAGCGGTTGATCTCCGCCGGAAACGATGGCGAAAGGTCCTTCCCGAACTTCAGCGTAAACTCCGTTGCTTGGTCGCCCGATGGTGGAACGATCGCCGCCGCCGTCGTTGAGAAGGGCGAGCGTTCCGAGAGTTTCATCGTCATCATCGACCCGGTCAACGGAAGCGAACGGCGGCTTCCGGGCGGCGGTTGGGACATGATCGACCACGTCTCTTGGCTCGATAGCGGAACCGTTGCCTTTGTCGCCTACACCCTCGAACCTTACGCCGGTCAGATCTGGTCCATCTCGACCGCTACCGGACAGACGGTCCGCTTGACCAACGACCTGAGTTCGTACTCCTGGCTAGCAGCTGCCGGCGGAAAAATGGTTAGCGTTCAGCGAAACCCGATCTCGGAGATCGCAGCTGCAAGGTTCGACACGAAAGCTGACACGCTTACCCCGAGGCAATTGCTCAAAGAAACGGGCTACATCGACACGGTCGCTTATGCCAGCGAAGGGCGGATCATCTATAGCTCGAGCTCAAGCGGAAAGCGTGAGATCTGGCGGATGGATCGGGACGGCTCCGAGCGGACGCAGCTGACCGCAGGAGCGAACCTCGCCTTCGGAATTTCGGTCTCGCCGCGGGACGGATCGATCGTCTTTGGAGCCTCGGAGCAGGGCCGCTATCGGCTTCGGATAACAGACGCCGACGGCAAGAATATGCGCAACCTGACCGATGCCGATGACGAATTGTTTCCGCGATTTTCGCCCGACGGCGAGCACGTCTATTTTCAAAGCGGGCTTAATGATCGCGTACTGAGGGCAATGCGTTTTTCTTTTTCCGGGCGAACGACGTCCGAGCTTTACCGGGGCTACGCAAAGTTTCCGATCGTCTCGCCCGATGGCGAAACGGTCGCATTCTATTTCATGGACACCAACGCAGACGGGCTATGGAAGATCGGGCTTGTGCCGAGCGGCGGCGGCGAGATCGAATGTAAGATCGAGTTTCCTCGCTCGGTCGAAAGCCGGCGAATGGCCTGGCATCCGAATGGGGAATTCATCGGCCAACTCTTCTCGGAAGGAGCTCGGATCGGCCTTCTGCTTCTGCCAGTGGACGGCGGCCCGGCAAAGGAGATCCGCGGACTCGGGACCGGGACCGGAACGTGGTTCGACTGGTCGCCCGACGGCGAAGAACTGCTGATCTCGACCACCCAGAACACAAGCGACATCGTTGTTCTGAACCGAGTGCAATAAAAAGGGGCGGCTTTTCGGGCCGCCCGTGTTTCCTTTGGAGGATGGAGGGATCTATCTTGCCTGAACCGGAACGTCTGTCGGCAGCCCGAATTGGAACGCGTTGTATGAACCGGTCGAGCTGTTGAGCCGGTGCCAGATACCGTCCGCCGGACGATAGACGGCGATGTCGGTCTTGCCGTCGCCGTCGAAATCGGCCGGTGCGGGAACGTCGCCGGCAATGCCGAACGTTGCCGCATAGAACGACCCGTTGCTGCTTCGGAGTACATACCATGCACCCGTCGCCGGCCGCCAGACGGCGAGGTCAAGCCGGCCGTCGCCATCGAAATCACCCGAGACGGGCTTGTCGCCAAGCATTCCGAACTGAGTAATTACAACGTTACCGTTACCGCTGTTAAGCCTATACCAAACGCCGCCTTCGGGCCGGAAGACCGAGAGGTCTGCCTTGCCGTCGCCGCTGTAGTCGCCGGGCATCGGCACGTCGCCGGCCTGCCCGAAAGGTGCTCCGGTAAAGCTGCCATTCGAGCTGAAGAGCCGATACCAAAAGCCGGTCGAGGGCCGGAAGACCGCAAGATCGGCCTTACCGTCGCCATCGAAGTCGGCCGGAACCGGCAAGTCGCCTGCCGTTCCAAAGCTGCGGACATCGACTGTATTTGTACCGCTCCGGATCATCCACCACTGGCCTTCGCGAAAGATCGCAGCATCGGCGCGACCGTCACCGTCGTAGTCCCCCGCCACGACCTTGTCGCC
>CAZGLZ010000068.1:0-20641 GCA_964526245.1 uncultured Chloracidobacterium sp. | reverse complement strand
GACGACCAACGCTCGGCCGCCATTGCCAAGGCGATCGCGACGCTGCCCGAGAAGTATCGCGTCCCGATAATCCTGCGGGATATCGAGGAAATGAGCTACGACGAGATATCGCAGGTGCTTGAGATCGAGCTTGGAACGACGAAATCACGGATAAACCGGGCGCGAGGAATGCTGAGAGAAAAGCTCGACAAAGAGATCTTGGGGTTGAAATGACCAACGAACTTGAAGAACTGAATGCGGAAGACCGGCACGTTGCCGAGGCTCTCGGTGCGATGCCAAGGGCCGCTGCTCCGACGGATTTTAACCACAAGGTCCGCGGCCGGATAGCAGCCCGCAAGCAGCCGTCCGGTTCGGGCTGGCGGATATTTGTCCCGGCATTTGCGGCGGTCTTTCTGGTCGCCCTTGGCGCGGTGCTTTATCTTGGTGTCCTGAGCTCGGCTGATGTGACGGATGTGCCGCCGATCGCGGAGGCTTCAACTCCGGCTCCCGCGTCGAATCGTGTACCTGAACCATCGGTCCAACTTCCCGAACCGACCGAGGTTGCCTCGACCGTGAATGAAGATACTCCCGCTCCGAATGACCTTGTCACCGAGCGCGTTGCTTCGCCGCAAAGACGGCCCGAACGGCGGCCTCAAACGCCTGCGCAGATCAATGACGGCGGTTCGGTCGATCGAGCCGGCAGCCCGGTTACTTCAAATCCGGATCGGCCGGTGAACTCAAATGTTTCGGTGCCTGATATGCGTCCTCCAGGGTTTGAGGGCGGCGGACAGGTCGATTCGAGCGAGGTGCTCTCGCTGATGGGACTTAAGGGCAATTTTCAGGCGGATGGATTTCTGGTCAGTAATGCCGAAGCATCGGGAGCCGCGGCCCGGGCCGGCGTTCGTGTGGGAGATGTGGTCGAATCGCTTGACGGCAAAAAGATCGAGCCCGAAACGCGATTTGCTTCGGGCTCAGAGATCCGCACGATCAGTGTCAAGCGGAACGGCGAAAGCCTGACGCTCCGCATCAACCGCTAATTCTCAGTGCCGACACGAGCGTCCTTCACCTCGGTCTCGAACTTCTGATAATCATAAGACCGCACGACCTGATTCACATTGACGCCGCGGACCAATAGAACGCGTACCGAGAGGTTAATATCAGCGACCGAGGGCAGCCAGATCTCGTTGTTGACGCGTTCCTGCTCTAGCGTGAACGACGCTCCCTTGCGAAGCTTCGCAAGTAAACCGCCGCCGATCTTGAAGCTATCGGCGAGAAACGCCTCAAGCCTTGCGACCTGTTTGTCTTTTTCATCTATCCACATCACGCCGGCCGTTTTCCCAAAAAACTTCAACATGCTCTTGGCGTTCTTGTAGTCAAAATTCGGGTTCGGCTCGAAGTCGAAAACGATCACATCACGGCCGCGGAACCGCTCGCGACGCGGATTGACGAGCCGCGAAGCCCGCAGCACCTCGGCGATAGAAACCCGCTGGCCGTTCTCTGAAGGCGGGCCGGAGTTTGACCGACGCTCCTGCTTGGCGATCTCTTTCTCGATCTCTTCGACCCGCTTCTCGACCTCGCGGTCCTCGTCACGCTGGTCCTTTTCCGAAAGCGGCTTGCCGTTCTTTTCGATCAGCCGCCGGATGCGATTACCCTTGTAGAACGAAAGCTGGTAGGTCTCCGAACCGACCTCGCGGAGAATGCCGTCCTTGCCGAGTTCGCGGCGGATGCTTTTCTGAACATAGGAATAAGTGTCGAGGATGTTCTCGACCTTATCCTCATTGGCCTGAAGCTCGGCAAGCAGTGCCGGGATGTCCGGGAGCGGCTCGCCCGACGCCTGCGGAAAATCGAACTCTGCCTTCGCGATCTGCCGGTTTACCGCAGCGTCCTCGACCGCAAGTTCGAACGTCTCGTCGCCGATCTGCATCTTGATCGAGCGGGGAAGCATCACGGCCCCGGCCTTTTCGTGGCCAGCGTATTCGAAGGTCCGCTGGGTTTCGCCGATCAAGTATTCCTCGCGGAGCCGAAGCCCGGTCGCGGGGTCGAAGGCGATCTTGATCCCGGACCCTTTCGCGGTCGAGATGTTCACCGCCGAAGGCCCGGCCGAAACTATCTTCGAACGCTGCTGTTTCGCGTTGAGCCAAAAGTTTGCACGGTAGTTCGCCTCGGCCTGGAAGTCGATACTCTCATCGCCGGTCAGCGTCCGAAGCCCTTCACGCGAATCACGCGACCAACCCGAGCGGCCGTTGTAGCCCCATTCGTATTCAAAGCCGTTGAGGTCGTACGAAAGATTGTAAAGGTTCGGCTTTGCGGCCTGCATAACAAAACGGCCGGTGGCCCCGTCCTGCACGCGGCGGATCGTCCCCGAAAGCTGCCAAGACGTCAATCTTTTAAGCTCTTTTGAGCCGCCGAGTGCTTTTTCGGCATTTTTGAGCGTCCGCGAGGGCGACTGGGCATTAACTGCCGTGAATGCAAAGAAAAATACAAGAATGAATGCAAGATACTTCATCGGTCTTTACTTGTGGCTGAAGGCGTTAGAAATAGCCCCAGCAGAAACATAAGTACGGCGAAAAACTGAATGTAACCGGTACCGGCTGAAAATCGAGGCAGGTCGAGCAGCCAGGTTGCGGCTTCCTGTGCCGGGTTCTCGATCAACGACCGCAACCAACTTCGCCCGCCCGGAGCGGTCAGATTCGCAAGCACCATATACTTGGTGACAAATGCGAGGCCAAACATCGCACCGAGGCTCTTCAAGAGCCGCTTTGGGTCAAACTCGGCAAAAAGATTGTTCCAAAGAACCCATAGAAAGCAGAAGCTGATGATCCAAAACGGCAAGCCCTGTTCGGGGATCAGCGAGTTGAATATCTGCGTCGCCGCCGCGAAAAGCGAGGCGAGCACGAGCCCGTTCGCGACCGTTTGCGTGCCGGTCATCTGTTCGCTGAACCAGCCTTCAAGCCGCAGCATCCCGGCTCGAAAGAAGAGCAGGACAAGGATCGCGGCGAAGATCAGGCAGATGAGTGCCGGACGGACGAATATTAGCGAGCCGTCGGTTCCGCTTAGCCGCAGGCCGCCGAGCAACGCGACCGTCAGGAAGATCAGCGGCAGGTAAACATATGTACGAAGTGCACGCCCGCGGGCGAGTTGTTTGGCCGCAAGGGCTTCGCGGACCGCCGGCAGGTCGTTCGACACCGGTATTTCGACCGTATCTTCATCCGGCGAAACCGGCGTTTCAAGTTCGCGTTCTTTGAGCTTTGCCATTCGTCGTTTTATTTGCGTTCGCGAAAGACACGAAGCGGGTTGAAGTCGTCCGCCGTTACGGCTAGCCCTTCTTCGAGTTCGGTCCGAAGCTCGACCGGCGTTTTGAGCTGAAGGCCCGGGTCGTCGGTGCGAAAGTCCGGATCAAGCGTCCGGACGCGCTCCGCCGCTTCGACGCCAAGCTTAAAAAGTGCATCGTCATTCGAAACGCGTCCCCATCCTTGCCGATAGAAACTGTACGCGATGTAGAACTGTGTCCGGGCGTCGCGCTTCTCGGGATCGGCACGCTCAAAAGCGTCACGTGCCGCCGGGAAGCGATCCTCGCGGAAAGCCGTTAGGCCTTCATTGAATTTCGCGGCATCGACTTCATAAGTACCGATGACGACCGTTCCCTTGGTCGCGATGTTCTCGACCGCGGACCGAGCCTTGGTCGTAAATTCCTCAAGCGACCGCGGCTCGGCGGCGTACAGGAACGCGACCAGCCCGCCGTAGCCGAGCGTCAGCACGATGCCGAGAATGTGGATATACTTTTCCTTCACTGATATACTCGTCAACACACTCAGATTACACTCATCGACAATATGTTGCACAGAACCGTTATCCCGTTTTCACGAAGAGCACTCGTGCTTCTGGTCGCCGCCGCATTGAACACAGCCATGTTCGCCCAGGGCAGCGGAGCGGCCGCGAGCCGCGGCTTCAAGGCCGACATTGTCGTTCTCAACGCCAATATCCACACGATGGACCCGAAACAGCCGCGGGCACGCGCTATGGCCATCTCTGAAGGCAAGATCATCGCGATCGGCAGCGAGGCCGAGGTTCGGGAATTGATCGGCCCAAACACGCGGCAGATGGACGCCGGCGGACGGCTGATCATTCCGGGTTTTAACGATGCTCACGTGCATTTTCTTGAGACCGGGCAGCAGCTTTCCTCGGTCGATCTTCGCGACGCGAAAACGCCGCAGGAGTTCACCGAGCGGATCAAGAACTTTGCCGCAAAGCTGCCAAAGGGTCGTTGGATACTCGGCGGAAAGTGGGACCACGAGAACTGGACGCCCAACAACCTGCCGACTGCGGCGATGATCGACGCCGTAACGCCCGATAATCCGGTTTTCATTGACCGGCTTGACGGCCACATGGCACTGGCGAACAGCCTTGCGATGCGGCTCGCCGGTGTCAACAAAGATACGAAGGATGTTGAGGGCGGTGAGATCGTCCGCGATGCGAACGGCAATCCGACGGGCGTTCTGAAGGATGCGGCGATGGCGTATGTCAACAAGGTCATCCCGGCTCCGATTTGGGAAGAGCGGCTCGAGGCCGCACAGGCAGCGACCGAGCACGCCGCGTCGCTCGGCGTTACGAGCGTGACCGATGTTTCGGCCGGGACGGACGTTGGCGTTTATCAGGAGCTTCTTCGCCGCGGCACGCTTAAGACCCGCATCTATGGCTGTTCGCCGGTCTCGGATTATCGCCGTTGGGAGCGGACCGGTGTTCGTTTCGCGTTCGGCGACCCTTGGCTTCGCGTCGGCTGTTTGAAGGGTTATTCGGACGGCAGCCTCGGTTCGACAACGGCGTGGTTCTTCCAGACCTATCTCGATGCTCCGACGTCGTTCGGCCTTGCGAGCGATGAAATGGCGACGATGCCGGAGACGGTGCAAAAGGCGGATGCCGCCGGGCTTCAGATTAACATCCACGCTATCGGCGACCGGGCAAACGCCGAAGTTCTCGACATTTTTGCAAAGACCGAGCAAGCAAATGGCGTCCGCGACCGAAGGTTCCGCATCGAGCACGCACAGCACCTCAGGCTCGACGACATCAAGAGGTTCGGCAGGCAAAAGGTCGTCGCCTCGATGCAGCCGTTTCACATCATCGATGACGGCCGCTGGGCGTGGAAACGGCTCGATGGAGAGCGGCTCAAGGGCACATATGCGTTCCGGACGATACTAGACACCGGCGGCGTTCTTGCCTTTGGTTCCGATTCGCCGGTAGCTCCGCTGAATCCTATTTGGGGCGTTTATGGCGCCGTTACGCGCCGCACGCTCGACGACAAAAACCCGAACGGCTGGATACCCGAGCAGAAAATATCGGTCGAGGAGACCGTTCGGGCGTTCACCTGGGGCTCGGCATACGGCGAGTTTCAGGACCACATCAAGGGCACGCTCGCGGTCGGAAAGCTGGCCGATTTCGTTGTGCTCTCAGAAGATATATTTACCATTGACCCTGTCAAGATCTGGAACGTGAGGGTGATGAAGACCGTCGTCAATGGTAAGTTGGTTTACGAAGCGAAGTGAGGCTTTTCGCCGCGATCTTGCTCTCTCTCTTTTTCGGTTGCCCTGTCGCTGCTCAAGGCGGGGTGGCCGATCTCGTTATCATCAATGCTGACGTCCGCACGCTTGACCGCGAAGAACCGAGGGCAGGAGCTTTAGCGGTCAAAGGAAACCGCATCATTTTCGTCGGGAGCGATGCCGAAGCTCGCAAGCTTATCGGCGAGGGAACACAGTTGATCGATGCCGGCGGCAAGTTGGTAATGCCAGGGTTCAACGACTCGCACGTCCATTTCATGGCCATCGGCAACAAGTTCTCATCGCTCAATGCAAGAGAACTGCAGCGGCCTGAGGAGTTCTACGAACAGCTTAAGTTCTACGTCCGTTTTCTCCCGAAGGGCCGGTGGATACTCGGAAGCGGGGCGAGTAAAGAGCTGATAGCGGGGCTCAAGGCCGCGGAGATCGAACGCATTGCTCCGGATAATCCGCTTTTCATTTATGCCGCTGACCCATCCGAAGCGATAGCGAATTCGGCCGCGAGAAGGTTTTCGGGGCTTGCTGATGCGAACGATAGCGTGACCGTTCGTGAGATCGAACTCGCACGCATCGCGCGTGTTGTTCCGACGGATCATATTCGCCGTTGGGCCGAGATAGCCGAGACAGCATCAAACTACGCCGCGAGCTACGGCATCACAAGCGTTCAGGATACGGATTCGGATGCCCGGGCAGATGTCTATCGCGAACTTGCCGCAGCAGGGAAGCTGAAAACGAGAGTTTATGACTGTTCGTCGCTCTCGAATTGGTTTGCCAAGCAAACCACGCCGCTCCGCGAGGCACCCGAAAAAATGGTGCGTACCGGCTGCCTAAAGGGCTTTCACGATGGCGATGACGAATGGACGCCGCGGCTTCGCGAACAGGTTCTCGCCGCGGACAAAGCGGGCTGGCAGGTTGCCGTTCATGCGATCGGGGCAAAGCCGAATTCGATAGTGCTTGATATCTTTGAGCAGGCGGTCAGGGCGAACGGGAAGAGCGACCGAAGGTTCCGCATCGAGCATGCCGAGAGGATACTCGCACGCGATCTGCGGCGGTTGGGAGAACTCGGGGTTATCGCCTCGATCCAGCCGCATCTCTTCGGACGAGGTGCGGGTTACGTCTCCGGGTATTACAAGGATCTTGTAGTTAATGGAGCGTCCGCAGCTCTCGGGTCTGACGCCCCGATGACCGCATTCGACCCGCTCCTGGGGCTTAATTTTTCAGGAACATCGGGCGGCTTTTCATTGGTCGATTCGGTCCGCGGATATACTTTTGGAGCCGCGTACGCGGAGCACACCGAAACGGAAAAGGGAAAACTTTTGCCCGGCATGTTGGCGGATATCGTGATTTTGTCGCAAAATATCTTTGCAACAACCGGCCTGCAAAAGAGCGGTGCGGTGGTCGCGATGACCATCGTCGATGGGAAAGTAGTTTACGAGAGAAAATAATACGGAGAAATTATGAAACGAGTAATTGGAACCTTGATGGCGGTTGCGGTTTTCGCCGCGGTGGGCATGGCTCAAGAAATGAACAGCAAGGGCGAACCGGTCGCAAAGAACGAGCAGAACAAGCCGGTCGAGCTCAAGAAGGGCGAGACGATCTATCGCGGTCAGGCATTGGCAAAGGGCGTATCCAAGGCCAAGGTCGAAAAGGCATTTGCCGATCCGGCGAAATATGCCGACAAGACCGTACAGGTCGAGGGCGTGATCGTCCGTTCGTGCAAGAAGGAAGGCTGCTGGATGGAGATGGCCGATAAGGAAGGCGGTAAATCCGTTCGCGTTACCTTTGGCGACCATGCGTTCTTCATCCCGCTCAACGCGGCCGGAATGAAGGTCAAGGCCCAGGGCGTTTTCAAGACGAAGGTGCTCAGCAAAGAACAGGTCGATCACCTGATCAACGACGACGGTGCGGTCTTCGAGAAGCGGAACGCCGATGGTACCGTTACCGAGGTCTCGTTCGACGCAACGGGAGTTGTGCTGACGCAGGCAAAATAAGATCGCTTAAGGAAAAAGTAAAAGGCTCGGTCCTAAATTGGGCCGAGCCTTTATTTTTCACGATCGGTTCACTAAAACTTGAACCGAGCCCCGAGTTGTACCTGCCGCGGTTCGCCGAAGCCGGCCGTGACAGTTCCGTCAAAGTTGAATGTCAGCGGCCGCGGGAGGCTCCGCTGATTGCGGTTGTTGAACAGGTTGAAGGCTTCGAAGATGCCCTCGAGCTCGAACCGTTCACCGAACTTGAATGCCTTCGACGCTCGGATGTCGAACGTAAAGAACTCGTTGTCGAGCCGGAGCGTGTTTCTCTCGATGATGTTCGGAAACGTTCCGCGGTTGACCACCGAGGTCGGCTGTGCGGAGCGATACTGAACGATCGGCGAGAGATTGATCTCATACGGCAACAGGAACGTCGCGAAGGCATTGAACCTGTGCCGCTGATCGCGGTCGGACCAATTATACTCCGGCCCAAAGTCACGCGGGTCGGCGTAGCGGAATGTGAACGGGTCGCGTTCGTTGTCGTCGTCCGATTTATCGAACGAAAGAAGGTAGTTCGCCTGGAACTGCCATCTGTTCGAGAACCGCTTGTTGAAGGTAAAGGTAACGCCCTGATAAAGCGACTTTGCCGAGCTTTCCGTTGAGCGGATCTCGCCAACGCCCGAACCATCCGGCCGTTCGAATATCGCAACGCCATTATAGAGCCGCGGGTCATTGCGATTGACGAACCGCGTAAGCCGGGTCGATTTCGCGAGGTTGTAAGCAACGAGGATCGACGTGTTCGCGTAAACCTCGCGTTCGATGCTTGCACTGTATTGAACGGTCCGCGGATTCTTGAAATTGCGTTCAAAAACGGCAACGCCGGGATTGAAAGGAGTAAACCCTGCAGTCGGGACTATTCCGGGATAAACGGGACAGCCATTTAAGCCCCCGGCCGGTGCCGATGATCCGCCGGTACACAGGAAATTCGCAAAGAAGATGTTTCCGGCGATCGCACCATCCGTGTTTCGCGGGCCCGCCACGACCAAGCCCGGAATGCGGGCGTAATAGATGCCGGCGCCAAGCCGGATCGCCGTCTTGCCGTCATCGCCCGGCGACCAAGCGATAGCTACACGCGGTGCGAAGCCGTCCGTGAAGTCCGGGATCGAGCCATCGGACGGGAAACGAGGATCGTTGACGAACTGCCCGTAACGAGTATCCGACACATTGTTGATCGGATCGGGCTGATACTGAGCTTCCCAGCGGAATCCAAGATTGAGCGTCAGGTTTCGCCTGACCTGCCAGTTGTCCTGGATGTAAAGGCCGGGCTCGATCGTCGTGTAAGCCTGAGTGCCGGCTTCCTCGACCGTGCGGTTGCCGATCGGGGCAAACTGAAGATAAAGCTGAAGAGCCGCCGGGCTGATACCGTCAATGTAGTCCACAAATCCGTCGATCGCGTCCTCGATCGTCGGAGCGGCGAAGATATAACGTCCGCGGGCAAATCCGATAAAGGTCTGCGAAACGCGGGTACGGTTCAGGTCAAATCCGAACTTTATCGCGTGGTTGCCGCGAACGACTGTGAAGTTGTCGGTGAACTGAAGCCGGACGTCGTCTGACGGAACCGGCAGGAAGAACGGACGGCCGAAGCGGTACGAGATCGATCCGTCAAAGGTGCCTATGGTTGTGTCGGGCAGGTCCGGCCCATCGTAGAAACGCGGACGTTCCTCTTTTGCCCACTGGAAGCGAAATTCGTTGAGCAGCGTCGGGCTGATCGTCGTTACGAGCTGAGCAATGAACGAATTCGAATTGTTCGTCTCGCGTCCGTTTGCCGAGGTTCCCCAGGTCGGGACGTCAAAGGTACCGTTTATCTGTTCAGCCCGGCTGTAGTTGTGCCGCAGCGTCAAGAGATTCTTGCTGTTAACGTTGATATCGACCTTGCCGAGAAGCACGTCAGCATCATTCGAGCGGTTGATTATGCCCTGCTCGCCGGGCGAGTTGAACCGCGTCGCGAAGATATTGACCAACAACGGATCGATGAAATTCGGCTTGCTGCTCTCGCCATCGTTGCGTTCATAGGCGACGAAGAAGAACGCCTTGTCGCGCTTGATCGGCCCGCCGATGTTGCCGCCAAACTGGTAGTTGGTGAAATCCTCGACCGGCAGCCCGGCATCGACGGCATCCGGATTCTGGCTTGAAAGGTTCTGGTTGCGGAAGAACAGGAATGCCGCACCGGAAACTTCGTTGGTTCCGGACTTCGTCACAACGTTGATGAAGCCGCCCGAGCTTCGCCCGAATTCGGCCGAGGCGCCGACCGGAACTACCTGAAATTCTTTGACCGATTCAAGGCTGATCGTGAACGCCGGCCGCTGTCCGCCACGCTGCTCGCCAAAGAACGGGTTATTTGCGTCCGAACCGTCGATCGAGACGTTGTTTTGAATGCCTTTCTGTCCATTGATGGTGATCTCGTCACCGTCCGGGCCCTGAACGATCGAAACGCCCGGTGTAAGCAAAGCAAACCGCGAAAAATCGCGGCGGTTGATCGGGAGATTTTCGACCGAACGCTGATTGAGCTGGGTCGAAAGTTCCGTCCGGGCGATCTCGACGCTTTCAGACTCGGCGGAAACATCGACAGTTTCCTCGGTCTGCCCGACCTTGAGTTCGATGCGGAGGTTAAGGGTCTGGCCGATATTTACCTCGACGTTCTCAAGGATCGAACGGCCGAATCCACTCGCACTCGTGGCCACCTGATATCGGCCGAGCGGAAGCAGCGGGGCAGTGAAAAACCCGTCCGAATTCGAATTGACCGAGCGTTCGAACCCGGTGGCTGAATTCTTGAGCGTGATGACGGCGCCGGGAACTGCAGCGCCATTCGGGTCAAGGACGGTACCTTGGATCGTACCGGTGGTTGCTTGTGATTGAGCGAGGGCCGTTATTGTGAGGCAGGCCGCGAGAAAAATAATCGAAAGTGTTCGTCTGATTGTGATCATTTGTTGTCCTCGCGAAGCGGCCGGGATGCAGGAAAGCCGCCCGGTCGGATCGATCGTGTAAATTTCTTTGCCGGCATTCTTCGGCGTCGGCGACCGTTAACAGTTTTGTAATCCGCGCGATTATATGCCTCTATGGTTATGGAAACAATCGCCGGGATGTTAAATCTTCCGGCTCCCGTTCATGTGCGGGAAAAGCAGGCGAAAATGGCGGTTTGTGGTATTATTTTCCTGTCTCCCCGTTCATGGGCAAGCCCCGTTCGATCCCGGTTTTCGGAGGAAAAATCGTATGCTCGCAAAGGTCGTCATCGTTCTAGGTGTACTTGGTGTCTTGCTCGGGTTCGGCGTTGCCGTGGTCTCGGCTCTTCTGCCGGAACTTACGAGCGGGCGAGTGAATTGGGAAGAGGCAGCACTCGGGATAATCCCCGGCGTGCTGGTGCTTATAGTCTCCTTCTTTGTCTTGGTGATCGGTGTCGTACTGCTGGTCATCGGGAAAAAGAAGAAACAACCGTAGAAAAACAAGGAGGAAAGAGTGAAATTTGTAAGACCTGTAATTAGCGTTCTGGCAATTCTTTTTGCATTTGCGGCGTTTTCGGCTGAGGCCAACGCACAGCCGACCGATGCGCAGATCAAGCGCGACATCTCCGGGCCGAAGACCATTTCGGTAACATTCCGCGGCCCGGGCAAACGGGAATGGAGTTCGACCTACAGCAAATATATTTGGTCGCGGAACTTCACCGCCAAGGTTCGAACGGATGATCCAAAGGTGAACGTGATAGTCACCGGGACCGCTTCCTATGATATCGTCGGCAGCCGCTACACATTCTGGCGGACCTTTATCACCTCGAACGAATATGAAGGCATACCGAACCCGACGAATGCGGATGTGAACGCATTGATCGAAAAATTTGGGCTTGAGAAATTCATGGGGAATTATCGGTATAACCGTGTGATCGGCACGGTGGAATCGATCGGGCTTTCCGAGACGCCTAATTTCGTTTGGCATAACCCGAACTCGGTTTCGTTCAATGTGACGGCCGTCTATCGGGAACGAACAAATGACGTCGGCGGCAATGAGCGTATCTCTCAGGTCTTTGAGATCCGGCTTTACCGCACTGCGGTCGGAGCCGAATGGAACAACATGATCTCGACCGCCCGCGATCGGACGGTGCTTAAGTAGCCCGATTCCGCAAACAAGCCAATCAGCCGGCCTGAGTTCATGGCCGGCTTTTTCTATTCCGGGACGCTGAATAATGAAAAGCCGCCCGAAATTCGGTATATTCATAGATTCGGCTGAGAAATCGCCGACCGCAGGCAATGAAGCCCTTTTTTGTCAGAGACATTGCGATCGACCCGCCGCTTATCCTTTCGCCGATGGCGGGCGTGACGGACTACGTCTTTCGGCGGCTGATAAAGCGGCGCGGCGGCGTTGGGCTCGTCGTCTCTGAGTTCATTTCGGTCGAGGGTCTGACCCGCGGAAATCCGAAATCAAAGCGGCAGATGCGGTTCGACGAGGAAGAGCGGCCGTTTGCCGTTCAGATCTTTGGTGGCCGGCCGGAGCGGATGGCGATGGGGGCCGAAATGGCCGAGGAGGTCGGTGCGGACATTCTGGATGTGAACTGCGGTTGCCCGGCGCCAAAGGTCGTAAAGAACGGCGGCGGCTCCGGACTGCTTCGCGAACCCGACCGGCTTGAGGAAATACTGAAGGCGATCAAGCGGGCGATCTCGATACCGCTGACTCTCAAACTTCGGACGGGTTATTCCGATTCGAGCATCAACGTCGTCGATGTTGCGAAAATGGCCGAGCAATGTGGTGTTGAGCATATTCAGGTCCACGGCCGGACCCGCGAACAGGGCTACAAGGGCCTTGCCAATTGGGACCTGATCCGGCAGGTCAAGGAAGCGGTCTCGATTCCGGTCTCAGGCAATGGCGATATCACGTCTATAGAGTATGGAATGGAAAAATGGAGCGAATCGGGCGTCAATGGCATCCTGATCGGCCGCGGAGCGATGCAGAACCCCTGGATCTTTCGGCAGTTTGAGGACGTGCTTGCCGGCCGCGAGCCGTATCAGCCCGATCTCGCGGAAAAGAAG
This sequence comes from uncultured Chloracidobacterium sp., assembly GCA_964526245.1. Classification (GTDB taxonomy): domain Bacteria; phylum Acidobacteriota; class Blastocatellia; order Pyrinomonadales; family Pyrinomonadaceae; genus OLB17. The sequence continues at coordinate 8,071 of CAZGLZ010000068.1, read as the reverse complement.
GCCGTTCTGCTTGAGTTCTTTGAAATGTGCCTCGGCGAGATGCCGGAAATTGTTGCCCTCGGCAAGATGAAGCAGCTAGCCGGCCAATTTACTAAAGGGCTGCCCGGCGGAGCCGCGTTCAGGCAAACGCTTTACCATTCGCACTCCGAGCAGGAGATACTCGACAATATCTCTACGTATTTCGAGAGTATCGAAAAAAGAAACCTTTTTGACGATTCTTGCGTCAAAGACAGTGATCTTGAGATCACGTCTTGCGAGGCCTTTTCGAGCGAAACCCGCTCGGAGGCCGTCGGTGTATAGAACGAACACTACCCGGAGAAAAAAATGAAGAGATTTATGCAGAAAGCGGGCATTTCCCTTGCCCTCGTTACGTTGTTTGCGGCATCGCTATTTGGCCAGAAAATGACGGCCGAGCAGATCATTGCCAAGCATCTCGATTCGATCGGCACAGCCGAGGCCCGAGGAGCGATCAAAGATATGGTCGCCCGCGGGAATGTTGCTTATACGGCCCTGCGTTCGGGCGGTGCCGGCGGCGACGGTGCATTTGTGATCGCTTCTGAAGGCGACAAGTCGCTGCTCGGGATGACTTTTCGAACACCGGACTATCCCGGCGAAACGTTCATCTTTGATGGCAACAAGACCAAGATTGCTTTCGCTGTTAGCAATACGCGATCATTTTTAGGGGACTATTTGTTCAAGTATGACAACATCGTTAAAGAAGGCCTTCTCGGCGGCACTTTGATTCGAGGTTGGCGAATGCATAATGCCACCGGAACAAACGCCAGGATAAGGACATCCGGCAAGAAAAAGATAGAGGGCGTTGAGACGCTTGTGCTCGAATACAATCCGCGGAGAGGTTCGGACGTGACCATAAAGTTGTACTTCGATGCCACGACCTTCCGGCACGTCCGAACAGAGTATAATGCCATCATTCCGGCACAGCAGGGGCCGACCGTTGATACTTCATCGCAACGACGAGAGACCAGGGAGACCCTTGTCGAGGATTTTGGCGATTACAAGGAAGTGAATGGACTTACGCTGCCGCACAGCTACAAGATGTATCTTCGATTGGATAGTGAGCGAGGGACGCGGGAATATGAGTTCAAATCGACCTTCAGCGAGTTCTTCTTTAATCAAGGGCTGGATCCGAATTCGTTCAGTGTGAACTAGGCAACTTGAGAGGTTTGCTTTCGATGAGGATCGTGATCCCAATATTCCTATTGGCGGCGTTCGGCGCTTTGCTGACGCCGCCCTCTTTTGCACAGCGGCCATCGCGGACACCCGCTCCTGCCTTTGCCGCCGCCGATGTTTCCGCGACGCCCGCATTTGCCGAGGTGCTTCTTCGGAAGGTTGAGCTGGAAGCTGAGCTGGAAGGGCTCTTGATCGAATACACCGACGAGTTTCCGCGGGTCGTCAACCTAAAACACGAGGTCGGGCTGCTGAATGCGGAGATCGAAGGTCTTCACAAAGTTCCCGCGGAACATACCGGGAAACTAACCTTGGCCTTGGGGAAGTTGCTGGTCAAGCGGGCCGAGCTTTCGACCGATCTCTGGGTGCTGCTGAAGACCTACAAAGAAGAGCATCCGGATGTGAAGCGGGCCAAACGCCGTGTTGAGATATATTCGAACGCGATATCGGCCATCCTAAAGTAATTCGTCGTCGCCTGATGTTTCGCGGATCACCGTGTAGAGGGCCGAGGCGTCTGCTTTTGCCACCTGCTTTGTTGAGGGCAGTGCGGCCACTTCAACCTCGATCCGAGCGTTGGTGCGGATAACGGTTATCCGGTCGCCAATGCGGATCTCCTTTCCGGGCTTTGTCGTCAGGTCATTGACGAGTATTTTACCCGCCTCGCAGAGCTCCTTCACCAGCGGCCGGCGCAGCACCAACCGACTTGCTTTCAGGTAAACATCAAGCCTCATAACAAAAAATAAGGGCGTCCAAATGGACGCCGCTATTGTAGCAGTTGAACCGAATTCCTATTGATTGTCCGACTTCGTGTTCGAGCGTTCCTCGGCGAAGAGGATCGGAGCGACCTCGGGCCGGTACGAATCGTTGATCTTGATGTAGGCCTCTTCGCGGAGTTTTGCATAAAACTTCTTGTTCGCTTCGGGAAGCTTTTCCTGCATCATCGCCAGACGAACCGCATTCTCATCGAAGCGGCTCTCATTGCTCGCAGCCGAGCGGGCATCGATCTTAAGAATGACCACTCCGATCTGGTCGATCTCGATCGGGTCGGTATATTCGCCGGCCTTCTTGCCTTCTATCGCCTTGGCGAATTTCTCATCAAGCTCCTTCACGTCGTATTCCTCGAGCTTTCCGCCGCTGGCTGCAGCGTTTGGCCGATCCGACGTCTCGGCAACAAGCTTGAGGAAATCCGCACCGCCGCGGAGCTGCTGGACGATATCGGTCGCTCTTTGCCGAACCGAACCCTCCGAGCGGCCGGCGAAGCCAAGAAATATCTCGCTGAGCGTTACTGTCTCGGGCTTCGAGAATCGTTCCTTGTTCTTGTTGAAGTATTCCTGAAGTTCCCGCGGAGTCGCTTCCCAATAGACCTTTCGCTGAACGTCCTGCTGGATAACGAACTCGCGGGTGATCTGCCGCCGCCACATCTCGCGGATCTCGTCCGGGTCAACGTTATTCTTCCGCATTTCGGCAAAAAGAGCGTCGAGCGTTTTCAGCTTATTCTGCTCCATCACCTGGAGAAAACGCTGGTTTACCGATTGATCGACCTCGCGGTCGATGTTCAGTTCCTTGCCGCGTTGGAGGATAAGTTCTTCGTTTATCAGGCTTGCGATCAGCTCACCCTTTTTGCCGGAAAGTTCCTGTTCGGCAGCTTCGCGGGTCTTGCCCTGTTCAACTCCGGCCTCGACCAGAGATTTCATCTCGCGTTTCACCCGCGAGAGCGTGATGACGCCGTCATTTACCTGTGCGATGACCTCATCGACCACGCGTTCTTCGGTTTCCTGGGCAAGCGCCGAGCCGGCGGCCGCGAACATTACGAATGCTGTTAATACTGCGGAAAGATATCGGTTCATTTTGTTTTTCATTGTTCGAAAATGGACTTTTTCGCCGTTTGACGGGTTTTGATGCGATAAACCTCCTCAGGGTTTGTCCCGGAGAGTTCCGTCGATCGAGAAAAAGCCTTTCAAAACCGTAAATAATACCATTTCTTTTGCAGATTTTCCGCAATCTCGGCGATGATTTAGCCGCGAATTGTCTCAAGCACATGGCGGACGACCGAGAGCGGCTCGAGCCCGTTCAGCGGAAACCGCAGTATCCCGGAAGGCGAAAAGCTTACGTCCTCGCCGTTTTCGACCATTGCCATCAGCCGCTCCGGGTTCACTTTTGAATTCTGGCTGAGCTTTACGGCTGCACCTTCGGCGACGCGGTCGATCGAGACCACGTTCATCGATTCCGCAAGGCGGCGGAGCGAACTGAACCCGAGCAGTGTTTCGACCGAATCGGGCAAGCGGCCATAGCGATCCTCGATCTCACTTCGGATCTCGGCGATCTCCTCACCCGAACCGGCCGCTGAAATACGTTTATACGTCCGCAGCCGCTGCGAGGTATCGGCGATGTATTCGTGCGGGATCGTCAGGTCGAGCCCGAGGTTTATCGTGACCGGTGTTTCGTCTTCGACCTCCTCGCCGCGGAGTTCGGCGACTGTCCGCTCGAGCATTCGCGTGTAGAGGTCAAATCCGAGAGCGTCGAGATGTCCGGATTGCTGCCCGCCGAGCAGATTGCCCGCACCGCGAAGTTCGAGGTCGAGGGCGGCAATGCGGAAACCCGCCCCGAGGTCTGAGAACTCGCGGATCGCGGCCAGCCGGCGACGCGCGATCGGCGTCAGTTCAAGTTCGCTCGGGATCAGAAGGTAAGCGTACGCACGCCGGTCCGAACGCCCAACGCGCCCGCGAAGCTGATAAAGCTGCGAAAGGCCGTAATTGTCGGCCCGGTTGATGATGATGGTGTTTGCCCGCGGGATGTCGATGCCGTTCTCGATGATTGTCGTCGCCACGAGGACGTCGTATTTGAAGTCGATGAAGTCGAGCATCACCTGCTCCATTTGCTTCTCGTTCATCTTTCCGTGGCCGATGGCGATGCGAGCCTCGGGGACTATTTTTTGGATCAGCGCACCGATCGAATCGATCGTCTCGACCCGATTGTGGATGAAAAATACCTGTCCGTTGCGTGCCATTTCGAGCTCGATGGCGGAGCGGATGACGCTCTCGCCAAACTGAACGACCTGCGTATTGATGGCAAGCCGGTCACGCGGCGGCGTCTCGATAACGGACATATCGCGGATGCCCATCAGCGACATATTGAGCGTCCGCGGGATCGGCGTTGCCGAAAGCGTCAGCACGTCCACCTTTTTCCTGAGCTGCTTGAGCTTTTCTTTGTGGGCGACGCCGAACCGCTGTTCTTCATCGACGACGACGAGCCCGAGCTTCGGGAGCGTGACGTCGTTCGAAAGGATCCGGTGCGTACCGATCAGGACATCGACATCGCCTTTCTCAGCGGCCGCGACGACCTCGGTTTGCTCTGCTTTGGAACGGAACCGCGAGAGCAATTCGGTCTTTACCGGAAAGGCGGCAAAGCGTTTTGTGAACGACTCGAAATGCTGATAGGCAAGAATGGTCGTCGGGGCGAGTATGGCGACCTGTTTGCCGTCCATTACGGCCTTAAAAGCAGCACGCATCGCGACCTCGGTCTTGCCGTAGCCGACATCACCGACTATCAGCCGGTCCATCGGCCGCGGCGATTCCATGTCCGCTTTTACGTCGTCGATCGCCTTTGCCTGGTCCGGCGTCAGCTCATAGGGAAAGGCGTCCTCGAATTCGTGCTGCCACGGCGCGTCCGGCGAGAATGCGTAGCCCGAAACGAGCTTCCGCTCGGCGTAGAGCTTGAGAAGCTCGTCGGCCATATCTCGCATCGCCCGCTTTGCTTTGGCCTTCGTTTTCTGCCAGCCGAGCCCGCCGAGCCGATCGAGCGTCGGCGACGCCGTTTCGCCCGAAGCGTATCGCGAAACAAGGTCGAGTCGTTCGACCGGGACGAAGAGCTTTGCATCGTCGGCATAAACGAGCAGCATGAACTCGCGTTCGCCGGCGGGCGAAGCGATGGTCTGCAGCCCGTCGAACCGGCCGATGCCGTGGTCGATGTGGACAACGTAGTCGCCTTGTTTCAGGTCGCGGAAATCCGAAATGAACGCACCGACGCGGCGTTTACCGCTTGTCCGGCTCGAACGGACAGCCGCCTGCGGCCGGATAGTATTACCGAATATTTCCGCTTCGGTTACAACGTCAAAGTCTTCATCCGCCAGCGAGAATCCGCCTGTCAGGCTGCCGACGCGGACGGTTCCGCCCGGAGCGTCAATGCCGTATTCACGAAGTATCTCCTCGATCCGCTCGGCCATGCCGTGCGTTGCCGCGACTATGCTCGGCGTCCGGTTCTTGAACTCCGATACGAAGGCCTTTATGTCACCGTTGAACTGACGTGCGGGCGGTGCGTGGATCGCAGCCTCGTCCCGGATCGCTGCCGTCGGGAAAAGAAAAAGCGGGTTTGCCGAAATATCTGACTCCGGAAGTGCGTGATCCTCGTCGGTAGCAGCGGCGGCAAGCCCGAATGCCCGCATCTCGAGCCTCGGGCTGCGGCCTATGATCTCGCGAAGTCTTTCGCCGTCAAAGAAAAGCTCTTCGGGACGGAGGCCGATCTGGCCCGAAGAGAGCGACTCGGCAAAATGCCGTGCCGTATTGGCGTGAAGTTCGGCGATCGACGCTTCGGCCGCGACCGGTTCGTCGATCAGGAGCACGTGCTTGTCGAGATGGTCCAGAATGCCGGACCGCAGTGGCCGAATGAGCGGAAAAAGGAACTCCCAGCCCGAGAACGTCTCGCCGTGTTCGGCAAAGGCGAGCCGGTCGCGAAGCCCGCGGGCAAGCTCCGGCGAGGTGAACCGCTCTTCCGCCTCGGCGGCCCAGAGCCGGAGGTCGTCGGGCTCGGCCACGAGTTCACGCATCGGGGCGAGATCGACGGCATTGAGCTTACCGGTCGAGAGCTGCGTTGCGGGGTCGAAACTGCGGATCGAATCGAGTTCGTCACCAAAAAAGTCGAGGCGAACGGGAAGTTCGCGGTCCGGCGGCCAGACATCGATAATGCCGCCGCGGACGGAGAATTGCCCGATCGACGTTACCGGATCTTCGCGGACGTAACCGGCGGCGACGAGCTTGCTCATCAACTGCTCCGGCGGAAACTCGCTTCCGAGCGAGAGCCTGCAGCCTGCATCTGCAACATCGCCCGGCGAGACGATGCGTGCGGCAAGTGCGGTCGCGGAGGTGATCAGAACATCGGGCGTCTCCGACGCAAGCCGCCAGAGCGTTTCGGCCCTGAGCCGTTCGGTGTCCGGGTGCGGCGAGGCACCGGAATACGGATCGGTCTCAAAGGCAGGGAAGACGGCGATGCTCTCGTCAGTGCCGCCAAAATGGTCGGCAAAGAAAGCGAGATTCGCACTCCAAGTTTCAAGGTCGCGCGTCTCTGGCGTTACGATCACTACCGGACGGCCGATGGCCTTTCGCAGGCGGGCGGCGAAATAAGCCTTTGCCGGAATGGAGGTCAGGCCCGAAAGACACACCGCCTCCGCACCGCCGCGGAGAGCCGCGACGAGTCTTTCGAATGTTTCCCGTTCTTCAATGTTCATCCAGCTTTTGCGCGCACGCCTACCCGGAAAGGGAATCGCCTCCCCATGTTTCCGGCAACTATTTACGTCCGCTAAAGCGAAAGGGAGTCTAGCACCTATTCAGTAGCGGCTGCCCGCTCCTTCAGCTCAATGCCGCCGCGGATGTTGACCTCCCGCTGCGGGAAGGGCACTTCGACTCCGTGTTCGCGGAACTTCTTGATTATCGCAAAATTAAGGTTGCTTCGGAAAAGCCCGGGGCGATGAAGCCTTGCCCGGCTCCAGGCGCGGAGTTCGAAGTTCAGCGAGTTGTCGCCAAATTCGAGAAAGCGGACCGATGGCGGCGGGCTTTGGAGTACGTCCTCATTTTCGTTTGCCGCCTCAAGCAGGAGACGCTCAACGAGTTCAAGATCCGAGTCATAGCCGACGCCGACCGGGATCTTGAAGCGGACGGCACCGCCCTCAAGGCTCCAGTTGATGACGTTCTCCGAGATGAACTTGCTGTTCGGGACGATGATCGCGATGTTGTCGTTGGTCCTTATCGTCGTGCTGCGGGCGCCGATGTGCGTGACCTCGCCGTGAACGTCATCGACCTCGATGCGGTCGCCGACCTTTATCGGCCGCTCGAAAAGGATTATCAGTCCGCTGATGAAGTTGTTGGCAACATTCTGCAGGCCAAAACCGACACCGATACCGATGGCACCGGCGAGCACGTTGAGTGTCGTCAGGTCGATCCCGATCGTTTGCAGCAGGATAAGGAAACCGATAACGAAGACGAGATAACGGACGATGGTCCCGATCGCCTCGCGGGCACCGATGTCGAGCCGTGTCCGCGTCAGCACGCGGTCGATCAGCAATCGCCGGAGCCTCGATGAAAGATAGACAAGGAGGAGCGTGAACGCCAGCACGTAGAGAATGCTGAGCGGGGTTATCTTCGCATTGCCGAGCGCGAATAAGTTGTAGTTCAGGAACCGGAAGACCGGCTCAAGCGAATCGGCGAGAACTTGCTGCATTAAGACTTGAGTTTAAACCAGCCGGGCAGCGACGCCAAACATTGCCCGCCCGGCCTCACTCGTTTGTTATCGTTCGATGGTGGTTTATATTAAATGTTTACGCGAAATCGAAAGCAATGAGCATAACCCCATTTGACGAGATAATCGAACAGAACGACCAGACGGCGGCACGCCGCGAGCACCTTGAAAAGCTGCGGGAACTGGTCGGCAATCCGTATCCGAACAAGTTCGGCCGAAGCACGCTCTCGGGTGAGGAGGACACGATCACCCGGCTGCTTGCTCATCCTCCGGTTGCGGAGATCAACGCCGAAATGCATGCGATCCTTGACTCGCTCGGCGAGGGCGAACGGCCGCCGGCGGAAAAGAAGGACGCGCTCAATGAACGGCTAAAGGC
>CAZGLZ010000067.1:0-20664 GCA_964526245.1 uncultured Chloracidobacterium sp. | reverse complement strand
CGCCCGCAGTCCCGAATGTGAACGCGCTAAACCCGGCCTGGCTGCGGTTCAAATACCAAGCGCCCGTGTCCGGCCGGAAAAGAGCGATATCGGCACGCCGGTCGCCGTCAAAATCAAATTCAGGCTCGGCGACCACCGCCATGCAAAGTCCCCATGACGACACGTAGCTCGTGATCTCGGTCCGTGAATAGGGGCAGAAACTAACGGGCGTTGAGCCGCTGAGCGTTGCGTTCATCAGCGTATTGCCGCAGCCCTGCGTTGCCTCGGCGTGGTTTGCCCCAAGGTTGTGGCCGAGTTCGTGTGCCGGAATGAGGTACTTGCCGGGTGCCCAGCTAATGTATCCGCTTATGCCGTATGCGTATGAACTGTTCGAACACATCACGCCCAGATAAGCGATGCCCTGCGACTGTGCCGTGCTCTTTCCGGAGAAGAGGTGTGCCGCCGTCCGAGGGTAATTGAGCACGGGATAGTTCGCGTTCCAGTGCAGGCGAAAGGCATCGAGCATCTGCGACGTGTTCGCTCCGGTGAACGGATCGGCACTCGTCCACGTGTGCATGAAAGTGACGCGGATGGTGAGGTTAAGTTCGGCTGCGAAGGTGCCCTCGACCATGTTCAGAATACTGAGGATCTCCGCATTGGCCGCTGTCGCACTTCCAAAGATGCTGACGTAAGCCTGGTCGGCATCCGTCGCAAGATCGATCCGCCGCAGCGACTGAACGGCCTCGGCCGCGCTGCCTGCCGCGAGCGTTTTGCCATACTCGATCTTGCTCGGGATGTCCGATTCGCACCAAAAGCCCGAGCCGTTCTTCGAATCCTCTGCCCGATAGATCACGGCAAGGCCCGGCCCGGCGGCGGTGCTGTATTTGGAGGCGGGCTCGATGAAAAATCGGCCCGACCCCGTCTCAAAGAATCCTTCAATTCCCTTTTTGCCAAGAGTCAGCCGGGCCTCCGAACCGCTAACGCCTTCGACCGTGCCCTTAAAGGTATTCACGACGCCCATTTCGAGCGGCGTCCTGCCCAAGGGGCCGGTGTCTTCGGCCAAGAAGTCTTCGGCCCGCAGATCATGCCGAACAAGCCGAAGAGTCTCCGTTCGGCCGCCGGTGGGAAGGCGAAGGGTCAGCGAACCGCTTTCAACCGCCGATTCCGGCAGCCGGACCTCGGTCAGTTCGTAACGTTCGAACGCCGACTCGAGGTCGCGTTTGATAGATGATTCCTGGGCAACAACCGCTGTGCAGGCGAAAGCGAGAATGGCACCCGCAAAAAGGGGGGAAAGAAAACTTCGGTTAAACTTCATTGTAGTAAGGCCTCTTTTTCGGTTCGGTGTGGACTTTGTGGGAGAGCGAAAAAGGGGAATTTGCGCTCTATATAAAAAAACGGCGAAGGCCCTAAAGTTTCCACGGATTTCTGATATCGTTAAACCCATATAACAGAGCGGTTTGAGGGGCACTTGATACGAAAGCTGATAAAAAGATCCTGGAAATTGCTGCCGCCGGCGGCCCGCAAGCGAATCGTTCGGCTGACCCAGCCGCGCTTCACGGCCTCGGCCGCGGCGGTCGTCGTCAATCGCGAGGGGAAAGTGCTTATGCTCGAGCATCTCTTGCGGCCATATTCGGGCTGGGGATTTCCGGGCGGCTTCATCGACCGCGGCGAAACGCCGGAGGCGGCCGTCATCCGCGAGGTACGCGAGGAAACCGGAATTGAGATCACGGACGTCCGGTTGGTCGAGGTCCGGACGGTGGATAGGCATCTGGAGTTCATCTATAGCGCCCGCGGCGAGGGGCCGGGCGAGATACTGAGCGGCGAGATACTTGACCTCGCCTGGTACGCGGCGGACGAGGTTCCTGAGGGGCTGACGCGACGCGAACGGCGGATCCTTGAGCAGGTTCTCGCAGGCGAACATTGATTCATTGGGGCGGTCTGACTAGAATAAGGGTTTTGATTCGCGCAATTATCGAACGTTAAGGAGATAAGAATGGTTGATCTCATACCTTCACCGGAATCCGTGATGGATATCCTTAAGGAAACCGGTGCTTACCGCAAAGGCCACTTCGTTTACCCGAGCGGCAAACATGCTTCCCACTATTTTCAGATGCCGCTGGCATTTCGCTATTACGACAACGCCCGCGTCCTCTCGGTCGGCCTTAGTCGGCTCTTCCGGATGGAGAAAGCCATCTCGAGCCGCCTGCCGCGTGTCTCGGTCATAAGCCCGAGTGCCGGAGGCATCATGGTCTCATTCGGTGTTCGCGAAGCTCTTGGCGCCGACCAGATATACTGGGCCGAGATGGAAGAGGGCAAACGGCAGTTTCGCCAGTACATCGGCGAGGGCGACGTTTACCCGGCTATCATCGTTGACGACATCGTCCGCTCGGGCCGTGCGATCAGGGAAACGATCGATCTGGTGAAAGAGGTCGGATCGGAAGTGATCGGCATCGGGGCTATCGTCCGGTTCGAGGATTCGCCCAACGACTTTGACGGCATTCCGCTGAAATCGCTGATGAGCTTTGATGTGAATTTCTATGAGACCGAAGACGAATGGCGCGTCTCACGCAGCGCGTCCGATTCGCCCGAGGAACGCGTTCGCGTATAGCATTTCGATCGATCAAAAGAGAATGGACGGAGAGGCGAGCTTATCGCCTTATCCGTCCTTTTTCTTCGCGGTATTGAGCCGGGCAAGCTCCTCTTGTATCTCCCGCCGCTCGACGTAAAGCCGCAGAAACGCATCCCGGTCGAAAAAGAAACGAAGGATCGCCCGGCCCCAGCCGCTTAGTTCGGCAAGGCTTTCGAGCGAGATCAAGGCGAGATAGCCGCTGAGGAACGCAAGCGGAAGACTAAGCAACGCCCATTCCCATCCGAGAAAGTAATAAACGAAACCGGCGGCGATGAGCCACGTCAGCGGCATAAAAACAATGCCGGCCAGCACCTTGACGGTCGAGGCTATGTCGTCTGCCCCGTGACGGGTGATGATCCGCGAGAGTAGCTTCGAAAGCTGATAGGCGGGAAAATGCAGCACGGTCCCGATTAAGGCGACCGGCGACAGCATTGCCAAATACCACGTTCCGAGGATCGCCCGGCGGATGACAAAACCGCGGGTAAGATTTGCAAGCGAAAGATGCTCGGGCTCAAGGCCGGCCTCGTGGAGCTTTGCGGCAAAGCGGTCGAGCTTTTTGCCGGATTCACCCGCCCCAAGGTACTTCTGCTTGAACGCAAGACGCGAGCGGAGGTCGTCCGTTTCGAGCGTGGTTCGGAAAATGCGTTCGGCGATGGCGGCGGTAGCGAGCTCCGCATCGTTCTCCGCATTGAGCGTTACCTCACGAAGGGCGTCTTCGATCCGCTCGGTAAGGTCGCGGACCGCCTCGCGGGATGGCTGGCCATCGGCGTCAGGTTCGGCCGGAGCGACCTCGAACGATTCACCAAAATGGAGCAGTGCTTCGCTCCGGAACGTCGTTTTGTTCGTGTAGTAAAGCCCGACCGGAACGATGCGGAGCGTTATCGGTTTGCTTCCCTCGCCCGCCGCGACCGCACCGAGTGCGATGCGTGCGGCTCCGGTCTTGATCGGCAGGAGCTTTGGTGAATTGTGCGAGACGCCCTCGGGGAATAGAGCGATCGATCCGCCCTCGCGGAGCCGGCGGTGGGCCGCCTCGAATGTGTCGAAGTTTTTCGAAACATCCTCGCCCGGGTCGATGCGGCGATAGACAGGCAGAGCCTCGACCGTCTTTAGAAGGAACGAGATGACGGGCATCCGAAACAATGTTGACTTTGCCAAGAAGGCGATCCGCCGCGGAAGGGCGACGAAAACGAGCGCGGGGTCGACGAGGCCGTTCGGGTGATTGAGAACGAAGATCACGCCCGTGCCCACAGGAACGCTCTCGGCATTGACGGTCGCGATCCGGCGGAAGAAGAGATGGAGAGCGCCGCCGAATGTCGCAAGAAGAATGCGGTAGAGAATTCTTCCGCGGCGGTTTAAGACGACCTCCCGAAAGGTCAGCTCTTTAGCTCGGTCGGGCATCGGAGAAAAATTCGCGGCCGCGGGGCCGAGCGGCTAGATCTCGTGGCGGTTCGAGAGTGCCTTGTCCATCGTCACCTCGTCCACGTATTCAAGGTCGCTGCCGACCGGCATTCCCATCGCGATACGAGTTACGCGGACGCCGAGCGGCTTGAGCAGGCGGGCGATGTAGTTGGCGGTCGCTTCGCCCTCGGTCGTTGGATTGGTGGCGAGAATTACCTCGGCTACCTCGACGCCGTCGTTGTTTGCAGGAAGCAGACGCGGCAGCAGATTTGCGATCATTAGCTCATCCGGGCCGATGCCGCGGATCGGCGAGAGTGAGCCGTGCAGCACGTGATAGAGCCCTTTGAACGAGCGGGTCTTTTCGACCGCGAGCAGGTTATAGGGCTCCTCAACGACGCAGATAATGGAGCGGTCGCGTTTCGGATTGGCACAGTAAAGACACGGATCGACGTCCGTAAGGTTGTTGCAGACGGAGCAAAAGACGATCTTCTCCTTCACCTCGCGGAGAGCCTCGATGAAATTATCGACCTCGCTTTGCTGCCGGCGGAGAATATAAAACGCCAGCCGCTGCGCCGACTTTCCGCCGATGCCCGGCAGGCGTTTGAATTCGTCGATAAGCCGAGCGACAGGCTCTGAATAATCAAGCATTTACAAAGATAGTAACAGGATGGTCAGGATGGCGAGGATATTTCCGATCCTTTTCATCCTGCGCATCCTGTTTGACCCGCGTTTCGACCTACATCAATCCTGGAGGCAGCATGCCGCCGAGTTTGCCCTTGAGCGATTCTTCGACCTTGCGGTGGGCTTCGCCGAGAGCGGCAACGGCGAGGTCCTGGAGCATCTCAACGTCGCCATCTTTGACCAGATCGGGCGAGATCGTCATCTCAACGACCTGAAAATCGCCGCGCATCTTTACCGCGACCGCTCCGCCGCCGGCCGAGGCCTCAACGACCGTTTCCTTCATCTGCCGGCTCATCTCTTCCTGCATTTGCTGAGCCTGCTTCATCATCGAATTTAGGTCCATTCCACCCGGAAATTTCATCGTTTTTACGTCCTTTTATAAAGAAAATTGTTAATCGCAATCGTAACCGCCGAGGTCCGCATTTGCAAACACCTCGGCGAAGGACGCGGCGGAAACTTTTCATTGACACGCAGGCCCGACGGGTATATCGTCATCTCGTCGAACGCGCACCTGCATTGCCTCTGCTTCCTGTTCGTTTGGAGTGAACATATGAGTGAGAACAAGGCACCTTTTTGGCAGAACAGCGGATTTGCCATCGCGATCGCGATGGTGCTCTCGGCCTTGATCTTCGGCTGGTTCTATTCCGCGGCGAAACGCGGCGACGAAGCGATTACCGTTACCGGGTCCGCCAAAAAGCGAATCACGTCGGACCTTGTTTTATGGAACGCCGGCATCGCGGCCCAGTCGCCGCAGCTCGCCGATGCCTATCGCCAGCTTGCCGACAACATCCCGCGGATCAAGCAATATCTATTGCAAAAGGGCATCGCCGAGGACCAGATGACCGTTTCGGCCATCTCGACCAATACGCTAAAACGCCGCGACTCGGAAGGAAACGACACCGGCGAGATCACCGGCTACACCCTCTCGCAACAGATCGAGGTTCGGTCCAACGATGTGCAAAAGATCGCCCAGATCGCCCGCGAGGCGACGGAGCTTATCAACCAGGGCATTCTTATCGAATCAAAGACGCCGCAGTATTACTACACGAAGATCGGCGACCTGAAGATCGAAATGCTCGGCGAGGCGGCAAAGGACGCGAAGGAACGTGCCGAGCGGATCGCACAATCGACCGGCAACTCGATCGGCTCAGTGCGTTCGGCAAAGATGGGCGTGCTCCAGATAACCGCCGCCGACTCGACCGAAGTCTCCGACTATGGAATGTACGACACCTCGACCATAGAAAAGGACATGACCGCTGTCGTCAACGTGAGCTTCGCCGTCGATTGATTTTCCGGAACAATTACAATCATGATTCGTGAAAGCAGACGACGGAGGTAATTTCAATGCTTGCACGTACAGTAGTTTTTGTCGCGTTGTTTATTTTTTTTGTTGCGAATTGTATCGCTCAATCGGTCCTAAGCTCGGACGAACGAGAGGCTCAACGACGAGTTCAGAAGATCATGCTTGTAAATGATCTGGAGAACCGCGTTCGTGAGGTAACATTGGCTGCGCCGCGGGTATTGGCTCGATATCGGGCTGCTGAGTGGCTATGGAGCGCCAAAGAGGACGACATTGAACGAGCCGAGGACTTTGCAGTCGCCGCGATCGAAGATCTTTACAAGAACCGGCTTGAAGTTCCGTCCCCCTATTTCTCAACACTTTCGTCCCAGCTTTTTGCTTTGCTCGACCGCTATTCACCTGAAACCTCTCAACGTCTAAAAGCCAAACACAAAGTCGACGCGTATCAAGAGGATTCGATTCAGTTTCAACTACTCAACCAGCCGGGCGGTGAAAAAGCCGCGGTTGATGCAACGATCCGGGCACTTTACTCTATCTCAGCAACGGACACGAATTTGCCGGTTATACTTCTTCGATTGAAACAAAGAAATTCACCCGAGCTTTTCAGGCTCCTTGACACTTTGATTGCCGTCGAAGAAAGGAATCCGGGAAGGCTTGAACTCAACACGTTGGTCTTGGTTTCGCCTTACTACGATGACGTTAATATTCAATCAGGTTCGGCCGCTCGCTTCGGCCGAATAGTACTTAGACGAACCCAGATCGCTTCCCAGCTTCCCTTTGCCGATTTCGATGCGTGGCTCGATCTGTTGAATAGGAACTCTTCGCTGATCACCCGACGGTTGCGTGACCGAGTTCCAGAGGTCGAGGTCTTGCGGGCGGTTCTTGCTTCGCGAATCTCACAAAAATCGCGGGCCGAGCGTGAACGCAACGAAAGGATACGAAACAGCATTGACCCGCTCGGAGCCTTGATCGAAGAGGCTGATAACGTTGATGACCCAATCGTCAAATACGAACTTTATCAACGTGCGGTGGGACTCGCGCTTGACCAAGGTCTCTTTAGGAAAGCCGCCGATCTTGCCTTGGAGCTCGGCAAAGTGGATTTGAGCACCTTATCCATCCTCGCTAATGTCCAGAAAGCGATTGTTGGCCAACTACTTGAAAGGATCGCAAAGACAGCGCTGAAGGTTGGCGATGATGTTTCGGCAATTTACGCCGTCGAACGCCAAATGGAAGATGAGCGAAAAGCGGAGGGCGAATTAAGCATCGCAAATTACTACGTCGAGAACCAAAGGCTCGATAGAGCACGAGAGGTTTCGATCAATGCCCAAAAAACAATCGCAAAGATCGAGTCACTTCCGCGGCGGGCCTCGTTTTACATCAAGCTGATCCCGATTTCACAAAAGATCGACCCGACGGGCGTTTACGAGGTGAACGCGCTGGCTGCGCGTTCAATAAACATGATTCCCTCATTAAACGTCGAAGACAAAGCGGAAACGGAGAATTTCAAGAAACACGTAGCGGGATTGATGATCGTAAACTGGAATCTTCTCCCGATTCTCGTGAATTACGCGAAATCAGACAACAATGGTGCATCGGACTTTGTAGGCCGAATCGAGAAGAAAGAGGTCAAGCTGGTCGCCGAACTGCTGATTTCAATACAGAACTTCGATCGAGGAGCGGAACCTGAGACACCGTCTAGCCCACCCTCCACCGAAGACGAAACAAATTAGTTTCTAACTCTCGGCATAGCGTGCTATAAATGAAACGATGGCACGCTATGTTATTAAGCGGGACGCAAGTTCGCTGCCCGAGCGGCTTACTCGGTACAAGAGCGATCTGAATGAGGAGCAGTTTGCGGTGGTGACCGCTCAGCCGAAGGCGACGCTGGTGGTTGCAGGTGCCGGGACGGGCAAGACGCGGGCGATAACTTATCGCGTGGCGTATTTGCTTGAACAAGGCGTTTCGCCGCAGCGGATTCTGCTTGCGACCTTTACGAACCGGGCGTCGCGTGAGATGCTCCGCCGGGTCGAGTCTTTGACGGGCTCACAGAACGTCCACCGCGTTTGGGGCGGGACGTTTCACCGCATCGCCAACCTCATTCTCCGCCGCCACGCAACCTCGCTCGGCTACGACGCGAACTACTCTATACTTGACAGCGAAGATGCCAAGGACCTGATCAACGTCTGCATCGACGAAGCCGCCATCGACACAAAAGCAAAGCGTTTCCCAAAGGCCGAGGTCGTTCAGGACATCATCAGCTACGCCAACAACACGGACCTGCCGCTTGAGAATGTGATCGCCGGAAAGTACCCGTATTTTGAGATGCTGACCTCGCAGATCAAACGCGTAGATGCCGTTTATCAGGCCCGCAAGCACGAGCGGAACGTGATGGACTACGACGACCTGCTGCTCAAGCTCAAGCAGCTCCTGGTCGAAAAACGCGAGATCGCCGAGCTTTACGCCGAGCAGTTTCAGCATATCCTCGTTGATGAATATCAGGACACGAACCGGCTGCAGGCGGCGATCATCGACCTGCTGGCGGTAAAGCACCGCAACGTGATGGTCGTCGGCGACGATGCCCAGTCGATCTTTGCCTGGCGCGGAGCGGAGTTTACGAACATCTACGAATTTCCAAAGCGTTACCCCGAGGCACAGCTCTTTAAGCTCGAGACGAACTACCGCTCAACGCCGGAGATACTTGCACTTGCAAATACCTCGATCGCTTCCAATCGGAGACAATTTCCGAAGCTGCTAAAGGCATTCCGAGGCAGAAACCCGCGCGGTAGCAAGGGTGTTGACGGTGAAACCACACCCTCCCTACAGGTCGGGTTTCTGCCAGCACTCGTTCCCTGCTCTGACGTCGAGCAGCAATCGGCATTCGTCGCCTCGAGGATACTCGAACTCCGCGATGAGGGCACGAGCCTCGAAGACATCGCAGTGCTCTATCGTTCGCATTACCACTCTATCGAGCTTCAGCTAGAGCTCTCGCGGCGGAACATTCCCTATCGGGTGCAGTCCGGCGTCCGGTTCTTCGAGCAGGCTCACATAAAGGACGTCGTCTCCTATCTCCGCGTGCTCATCAACCCCCGCGACGAGCTTGCATGGAAACGCATATTGAAACTGATACCGGGCGTCGGCAACGTAACGGCAAATCGCGTTTTTGAGGCTCTTTCTGCCGGAGAGCAGGCGTCCCTGCCTGCTTTGAGGGCGGAGTCCGAAAATGAAACGGCGGTGACGGCCTTGAGCGTTATCAAGGATGCCGGGACGCGTGCGGTCCTGTCGGTGCCGAGGCTTGCTTCAAGCAGGCCGTTCCAGGAGTTCATCAAGCTGCTCGAGACGCTCGTTTCGGATGAGCTCCGCGACCGGCCGGCGCGTCAGATCACGCATATCTTTGAGAATGGTTACGAGCAATATCTGCTCGAAAATTTTGAGAATGCCGAGGCCCGGAGCGAGGACATCCGCGGCCTTGCGCAATTTGCCCAGCGGTACGAGACGACCGAGGGGTTGCTCTCCGAGCTTGCCCTGCTCGCGACCGAGCGGTTCAAGGAGCCGCAGCCGATCGTCGGCGAGGAGGTGGTCGAAGGCGGCGAGGACGACGAGTTGCTTACGCTCACCAGCGTCCATCAGGCTAAGGGCCTCGAGTGGAAAGCGGTGTTCATCATCTGGGCGGCCGAGGGCAAATTCCCCTCGCCCAAATCGCTCCGCGAGATCGACGCCGAAGAAGAGGAACGCCGGCTTTGGTACGTTGCCCTGACGCGGGCAAAGGACGAGCTTTACCTTACCTATCCGCTGCTGATGACCGACTACAACCGGCAGACCGTGCTCCAAAAGCCCTCGCGGTTCATCACCGAATGCCCCGCCGATCTTTTCGAGGTCTGGAACCTCGAGGAAGAGCAGCACGCATTCGATGCTCCGGTCCTTACGGAACCCGCCGCTACTGAATTCCTGAATTGAAATAGGCCCTGCTGATATTTCCCGGCCGCCTCTTTCGCGTAACGTTGCGGGAGAGTTTTTATGGCTGCGAATGTTTCAGTTTTGAGTCCACGGCTGGCGGAGCGAAAGCTGCACCTTGCGACGGCGATCGGCTTTCCGCTGGTTGTCCTTATTGGCTATTTCAAGTCGTATTACTTCAGCTTCCTTTTCGATGTGCCGCGGGTCGCGAACGCACTCGTCCATGCACACGGCATCATAATGTCCGGCTGGGTGCTTTACTTTGTGATGCAGACGGCACTGATCCGAACGCGGAACGTCAAGATCCATATGACGACCGGGCTCGTCGGCATTCCTCTTGCGGCTCTGGTCATCGTGGTCGGCTTAGCGACGGCGGTCGATGCTCAGCTTGTTCGCGGAGCGGCACCTCCGGGGGAAAATCCGCACGCTTTCTTCTTCCTGCCCGTCAGCGATATGGTGATCTTCGCCGGGCTCTTCGCGGCAGCGATCTATTTCCGCAAACGGCCTATCGAGCACAAGAGCTTGATGTTCCTGACGGCGATCGCCTTCGTTCCTGCGGCCCTGTTCCGGATACCGATCGTACCGCCGGAATATGCAATGCTCTGGGCGTTTGGCGTGCCGGCGTTGATGGCGGTGGCGGCATTGGTTTGGCACTCCGTCAAGCACGGCAAGGTCAATCGTGTTTTCGCCGCGGGCGTTGCGGTGATCGTAGCCGCAGTACCGCTCCGGCCCGTCATCGCGAATTCCGAGCCGTGGCTCTCATTCGCGGCGTGGATCGCGGCTCTGGTTTAGGGCAGGAAGAAAAGGCTTCCCAAGGCATCAAAACTGTGACAGAATGTTGCGCCTCAAAGCGTCGCTACGCCAGGAGGCCTCAAGATGTCATTGCAAAGCCAGATGCTGCAGGTCCTTAGTGACCGCCAGACAAGCCGGATCAGCTTTTCTTTTAGCGGCTCGACGGGTTTGAACATTGAGGTCAAGCCCTCGAGCTTTCTTCGCGTAAGCGAGGCGATCCGCGGCGAAAGGATCACGGTCTCGGAAGGCGGTGTCCCGCCCGGGACCGCTCAGTACGACTCCGAATGGAACATCTTTCGCGTGGCCCGCGGGCAAGAGTGGTCGCGTGCCTATAACGCGCTGTTGGTCCATGAGGCCGTCCACGCCGCCTTCGACCTTGCTCGGTCGCGGCTTCCGTGGCTCGACAACGAAACCGCCGCTTACATCGCACAGGGATACTATCTTCGCAATTCCGGGTTCCCGCGGTCGCGGCTTGATGAACTCGGCCAGCCATATCTGGGGCTGCTGCTTGTTGATTCGATCATCCGCGACGGCTCTCCGGATTCCGTACTGATGCAGGAACTGCAGGGCACACTGCTTTCGAGCCCACAGTATCACCACTACATCCGCCGCGAATTTATCGGCGACGGTTAGCGAAATTTTTTCTTCGGTTGAGCAACCAAATCCGCGGCCCGCGGCACTAACGGTTCATCGCGAACAAGCCGTACCGGACGGCGGGAACAAAAACCAGAAAAACTTGTCTAACTTGAGGTCATACGCATTCTTCGAGATGCGGTGTGGAGGGTATTCCTATGTCTAAATTTGAAAAGCTGCGAAAGCTCCGTGTAGCCGAGCCCTGCAGCGAGAACTGGAACGAGATGTTCGGAAACGACCGGGTGCGTTTCTGCAGCCATTGTGCGAAGAGCGTCAACGACATCTCGGCAATGTCGCCTAAAGAAGCACTGAGGCTCGTAAAGCGGTCGCGAGGTAATATATGCGTCCGTTATGTCGAGCATCCGCTGACGAAAGAGCCCGTGATCGGCGGCCGGCTTTATCAGATCGCCCGCCGTGCGCCTGCAATAGCTGCGGGTGTTGTTGGGGCAACGCTCGGCCTCTCGGCAATGACCTATGCACAAGGCGGAACGCGTACCGCGCCTCAGCAAACGGACTCTGCGATCGCGGTCAATATCGACAAGGAAATGCCCTCGGGCAGCGGAACGGCGGTCATCTGGGGAACGGTCACGGACCCTGAGGGAGCTGTGGTCCCGGGAGCAACAGTTCGATTGCTCGACGCTGAGAAGAACGAGATCAAGACAAGCATGTCAGGCTATGACGGAACTTACAGGTTCGAAGGCCTTCCGGACGGGACGTACTCGATCGAGGGCCGATCGGATGGATTCGTGGCTCTTCAGATAAATAACATTATGATCGGCGCGGGCGCGGAACGCATTCAGCCCTTAACTCTTTCGATCCAGCAGTTCGTGATATCAGGTGCAGTAGCTATTTCGTCCGAAGTTGAGATCAATATCGAGAGTGAACTCGCGAGGGCCGTTGACGACGAAGATGTCGACCTCGTCGGCGATCTCCTCGCCCGCGGTGCTTTTGCCGACGAGCAAGGGCCCGATGGCTCTACGGCTCTGTTCATCGCTGTTCGCAACGGACACACTGAGATCGCAAGAAGGCTGATACTTTTCGGTGCGAATGCCGACCATAGGAACGAGAATGGCGAGAACGTACTTTTCCGCATTGATGATGACACGCCCGAGGACCTGATCAAGCTTCTTCTCGAGAATCGGGCAGACGTCAACGCCGCCAATAGAAACGGCCGAACGCCGCTCTTGCGTGCCGCCGAGGACCTCGACGCTGACGTTGTAAGGCTGCTGCTTGCGGCCGGAGCCGACGTCCGTGCAAAGGACGAGAACGGCTGGACGGCACTGATGCATGCGGCGTTTGATGATGACCTTGAAAAGGTGCGGATGCTGGTCGAGGCCGGATCGGACATCCACCTGCGCGATAAGGAGGGCGAAAACGTGCTTGACCAGGTCGCCGATGAAAAGGTCGAGGCCTACCTAATTAGCCTTGGGGCAACGCGCTCAATGCCGAATCGGTTTACGAAAGAAGACGAGGAAGCGGACGACGACGGTGACAACAATTAAGGCGGGGTTCTTTGTCCCAGATGCGGGGCGGATTCCGGGCGATGCGGTTTACGTGGTAATATTCCTGAAAGTCACGAAGGCCGCGGTCCGGCGGCAAGAACCCGCTTATGAAATATTGCCCGACGTGCAATACCCGATACGACGAAGAGATCCTGCGTTTTTGTATGAAGGACGGTTCGCCGCTCGTCGATGAGGCCGAGCCGAAGTTCATCGAGATGCCGAGCCAGGACCTCGGGGCTCCGCCCGATGAAGACGATCCCGGCGAAGTGACCGTCATCCGCAAGAAACGGGACATCGCACCGCCAACTCCGCCGCCGGGCTTTGATGACGACGATGATTTTGAGGAGCAGCCCGCTCCGCCGCCAAAGATAATCGTCCCGACAACACCGCCGCCGGCACGTACGGCCGCACCTGCGGCATCGCAGTTTCAAGCACCGCCGCCGAAGGGCCCGAGCACCGCGCTTGTTGTGATTCTGACAATGCTTGGAACTACTGCCTTGATCGCCCTTGGGGCGGGCGGCTTTTGGCTGCTGACCCGCGGCGGGAGTGATGCGAATACGAACGTCAACGCAAACCTTGCGAATGTGAACACAAATGTGAATACCAACACCGGGTTCAACGACATTTTCGACTGGAACGTCAATATCAACGCGAATCGGCCGGCGAATACGAACACCAACGCCAACGCCAATCTCCGAACGCCGACGCCGACACCGAGCCCAACGGCCACGCCGAGCCCATCGCCGACCGCAACGCCCGATGAGGACGCAACTCCGCGGCCGTCACCGACCGCAACGCCGACTCGGACGCCGACTCCCGGAAGAACCCCGGCACCGGTTCTTTCGCCAACGGTGATCCGGCCGGGCTCAAGCCCGACCCCTCGGCGGACTCCGACACCGGACCGCGACAATTAATTTTCAGTGAAGTCCAAAGCAGCTTCTACCGACCGCCTGGGATCGATAACACCCCATCCCTGGCGGTCAACTTCATAGTGCGGCAGCCGTTCGGCCGTTGTGATCAGGATGCGCTTGATCTGCTGCGGCGAGAGATTCGGGTTCGCCTCGATCATCTGCGCTACGAGCGAGGAAACGATCGGGGCCGAGAAGGACGTGCCGTCAACGTACTTGTAGTGCTTTGTGATGACGTTCTCCTGGCGGAGCTTGAGCGTGATGATCTGGCGAAGCGAATGGATCGGCCGGTCGAGAGCGGCATCGAGCTCGGCGTCAACTCCCGGATGGTCGCGGACGATCTGGTGAAGCTCCGGATCGGCGCTCTTGTCGAGCCTTTCGAGAAATGAGGCCTGCTGTGCGGTCGGCGTGTTCGGCAGGATCGGAGCCGGCACCCAGATCGAAGGCGCGATGACCTCGGGTTTCTGAAGGCCATCGACCGTCGGCCCGTAGGACGAACGATACATTCCGCGTTTCGCCCGGTTCATCGAATTCTTATCATCAAGCCCGCCCACCGCGATCGCCGAAGGAGCACTCGCCGGCGGCACAACAGGATGGTTTGGCAAGTGCCCTGCGTTCCCGACCGCACAGACTACGGTGATGCCCGCCGCCGTGCACCGCTCAACCGCCTGAGAAAGCGGATCGGTTAGGTAGTGCTGCTCATCATCGCCACCGGCCGAGATATTGACGACCCGAATGCGATGGCGATCGCGGTTCGCGAGCACCCATTCGAGCCCGTCGAGAATGTTCTGGTCCGTGATGCGGCCCGTCCGGGCAAGCTTGATCAGAACGACATCTGACTCCGGAGCAAGCCCGCGGTAAAAGCCGTTCGAGAGCGAACCGTTGCCGGCAGCAACGACCGAGGTCATCATTCCGTGCCAACTCGCCACGTCCGGCTGAAAGAGCGAGCCTAGGTCGCCGTCGGCCTTGAGCAGGTCGCGGTAGCCGATGATGCGGTTTCGCGGCGTGGTGAGATCGACGTGCGGGTAAAACCCTGAGTCGAGAAAGGCGATGGTGACACCGCGGCCGGTAAAGCGTTCGTCAGCGTCGAGCCGAAGCGGGGTCGAAAGCACATGCGAGCCGTCCTTCTGAACGGCGGCGTCCTGAATTATCTGGTCCTTCGCTTTCTCGAAGAGCCGCAGGCATCGCGAACAGACCGCCCGAAATTCGGCCGTATCCGGAGCATTGGCCGCAATTAGCCGCTGAAGGTCGTCCTCGAGCACACGCATCGGGACGAATTCGTCGAGCGTCTCACGCGAGCACACCGGGCAGACGGTTTCGCCGGCGGCGATATCTGCACTCGTCTTGTGTCGTAAAAATGCGAGGGTTTCCTGGGGTGTCACGTTCGTCGAGGCTTAAGTTTTCCACAAAGGGTCGGTAAAATCAATATGTTAGCGGTTCTGCGGAACTTTGTATGGAGAGAAAGAAGATCGGCCTGGCACTTTCGGGCGGCGGAGCACGCGGTTATGCGCATCTAGGTGTGCTGCGGGTGCTTGAGCGCGAACGCATCCCGATCGACATGGCGGCCGGATGTTCGGCAGGCTCGATCGTCGGTGCGGCGATCGCCGCCGGGCTGCGGTCGGACGACATCATTAAGTTCAGCCGCAACCTTGGCTGGTTCGACGTTTCCGGGTTCTCTTATTCGCCCCGAGGTTTGCTGACCAATGAACCGCTTGGCCACTTCATCGAAAAGAACTTTCCGTTAACTAAGTTCCAAGAACTTGAGCTACCGCTCGCCATCGTCGCCTGCGACCTCGCGACCGGTAAAGAGGTCATCTTCCGTAACGAAGGCAACGTTGCAGAAGCGGTCAGGGCAAGCTGTGCGATCCCGGGAGTTTTCGTGCCGGTCGTCGGGCCGGACGGAAAGGTGCTGGTTGATGGCGGCATCGCCTCGCCAATGCCGACTCGGGCAGTCAAGAAGCTCGGTGCTGAAAAGGTCATCGCGGTCGATCTTTTAACCTGCGGCTCGGTCGATGCAGGCACGCCGAACACGCTCGTCGGAACGTTCATCCAGGCGGCGATGATGATGATCCGCAACTCCTCAAAAAGCCACCACTACCGGGCCGACGTCGTCATCGAACCGGCGATCGCCCACATTCGCCCGGACGAGATGCGGCGGGCTGATGAGCTGATCGATCTCGGCGAGGCGGCAGCCGAAGAAAAACTCGACGAGATCCGTGCCCTTAGCGAGCCGTAAAGCGATCTTTCGCTTTGCGTTAAATCGTCTTTATCAATTTGCCAAACGCGGCGTTCGTCGTCATTATTAACAACGTTGGTCCTTCTCTCGCGCATCAACGGTGATGCGCCCCGATACGATAAGGTTTTGTTCGACGGCGTTAGGAAGTTCGAGAGCGGGTTATTTTTGAAAGGCTGAGAAGCAGCTCTCGGGCAACCGGAAACGAATCTTTGCGGGCAGACCGTTACTCCAAAGTTCTCTTCGTTCCACAACACTTCTCTTGAAATGTCCGCCTAAACGGCGCGACAAAGGATGATTATTAGAATGAAACTTTACGTAGGAAATCTTTCCTTCCAGACCTCGAGCTTTGACCTCCAGGAACTCTTTTCAGGCATCGGTACCGTTGAATCTGCAACTGTTGTTGAAGATCGCGACACCGGCCGTTCACGCGGTTTCGGCTTTGTCGAAATGGCGACCAAGGAAGACGGCGAGAAGGCCATCACGGAACTCAACGGAACCGAGCACAACGGACGTGAGCTGAAGGTCAACGAAGCCAAGCCCCGCGAAAATCGCGGCTTTGGCGGCGGCGGCGGACGCGGCGGCAACCGTGGCGGTGGCGGTGGCGGCGGCTATGGCCGTGACGGCGGCGGCTTCGGCGGCGGACGTAACCGCTGGTAAGTTCCTTAAAGGAATAAGCAAAAAAGGGCTGCTCAAATGAGCGGCCCTTTTTGCTTTGCTTGGGGTGTCAGTTCTTTCGCGGCGCCCGCCCTCGGGCAGGAGGCTGTTTTTGCTTTTCGGTAAAGGATGTCGATGGAACTACTGCGGCAGTGCCCTTGACGTCGAACTCGAGCGTTTTTTCCAGCTTGTCGTTAACGAAGATCTCCGCCCGGTATTTTCCGACGAACCATACCTTCGCCGGCCCGCCCGAAAACTGGACTATGTTCTCGCCCTGTTTGGTCGTATAGCTGGTCGAGACGATCCGCGAGCCCTCCCGAAGCCCGGCGACGCGCACCGCTACGAGATTCATCTTCACCGTTTGCGGATCGGTCGCAGACAGATTAACGACACAGTAGATCGGATTATCGGTCGTTTTGAACTCGGCAGATTCCTCGCCCGGCCCGCCTTCGCCATTTGAGAATGCCAGAAATGCATCGGCAACCGGGCCTTCGGCCTGCTCGGGCTGTGCAAATGCCGCCGGGCAAAGCAATAACATCAGGAGAAGCAATAATTTACGCATAAAGCAGCTAAGCCTCGGCCAAGTCTTTGACGAAGGTTAATGAATGCTTAGTGCCGCAAGCAGGTGAAATGGTTGCTTCACACGGGTTTGAAAATCGCCTGCCGCGTGGATGCCGCAAAGAAACAGGAAGGCATATTTTTCAGCACAATGAAAGGTAACATCTTGGGGAAGATAACTGGTATAATCCGACGAACCGATGCGATTTGTCTTCTCCGGACGATTTTACTTCCTCGCGGTGCTCAGCCTTGTCCCGCTCTCGCTCTCGTGGAACTACCCGGTCCTGCGGTGGGCCGCACTTGCCTATAACATCCTGCTGATCACTGCGGCCGTTGCCGATCATTTTCTAAGCCGAAAACGCATTGAGGATGTCTCGGCCGTGCGTGGGTTCCCGGTGCGTTTCGCTATCGGCGATGCCAACGAGGTGCGGCTTTTACTTGAGAATACGGGAACACGCGACATCCTGATTAAAGTAAAGGACGAATATCCGCCGGATCTCGAACTTCTCGACCCACGCGAGGCCGAGTTTGAGCTGCCGGCGAAGCGACGAGCAGAGTTCTCATACCGGCTTCGGCCGACGCGGCGTGGCCGCTACGAATTCGGACGAATCGCGGTTCGATTCCTATCAACGTTGGGTCTCGTTTGGAGCCAGTCCGAGATCGGTGAACCGGAGGCAATAAAGGTTTACCCGAACATGCGGCGTGCCCGCGAGATAGAGCTAAAGGCTCTCGGGAATCAATCGTTCATCGCGGTTCAGCGGCGCTCGACCCGTCGCGGTGAGGGCCGCGAGTTTGAATCGATGCGCGATTACGTCCGCGGCGATGAGCTGCGGCATATCTCGTGGACGGCGACAGCACGCCGATCGAAACTCACCACGCGGCAATATCAGATCGAACGCGACCAGACGGTGATGATCGCCATCGACGCCGGGCGTATGATGACCGGCCGGATCGAGGGCGAGACGAAGTTCGACACGGCGATCCATGCAACGCTGGCACTGATGTCCGCCTGTGCGAGGGCGGGCGACAATGCCGGCATCGTCGTCTTCGGCCGGCGTGTAAGAAAATATCTGCCGCCGAAACGCGGAGTCGAGCACATGGACGCCGTGCTCGAGGCACTGCATGACATGGAGCCGGAACTCATCGAGCCCTCTTACGCAAGGGCGTTTCAGTTCATCGCCTCGAACCTGAAAAAGCGGGCGTTCGTTGTTATCCTGACCGACGTTGTTGATAAGGACAGCTCGCGGGAGCTGATCAATTCGTTGCGGCTATTGCGGCCGAGGCACCTGCCGCTGGTCGCGACGATCGGTGACCGAGACCTTAACGCGATGGTCTCAACACGGCCGGAAGAGATCCGCGAGGTCTTTCTGCAATCCGCCGCCGAAGAGATAATCCACCAACGCGAATCCGCGCTCCGGCTGGTCGAATCGCTCGGCGGCCTCGCACTCGACGTAACCACCCAAACGCTCGGCCCCCGCCTGCTCGAAAGCTATCTGAAAGTGAAAGAACGCGGGCTTATATGAAAGCTGACTGGATACGTACGACATCTTTGTTTATCGGATTCCTGATCATCACAACAATCGGGTTAATGGTCGGCAAGGATATGTTGAACAAGCCTTTCAAAATAAGCCACGTTGCCGATTTCTATGAGTCCTTCGCCTTTTACGGTACTGCGATTTCGCTGATTATTTCTCTCGCAGCAAGTTGGTTTTTGCGACGTCAGATGCCGACCTTACTTGTCCCTGTATTTCCGACCCTGATCTTTCCGTTCACGGTGTGGACGGTTTATCAGATCGCGTTTTTTATTTCGGGAAATGAGGTTGGCTTTGAACGGACTGATCTTTCGCCGCTCACCGCCGAGATAGAACTCTCATACATTTTAATAAGGGCTGGTGCATTAGGCGTAAGCACATCGTTCGTTGTCGGGGCGTTAGCCTCGTACATTGAGAGGCGTTGAACCAGAATGGGAAAGTGGTGCCAAGTTTTCTGCAGTTGCGACGATCGACGGCCTGTTTCGGCCGGTAGGTGGCCGAGTTACGATAGCTTTCGAAGGACTGTTGGGGCACCAGCCAAGCCGCGGGAGTATTGGGAGAACCACGTTAAGAACACCTATGAATGTGGACACCGTTCCGGAATCTTTCATGAGGTCTGGCCAGGAGATATTTTGCGAATAGGCTTTGCGCTTGAAAGGGCTTTTGAGGAAAGCAAGACCCAGTTTCCGATCTTCAGAAAGCTCGCAGACTTCTCGCATTACAACGATGAGGTCCTTGAGATGGCCTTCGATGAAGTTCAAGATTGGGCGGTGGAGGTAGGGCATCTAAAGGATATTGACGCCGGTCGACAATTCTTCCAATACCGAGAACAAAAGCGATTCCTTGAAACTCTCAATGAGGATCCGTTTCTTTACGGCGACCTTGCAGCTACCTTACAAGAGTGTGAGCAGTTGATCGATGCCTGCCGGCAAACCGGCAATGGGATCTTGTTTTCACTGTAGTTTCAGTTGATTCAGGACTTGGTCGCTCGTTCACTTTTGGGCTATGAGAGGCAGTTTAGTTTTCGACCGCTTCGGCTTCCGGCTTCAGCCCGACGAAGCCGAGATAGAGCAGCATAAGGGTGCCGGTCAAAACGCCGGTCGCTATCTTTGCCGGAACCGGCAGGTCGGAGGGCGAGATAAAGCCTTCGATAACACCCGCAACGAAGAGGAAAAGAGCGATACCGATTACGATCCTCGCCGCCTCGACCCCACGCTTTTTTAGTGCCTCCGCCCGGGTAAGATCGCCCGGTACGAGGATCGCGTAGCCGATCGACATACCCGCACCGGCCGCGATGAAGATGCACAGCAGCTCGACTACGCCGTGGGCGACCATGAAGTTCGCGAGGCCCGCACCGAAGTTCGGGTCAACCCGATAGCACGTGCCGAGCACGCCGCCGATCAAGAGTGCGTTATAAATGAGAACGTAGATCGTCCCGATGCCGAAAAAAGCCCCGAGCCCGAACGCGAGAAAAGCAACGCGAATATTGTTCGTCAATATCGCTGAAGACCCGACCTGATTCGCTTCATTGAGCGAAAGCCACCAGCGGTTGTTCGAGGCGGCCATTGTTTCTATATCGGCCAGGCCGAGCAGATTTGTAAAGTCGGGGTCGCGAAAGGCGAGCACGAAAGCCGCCACCACAAAGAACATGAAAAGAAAAAACGCGAAAGCCGAAAACGGCAGTACGGTGCGGAACGCCGCCGGCAGGTCGCGGCGGAAATAGGTCTTAAAGATGCCGACCGCACCGCCCTCAGCCCGGTAGATGCGGCCGTGAGCGCGGACAACGAGGCTGTTGAGGTAATTGATGACCTTCGGGTCGCGGGTCTCCGCACGGGCTATCGCCAGATCCGCCGCCGCCCGGCGATATAGCTCGCCAAATTCGCGCACCTCCATCTTAGAAAGCCCACGCAG
>CAZGLZ010000066.1:0-20793 GCA_964526245.1 uncultured Chloracidobacterium sp. | reverse complement strand
TCAGCCGCCGCTGCGATTCAAAAAGAACATCGAGGTCGCCTTTGAGCTGTTCGAGTGCGGTGTTGATCGAAAAGGTGTCGTTCGAGGTCTCGCTGAGTTCGCGGATCGCCTGGTGAAATTCGGTGTAGCGGTCGTATTCGAGCTCGTCGAAATCGCCAAGTCCGCCTCGCATACCGGAAACCGCACTACGGTCGGCAGAGACCCGCGAGCCAAGCCCTGCACCGAGCAGCGAGGCCTCAAAGTCAACCTCGAGTTTTCCGTTCATTGCCTGCAGGCGGCGGGTCGCGTTCTGCAGGTCGTCGATCTGGCGGTCGAGCTCGAGAAGCCGCTGCTCGACGGCCGAGCGGTTAATGACCATGTCGCGGACGATTCCGACGAGTTCGTCGAGCTTGTCGAGCGAAACGCGGACGATCGAGCGATTGCGGCTCGGGTTCTCGGTTTCGGGCTGGGCAGCATAGACCGGCACCGGTTCGGCGAGCTTATGTGTCGGGAGTTCGGCGGGCTTCCGCGTTTCGGCAGCGACGGCGGGTGCCGGCGTCTCGACGACGTCAGGTTCATTGTTCTCAATGGCGGCGAGCATCGCATCGAAATCGGCCGAGAGCTTTTTCGAAAGTGCGGCCGTTTCATCGCGGCGTTCGCCGGAGACCATCGCCTGAAGGCAGGTGTTCGATTCGATGAGCAGCGGGATCAGGCCCGAACGCGGTTTGCCGCCGGATTCGGCGAGCTTATCGAGCAGGTCCTCGATGCGGTGAGCGAACTCGCTCAACTGCTTGAGTCCGACGATGCCCGCCGAGCCCTTGAATGTATGGGCGTTGCGGCGGATCTCCCAGAGAGCGTCCTTGTTGTCCGGGTTCGCCTTTAGCTCGTCGAGGCTCCCGGAAATGTTAGAGAGCAGATCGGCGGCCTCTTCGGCAAAGACCTCGAGAAGCTCGGCGTCGATCTCAAACTGCGAGTAATCGTCCGCGGCCGGAGCAGGCTCGGCGGGCGAGGGCACAGTTGCCGGTTCTTTATAATGAACGGCGGGCGGTGGTGCTGCGGCCGCTGCGGGCGACTTGAGGTTGAAGGTCGTATCGACAAGAAAATCGAAATCGGGCTCGGGCCCATCGGCCGAAAGCCGAATCGCGGCAAAGGCGAGTTCAAGATCGGCAACGGCATCGAGCGCACCGCGGAGCGCTCCCTGGATGTCGCGGCCCTGTCGTGCGGCGCCGATCAGCAATGTCAGATTTCCGCTTACCTTGGCGCAGGCATCGGCGACCTCGCGGCGGCCGAGCGGCTCGGAGCGGTGCCGAAGTTCGTTGATGCGGCGTAAAGGCACATCGAGGGCAGACACGTCTGCCGGAGACTGGGCAAAAAGAAGGATGCCGCCGCGAATGCCGTGGAGAATGATCTCGGCCTCATCAAGAAATATTTGTATCTCGCGGTCGTTCATCTTAGTTCACAAAGCGGTTGTCCTGAGCGGGCTGCGGTGCCTCGCGGCGAACCTCAGGCGCGGGAAGCTTGAAAGGAGAAACGGCAAGCTGCACGTCCGAGACCGAGCGGGCGAGGTGGCCGAGCTGATCGGAGAACTGAGCCGAGCTCATCCGGACGAGGTCGGCGACCTCGGCGATCTCTTTCATCGAGGCAGCGGCGGACTCGGCATTCGCGGTTTGTCCGCGCGTTGCCGCAAGGAGTTCCGAAAGAAGCGAGGTAAGTTCCTGCGTGCTCTTTTCGATCTCGAAGAGCGAGCGGGCGGAGCGTTCCGCGGAGACGGACCCGAGCGAGACCTGTCGAACGGTCTCTTCCATCGAGGCGACGAGCTCCTTGGTCTCGAGGTTAATGGCCTGTGTCATCGAGGCGATCTGCTGGGTCAGCCGCGTCGAGCGGTCGGCGAGCCGTTCGATCTCTTCGGCGACGGTCGAGATGCCGCCGCCGACGGAAGTGGGCATCGCATTCTGGCCGCTCTGGAGCGAAGCGTTGAGGGCGAGGACGCTGGTGCGGTCGCTGAGGTCGTCGATCTGCGAGACTATCTGGCCGATCTCCTGCGAGCGTTCGCCGAGCCGCTTGACGCGCTTGGCCGTTTCCTGAACCTGCTTGCGGATCGCCTCGGTGGCGGCAATGTTGTTTCCGGCAGAGGCTGCACCGGAGCGTGAATTGCCGAAGACGGTCGTCGCGATGCCGGCCGAGCGTTCGGCAGCGGCGGCGATGCGGCGCATCTCGGCGGCGAGCGATTCGAGGGCCGTACGGGTGCGTGCGGACTGCGACGCCTGGGCGTTGCTGCCGCGGGAAACGTGTTCGGCGGCTTCGGTGATCGAGCCGGAAACGGCGGCTGCCGTGTCGGATGCTTTGCGGAGCCGGCCGACGGTCGCGGAAAGGTTACCGGTCAGGAGATTGAATGCGGCCGTGACTTCCTCCATCGCCCCAAGCCGCGTTTCGGAACGGAGCGAGAGGTCGCCGGAAGCGACGCCGGAAAGGTCGGCGGATAGGCGGAGCAGGGCACGCTCGAGCTGAGCGAATGCTTCGTCGTTCTGGTCGTTTGCCGAGAATCGCGTCGCGAGGACGGCGATCGCGTTGCCAAGCCGGTCGTCCTGGCCGGCGGGCGAGAAGCCGCCCAAGCGGCCGTCGCGGGCAAGGGCCTCGAGGGCCTTGGCGTTCTGTGAAAGGTAATTGCCGATGGAGCGAAGCGAGGTCTTAAGTTCGTCGTCTGCTTCAAAGCCGGCATGCAGGCCTTCGGCGATATCGGCAGCCGCGGCGGCGGCCGAGGCAAAGCGGCGTGCGTTCTCGCGGTCCTGCATCGTCAGCATAACGAGGGCCGCGATGGTGATCGCCGAGCCGAGAATCATCGACATCAGCACGACGGGGCCATCGGCGATCGCTCCGGCCTTGGCAAGGATGACGAGCACGATACCAAGCAGCAAGAGGCCGCCGCCGATGAAGGCGAGCGACCTGACGATCAGTTTTCCGAATGATGAGTTCATTGGACGAGGGCGTTTTCCTGCGGTATCTCGAGCATGTCGGCCGGTGAGGGCGAGTCCTCAAAGTTGGTCGGAGGAAGGCTTTCGCGGTGCGGGCCGTTGTATTCGTCGGGTTCGACCTCAGGTTCAGCAGCGGGCGGTTCCGCGGGTGTCGGAGCCGGTGCGGCGGCCTTCTCGGCGATTTGCTGCCGCGACCTGAGTATCGCCGACCGGCTTTCGCGGATGCTCGAATCGACCGAATCGAGTTCGCCGACGAGCCCGGCGAGTTCGAAGTGAAGGGCGGTCAGCCGCTTGAGCAGGTCGCTCCGTTCGGCCGAGCGTTCTGCGACGAGCGACGTAATTATTTCGGGGAGCCTTGCGGTGACGGACAGAAGCGGAGCGACGGAGGCGGCGACCTCGGAGAACTCGCGGGCTTCCTCACCGAGCGATGCGGCACCGGTCTCGATCCGCTGAAGCAAGGAATCGCTTTCGGTTATCCGGTCAGCGTGGACGCGAAGGGCGTTGCCGCTTTCGATAGAGAAGCGGCCTATCTTTTCCGCCATTTCGATCAGCTCATCGGCGACCGCTTGGGCATTGGCCTTGCCGCCGCCGACGCTGGCATTGAGAGCGATCAGCTTGAGCTTGCGGGCAAATTCGTCGCTCTGACGGGCGAGGTTCTGGATCGAGAGCGAATTCTCGCGAAGTTCGCGAATTGTTCGGTGCAGTTCGCCGACGTGGAGCCCGAGGCCATCGACACCGGCCTTGAGGCCGCTGGTCGAGTTGCGGCCGAGTTCGAGAATTTTCGGGTCGCCGGACATTGCACGGAGCATTGTCAGTGAATCATCAAGCTCGGGACGCGGCGAAAGCGGCGAACGGAGCCGGGCAATGCTTTCATCGAGGACGCCCTTGCCGGCGGCGGAGCGGCCGCGGGCAGTTGATGTCCTTTCAGCGAGCTGGGCGGCGAGGTTCTCGGAAGCGGTGATCGCACTGGCGAGTTCGCGGCGGCTTTCTTCAAGCTGAAGGCGGAGAGCATTTACCGGACGGGCGATCTCGGCAAGCGGGCCGGAGGCGGCGACCTCGGGCACGTGCGAGCCGCTGACTGCCGGTGAAAGGTCCTTTGAGAGCCTTTGGATCGCGGTGCGAAGTTCCTCAAGCTCGCCGCCGGCATCGACCGAGCCGGTCACCTTCGCAATGAGTTTCTGTGCCGAGGCGGTTACGCGGTCGGAATATTCAAATGGTTCGAGGGCCGCGTTGGTGTTGCCGCTTGCGACGTCCTCCATTAGCTTGATCAGGTTGCGAAGCTGGCGGCCGTTGCGTTTGATGCTGGCCAGGATCTCGTCGGTCTCGGCGGCACCGGTCGCGCCGGGAATGTCGCCGTTCGGGTTGCGTTCGAGGCTCTTTGAGGCGAGAAGTGTCTTTTCGACCGGCTGGATCGCGTCATCGGCAAGCCATCTGCCGTAAGCGGCGGTGACGGCGGCTCCGACGACTATCGCTGCGATGAACGGTATCTCGAACGAAGAGAAAATGTAGGTCGCTGCGGCGAATCCGATCAACCCGACGACCGCATTGAGAGCCGCGAGAACGCAGACCGCAAGCCAGATGCGGTTGCGGAGACTCGGGGCGGCTGGTTGTGAGGTCGGGCGGTTCATTCTTCAAGAGAGTGAGGCGGAACGGGGGGCGGCGATCGAACGGATGGCGTTCGGAAGGAGCAACGAGACGGCCTGAGGCGAGCCGCCGGAGAATGTACCGGCGACGAGCTTGCCGCCGCCTGCCGGTACGAACGACGCAGCATCGGCCGAAAAGACCTCGCCGACGGCATCGACCGGAAAGGCGATGTTCGTCTCGTCGCCGACCGCTGCGAGCCGAAGCATTTTCGGTTTGCTTTCGGGGCCGGGCCGTGATTCGCTAAGCAGGGAACGGAGATCGACGACGAGAGCGATCTCGCCGGTGAACGAGGCAACGCCGAGTACATCTGCAGACGACTTTGGCAGCCGGGCAAGGTCAAGCGGATGAGACACCTCGACCACGGCATCAGCCGGCACGCAGTATCTGCTGCCGCCGATGACGAACGAAAGGAACCGTGAAAGGGAACTGGCCGCCGGCTTTGTCGGATCGCTTACAGAATGTGAGGTTGCCTCATGCCGTTCGGGGGAAATTGAAACGGTTTCGAGGGTCATTGTGCATATTCTTCCATTTCAGCGGCCTGGGCATCGCCGGCAAGGTAGCCTTCGACCACCTTCATAAGCGTCTCGGGGCCGAAGGGCTTCGTAATATAGCCCGAGGTGCCGGCCATCCGGCCGCGGACCTTGTCAAAGAATCCGTCCTTTCCGGAGATCATCACGACCGGGACGTCCTTGGTTTCCGGAGCACTCTTGATGGCCTTGCAGACCTGGTAACCATCCATTCGCGGCATTGTGATATCAAGGAGAATGAGGTCCGGTTCGAGTGCCTTGAGCATTTCGAGAGCCTCGACGCCATCGGACGCACAGAAGACCTCGTGGCCGCTCTTCTCGAGCTTGCCGCTGATCAGCTTGCGGATGGTCGGGCTGTCGTCAACGACGAGGATCGTCTTGCCGCTGACCTTTGCACCATCGTTTCCGAGCTTGTGCTTGATCTCTTCAATACGGATGTGTAGCGAATTGACGTGGCTTGCGAGGACGACGTTGTTCGGATTGGCCTGAGCGGCCTCGACCAGATAGAAGTAGCCCTTGTCGAACTCGCGAAGATTGATGTAGCCGATGCCGAGATTGGTGAGCTCGACCTCGTTGAGCGGCCGCTGGCTTCGCTCGCCTTCAAGTGCATTGAGCGACTGGCGGATGACCCATTGCTCGGCACTCTGGTTGGCGAGCAGCATCTCGATATCGGAGAGCGAAAGCACTGCAAAGCAGTTTCCGCAGACAACGGAGAAGACGTCGTTCTCGGTTGAGCAGAATGGGCACGGGCGATGTGTCTCGACATGCTCGTGGCCGTTCGACGCGCGATCGTCAACGGTCGAAGCGGCTTGATGCTCGGCGGGCGAGGTTTCGGGCCGCGGGATCTCATCCCCAAAGCTCGGCGCGACCGCCGAAAACGGATCAGCGGCGGAGGTGAACATCGTCGCGGAACCAAAGTCAGGCATCGGTTCGGTTGCGACAGAGGCGAAAGGCTCCGGCTGCGGTTCGCTTACCCCGGGCTGAGCTACTTCGGCAACGGGTTCAGGAGCGATGAAGCCGCGGGCGGCGTCAAAAACTTCATGCGGCATTGCCGCGATGGTGGAGAAAGGGTCGAACGACGCATTTGGATCGATCCGCGTTGCGAATGGATTCGGCTCCTCGGCCTGCGGCTCGAAAACGTGCTCTTCGGCGGGCGGAGCGATCGGAGCGTCGTAGCGGACCTCGTCGATCGACTCATCATCGGCGGCCTCGACGAAAGAAAGCTCGGACGCCATCGGCGGCTGCTCGATATATTCTTCCGTCGGCTGCGGTTCGAACAAAGCCTCCGGCTGTTCGATCACTTCTTCCTCTACGGTTTCCTGAAGTGCCTCGTAATAGGGAACTTCCTCGGTCACCGCTTCTTCGACCGGGACGAAAAGTTCGGCCGGTTCGTCGAAATAAGCCTCGGGTGCGGATAGTTCTTCGGAGGGTTCCTCGAAATAAGCCTGCGGTTCCGCAACTTCCTCTCCGGGTTCGTTGAATGCGGCAACCGGTTCTTCACTAACGTCCTCAACGGCTTCTTCGCGGGCGGTTTCGAATACCTCGGCGACGCCTTCAGGCATAACCAGATCTTCGGTCGGGCTCTTGTCCTCAACTAGCGGAGCTTCGAGCAGGCCGCTCTGGAGCGAGACGGACAGCTCGGCCTCGTCTTCACGAACTGCCTCTTCTGCCGGAGCTTCGACTTCCTCAACCGGTTGGCTAACGGCCGGTTCGGCAACGGGAGCGCTCGGGAGCAGGGAACGGAGCGATTCGAGCCCGACACGGGCTGCAACGTTCTCAGGATTGATCTCAAGCACGCGCTGGAACGCGGCGATCTTGTCTTCGAAACCGGCGGCAAAGTGCGAGCGAAGCATCCAGGCATCTTCCGAATCCGGCATTTCCTCGAGAACGGCGTCGAGAAGCTCGTTGGCATCGGCGACACGGCCGGCGACGGCGGCGGCCTTTGCTTCTTCAAGATAACCGGAGGTCATCGACTTCCGTACATCGGCAAAGGCGGCACGAGCCTCAACGTTATCGGGGTCGATAGCCAGAGCTTTTTCAAGATAAAGGAGCTTGCCTTCGTTGGAATCGGCAAGGTTTGCCAGGTTGAGCCATGCCGCAGCACAGTTCTGGTCGTGTTCGAGGGCCTTGGAAAACATATCCGAGGCCTGCTCCGTCATTCCTTGTTCGACCGCTTCGTGTCCACGCTGAAGAAACGTCTTTGCAAGCAAGGCGTTAGTCGCCGAGCGCCATTCGATGGCGCGCTGATTCGCCGGGTTGATCTCAAGGACGTGGTTAAGAAAGCCCAGAAGTTCCTCGGGGTATTCACTTATCGAAGCGAGCCAGAGCCAAGCATTCTCGGAGCCGGGATTGAGTTCGACCGAGCGGAGAAGTGCTACGCGGGCATCGTTCCGATTGCCGGCCTGCGCGTTCCGAATGCCCTGGCGTAGGTAATCCTCGGACTCGGAAAACAGGTCGCCCGGCGAACTAACGAAAGGCGATTCTTCAGTAACGGAGTTTGAAGCGACTGCGGGTTCTTGTTCTAAGATCATAAGCCTCTAGTGCCAAATTTGAAGCGGAATAACGAGCGGTGCGGTCTTGGGAGGCCGGGTACCGGAGTTGGTAAACCCACTGGCGAAGGAGATTCAACAGCAATTACAGTGCCAGCCGGAAAGCAGGTCAGGCGGACTTGGATTCGCGGCGGTGCGAGCCTAAAATCAAGTTCACAAAGGGCTTTGGGGAGCAAGAGAGCTTTGCCGCCCGTAGTTCCGAATGCGGCTGAAGTGACAAAATCTGTCAACGAGCCAATGACAGAAAGCGGCAAGACGGATCGTGCAGAGCCACTGCAAAGACCGGAGAGAAATATGGAAACGAACCCGGATGTGGTCGTGATTGGCGGCGGGCCGGCAGGCCTTTCGGCCGCGGCCTGGTGCGCCGACCTTGGGCTTTCGGCCGTTCTGATCGAAGAAGGCGAAACGCCGGGCGGGCAGCTTCATTCGATCAACAACCCGATCGTGAACTACGCCGGGCTTGAGGCCGCGAACGGACGCGAGTTCGCCGCGAGCCTTCTGAGATGGCAAGAGCAATTCGCATTCCGCCGGATGCTGGGGACGCGGGTCGAGTCGATCGGGGCCGAACCGCTCGCAGTTAGAACCGAAACCGGCGATGAGTTCCGGCCGTCGGCAGTGATCCTTGCGACGGGTGTCAGTCGTAGAAAGCTTGGGCTCCGGGGCGAAGATGAGCTGGTGGGCAAGGGGATCCTTCGCTCCGGTGCCGGGCAGCGTGAGGAAGCTAAGGGCAAGCACGTCATCATCGTCGGCGGCGGTGATGCGGCGATCGAGAATGCATTGATACTCGGCGAGCATGCCGAGCGGGTGACCGTCATCCATCGTAGCCGCGAATTCAGGGCACGGCCGGAGTTTTTAGCGAAGGCAAGGGCATCCGCGAACGTCGACTTCAAGACTGAGACGTACGTAACCGCGATCCGCGGCGAGGAGCGCTTTGAGGGCGTTGATGTTGCCGGCCCGGGCGGAGCCGGAGATTCCATTGACGCGGAGCTTCTTCTTGTCCGGATCGGCTTTAAGCCGAACGCGGAACTTCTTCGCGGGCTCGCCGAACTCGACGTCTCGGGCTATGTTCAGGTCGATGTCAATTCGCAGACGAGCATCCCGATGATCTACGCCTGCGGGGACGTCGCTAACCCTATCTCACCGACCATTTCGACCGCCGCGGGAATGGGGGCCACGGCAGCGAAAGCGATCGCCGCCCGGCTTTCCGAGAAATAAAAATTCCGAAAATTTGAATAAAAATCGAATTTCTGATTAAATCTTCGCAGTTCGCTATCGACCAAACGCACAAGCTGATATCGGCCCGAGCCTGCCAACTCATTGTAAATAAATGGGTAAGCTGGATATTTCGGCGAAATTTCCGTGGCCTAAGCTGTTAAGCCCGGATGGCACGGTTCGTGCGTAAATAAAGATGTCGAATTGCCTTCCAATCCGAAAACAAAAGCTCCTGACTTGTTCCGAAGATTGGACAGTCCTTTTCAATTTACTAGCTAGGAGGAACCTATGAACAACAAAGTGACGTTCAAAAGCGGGCTTTCAATGGCTGTTTTGAGCTTCGTTTTTGTAGCTTTGTTGGGCGTCCAAGGTTTTGCTCAGGCCGGCACCTCTTCGGTGACCGGTACCATTTTCAATGAGCAGAACGAGGTCGTCCCCGGAGCTACGGTCACGCTTGTAAGCGTGGCTCAAAACACCCGTAGAACCGCAGTCACAAACTCACAAGGAAACTATTCGTTCTCGCTTGTTACTCCGGGCCCGTACCGCATTGAGGTCGAGGCTCAGGGATTCAAGCGGGCGGTGACTTCCGAGTTTCAGGCCCAGGTTGACAGGACCGCGCAGCTTCCGATCACGTTGGAAGTCGGCGGGGTCGATGTCACCGTTACGGTCGATACCGGAGGCCTTGAAACCCTTAGTATCAACACGCAGGACGCCAGCCTCGGAAACAACTTCGTTTCCGAGCAGATCGTTCAGCTCCCGCTCGAGGGACGAAACGTCGGTAACCTGCTCAGCCTTCAGGCCGCAGTTACTCCGGACGGTTCGGTTTCCGGCGGACGCAGCGACCAGGCGAACATCACGCTTGACGGCGTTGACGTAAACGACCAGCAGAACGGCCCGGCCTTTACGCCGGTGCTCCGCGTTACTCCGGACTCGATCGAAGAATTTCGCGTTACGACATCGAACCCCGATGCCAGCCGCGGACGCTCGTCGGGTGCCCAGATCGCCCTTGTGACCAAGAGCGGTTCGAACAAATTCAGCGGAAACCTGTTCGAATATCACCGCAACACGGTGACGACGGCGAACAGCTATTTCAACAACCTCGCGGGCGTTGAAAGGCCGAAACTTATCCGCAACCTTTTCGGCGGTTCGCTCGGCGGCCCGATCGTCAAGGACAGACTCTTTTTCTTCTATAATTACGAAGGAATGCGTGAGGCAAAGGGCGTTTCGGTTCTTCGTCTCGTTCCGCTTGCCAGCATGGGCCAGGGACAGCTTCGGTATCGCAATACCAACGGCCAGGTCGTGACCCTTTCGCTTGCACAGCTTAACGGCCTTGTCGTTCCGGGCGGCTCAGCTCCGGGCCCCGTTGTTGATATGAACCCGGCGGCGATCGCCGTTTTTCAGGCTGCGGCGTCCCGCTATCCGTCGAACGACACCGGTCTTGGCGACGGTTTCAACACCGGAGGTTATCGCTTTAACGCTCCGCTCCCGGTCGAACTCAATACACATACCGCAAAGATCGACTGGAAGATCACGAGGGACGATAAGCACACGGTCTCGGTCCGCGGAAACTATCAGCAGGACATCTTCACGAATGCCTCTGCTTTCCCGGATACCCCGAGCCCGGACACGTGGAGCCATCCGCTTGGTGTTGCCGCTTCGTACACTTGGCTGATCAAGAGCAACATCGTCAACCGCTTTACCTATGGCTTGACGCGTAATGCCTTCAGCAACCAGGGTGACTCGAACGAGAACACCATCACGTTCCGTGATGTTTTCACGCCGGCCAACTTTGCCCGCAGCTTCAACCGTGTTCAGCCGACACAGAACTTCACTAATGACGTGAACTGGACCATCGGCGACCACTCGCTGCAGTTCGGCATCAACTTCCGTATCATCCGCAACAAGCGGACGGACTTCGGCCTTGCCTTCGATAACGGCGTTACGAACTCGTCGTTCTATCTCGGCGCAGGTTCGCAGCTAACGCAGGCGGTCAATAACCTCGGACCGGACTTTCAGATCGATCCGCAGTTCAACCTTGCCGTTCAGCGTGCGCTTGCCGGACTTATCGGCCGGCTCTCGCAGTACGGCGCCAACTTTAACTTTGGCATCGACGGACAGCCGCTTGCCGGTGGTGAACCGGTTGTTCGCAACTGGGCGGCCGAAGAGTACGACTTCTACGTACAGGATTCGTGGAAGATCCGTCCGAACTTCACGCTCAACCTCGGCCTCCGCTACGGCCTCAGCACTCCGGTGTATGAGACCAACGGATTCCAGGCCAAGCCGAACATCACGCTTCAGGATTACCTCGACCGTCGCGTCGCGGCAGCAGCTCAGGGACAGAACTACACTGAACCTCTGCAGATCGTGCTCGCCGGGCCGGCCAATGGTGCTGAAGGCTTCTATTCGATGGACTGGGACAACTGGCAGCCGCGTGTTTCATTCGCGTGGACGCCGAAGTTCGAGTCCGGATGGCTTTCAAAGATCTTCGGTACGAATGACGAATCGGTCGTCCGCGGTGGTTTCTCCATCATGAACGACTACTTCGGCCAGGCTCTCGCGGTCAACTTTGACGCGAACAACCGCCTCGGATTCGCCTCGAACCAGACGATCTCGGCCAATACCTACAACATCACCACGAACCCGGCACCGCTTTACACCGGCTCTTCGATGGCGATCCGTACGCTCCCGGGAATCACGATCCCCGCGAGCATTTCGTTCCCGCTCCAGCAGCCGCTCGACGACCAGCGTCGTATCGAGGGTTCGCTCGACGATAACCTGAAGTCGCCGATCCACTATCAGTGGAACGTGAGCTACGGCCGCAGGTTCGGTTGGGGCATCTATGCTGAGGCTTCATACGTTGGCCGCATTGCGAAGGACCTTCTCGCATCACGCGACGTAATGCAGCCGAACGACATCCGTGACCCGGTCTCGGGA
Organism: uncultured Chloracidobacterium sp.; assembly: GCA_964526245.1. Classification (GTDB taxonomy): domain Bacteria; phylum Acidobacteriota; class Blastocatellia; order Pyrinomonadales; family Pyrinomonadaceae; genus OLB17. Next base: position 8,976 of record CAZGLZ010000066.1, on the reverse strand, counting down.
CAGACCTACAACGAAGCGGCAGGCATTCTTGAATGGCACCGCCGAAATCGTACTCCGGTCAACAGCGTTCCGAACCAGCCGTTCTTTGAGAACATGTATGCTGCGGGTTCGATCGATGCTGTCCTTTTTGGAGCCGGTCTTTCGAACACCCGTGCCGCTTACGGCTTCATGGCCGTAACATCGGTTACGCCCGGTTGTGCCGGTCCGCCGCTCTTCGGCTGCTATGACAGCGGGAACGACTGGACCTATCTGCAGGACATTTTCGACCGCTTCGTCGGGCCGAAACTGTACTACAACCGGCAGTACGGCGCTCTTTCCGCATACGGAACGATCGCGAACTCCAACTATCATGGTGGAACGCTTTCGGTTCGTCAGCGGTTCAAAGGCTTGACCTGGGACCTCAACTACACGATGTCCCGGTCGATGGACGACACTTCCGGCCTGCAAACGAGCGGCGTCTTCGGTGGTGCATTCATCCTGAATGCGCTTCGCCCGAAGGATAATTACTCCGTCTCGGACTTTGACCTCAGGCACATTGTGAACGTCAACGCCATTTGGGATATCCCGATCGGCCGTAACCGGACGTTCTTCAGCGGAATGAACAAAGTGGTCGATGCCATCTTCGGCGGCTGGCAGCTTTCAACGATCTATCGTTGGAACACCGGTTATCCGAATGGCTTCTTCGTTGACGTGGCCGGTTGGCCGACGAACTGGAACGTCCGCAGTGCGGTCGTCCAGCTCCGGCAGATCTCACCGACGCCGACCCGGCTCGGTGGTGCGAACAACAACCGTCCGAATGCGTTCTCGAACCGCTTGGCGACCTACCGCGGATTCCGCAGCCCGGGCCCCGGCGAATCAGGCGACAGAAACATCACCCGCTACCCGAACTATGTAGTTCTGGATGCAGGCTTGCAGAAGTCGTTCGATATGCCGTGGAACGAGAACCACAAGATCAAGATCCGTTGGGATGTCTTCAACGTTACCAATTCCGCAAGGTTTACCGGCAACGCTGATACCACCTTCGGACTCGATCCGGATCTCATCGGTGCTCCGGGCCCGTCATGGGGTAACTACACCGGAACACAGGGTTCGCCCCGTGTTATGCAGTTTGCTTTCCGCTTCGAATTCTAATTCGGAGATGTAAGCAAAAGAAAAGAGCCGGCTTTCGGGCCGGCTCTTCTTATTTCGTGGGCTCAAGGCTTACGAATTGTCTTTTATGTACTGCTCGATGCGTGCCCGCTCCGGGTGCTCCGCGACCTTTCCGAGAAAAGCCTTGTATTCGGCAACGGCACGGTCCTTCATTCCCGCCGCATTGTAAAGAGCCGCGAGGCGGAGGTGAACCTCGGCCTTTTCGACCGGGGCAAGTTCGATGGCCTTGTTGAGGTAACCGACCGCGAGCGAGCCTTTCCGCGCCTTCAGATACGCCTCACCAAGAAAATGATTTGCCTCGGGCGAGTTCGGCTCCGCGGCGACGGCCTTGGTCAGGGTCGCAATGGCTTCGTCATTCTTGTTCTGGGCGAACTGCACCTTGCCAAGGTTGACCAGTGCAATGGCAAAATCGGGTTTGAGTTCAAGTGCCTTTGTGTATGCCTTTTCGGCATCGTTCAATTTGTTGTTACCGAAATGAAGGGTACCAAGTTCGGTCCAGGCAACGAAGTCCTTCGGGTCTGCTGCGACCACCTGGTTAAAGAGCTTGATCGCGTCAGAGGTCTTCTTCGCTTTGGCCGCGGCGGCTGCCTGATCAAAGAGCTTACTGTTCGCCTCGCTTCGGCCGGTGTACGCATCTTTGACCGAAATGACGCCCGGGGCAGCATCGGGGCGTCCGATATCTCCCAAGTTGATCGTCATATCGTATCGGGGGCCGCCGCCGACCGAGACGGGTTGCCGTCCGATCTCACCGCCGCCAATGCTTACGACAAGGAACAGCCCGTCTCGCGGAGCCTGAAGGAAATAATAATAGCCGTCGTCGTTTATCTGCGTCCGCGACCGCTCGGCCCCGTCAACCATCAGCAGGACGTTGACGATAGGTCTTCGCTCGCCGGGTTTGAGCCCCTTGACCTCGATCTGTCCCCAGATGACCGGCTGGCCGATCGGGATCGGAAGGCCCGTGACCGAGCGGACGTCTCCCTGAGCCACGGCTCCGGGAACGCAGAAAAATGCGATGAACAGCATCGCGGCAAAAAAACTACTTGATCTCATAGCAAAACCTCAAAGAATGGATTTGCTCAATTGTGAGTTCTTTTAATGTGTGAGTCAACGGACGCGAGGCTAACGGGCGGCGAAGGAATCGTTTCCGGTGATGTCGAGCAGGTGGCGGGTGTCGTTGATGGCGAGGACGCGGATGTTCCGCCGCGGGCGGATCTCAAAGCGGTTGATGCCGCAATTTGAGGTGACGATCCAGGGCGTCCGCTGCGTCCGGCGGTTGATAGCACCCATCAGGTGGAGCGTGATGAAGCAGATCGCCCCGGTATGCGAAAAGATGGCGACGCGTTCGCCTTCGTGGCGGCGGATGATGTCCCAGAGTTTCTTTTTTGTGCGGTCGAGGAGCTGGGAATAGCTTTCGCCTTTGGTAATCACGTGGTGGACCTCGCGGTTGACCAGAGCGTAATAATCGCGTGGGTGATTCTCTCGTGACTCGTCAAACGTCAGGCCCTCAAGCACGCCGACGTGCCGTTCGCGAAAGGCCTTGGTCTTGTTCACCTCAAGCCCGGTCAACTTTGCGAGTTCGGACGCGGTCTCGACCGCACGGTGAAGATCGCTCGAATAGATCGCCGAGATGCCCTCTTCGGCCAGGTGACGAGCGGTCGCCTCCGCCTGCCGCCGGCCGAGATCGGAAAGCGGTGTCGGGCCATGCCCGCCGAAACGCCCTTCGGCATTGCCGGCAGATTGCCCGTGTCTTATCAGATATAGCCTCGTGGGTGCCACTTTGATCTATCCGGAAGCTTCAGCCTTCAATTTTTCGGTCTGGTAGTGCGTTCTGAGCGCTTCGACGAACTCATCGATCTGGCCTTCCATAACCAGATCGAGTTGATAAACGGTCATCCCGATCCGGTGGTCGGTGACACGGTTTTCCTTGAAGTTGTAGGTCCTGATCTTTTCGGAGCGGTCGCCGCTGCCGACCATCGATTTTCGCTCGGCCGAGAGTGCGGCCTGCTGCTTCTGCTCTTCGATCTCCTGCAGGCGAGCCCGCAGAACGCGCATCGCCTTTTCGCGGTTCTTTATCTGCGACTTCTCATCCTGCATCGAAACGACCAGCCCCGAAGGAAGGTGCGTCAAGCGAACGGCGGAATAGGTCGTGTTAACCGATTGGCCGCCCGGCCCTGAAGAGCAGAAAGTATCGACGCGAAGGTCGTTAGGGTTGATCTGGATATCGACCTCTTCGGCCTCGGGTAGTACCGCGACCGTTATCGCCGAGGTGTGGATGCGGCCTTGGGTTTCGGTCTGCGGCACTCGTTGAACGCGGTGGACGCCGGATTCGTAACGGAGCTTCGAGTAAACGTTGTCGCCCTCGATCATCGCGATGGCTTCCTTGATGCCGCCGACGCCGGTATCGGCCGTTTCCATTATCTCCATCCGCCAGCCCTGCCGCTCGGCATAGCGGGCGTACATCCGGAGCATCTCCGCAGCGAAAAGCGTGGCTTCATCGCCGCCGGTCCCGGCACGTATTTCGAGAATGACGTTCTTTTCGTCGTTCGGGTCCTTCGGGAGAAGCAAGAACTTCAGCTCTTCCTCGGCGGCCGGGAGCTTTTCTTCGATCTCGGCGATCTCAAGCTCGGCCATTGCCCGCATTTCATCGTCATCGGCCGTTTCGAAAAGCTCGCGAGCACCGGCGAGGCCCTCGGTGAGTTTTTTCACCTCGCGGTATTTTTCGACGATCTCACCGAGCGTGCGATGCTGTTTCATCAGCTTCGCATACTGCTGCATGTCCGACATGAACTCGGGCGACGAGATCTGCTCGGTCAGTTCCTCGTAGTTCTTTTCGATCTGTGCCAATTTTTCCAACATATTTAATTTAACCGCAGAGACGCTGAGTCGCAGAGTCTTTTGGGAATTGTGCTCCGCGTCTTTGCGGCTCTGCGGTTAGGCTTCGGTCTTAGGCAGTTTCGGGTTCGAGCTTCAGCGATTCGTTGAGGGCGATGATCGCAACCTCGAGCTGCTCGTCGTCCGGTTCCTGCGTTGTGATGTTCTGCAGCCAAATGCCGGGCAGCGTCATGAATTTGAAGATCGGCCCGGATTCTTTCTTCGCCGCATAGCGAATCACCTCATATGACAGGCCGGCGACGAGCGGCATCAGCGCGATCCGAACGACAAGGTTAAGCCACGTCTGTTCGAATGCGATGACGGAGAAGAGCACGATCGAGACAAGCATTACGACCATCAGGAATGACGTTCCGCAACGGGGATGCTGGCGACGCTGCTCGGCCGCATTCCGGGGCGTAAGGTCAAGCCCTTTCTCCCAGGCATAGACCGTCTTGTGCTCGGCACCGTGGTATTCGAAGACGCGGCGGATGTCGCGCATATAAGACATCGACCAGATCATCGCGATGAAAAATATCATCCGGACGATGCCGTCCACGAGGTTAAAGGCGATCCAGGAATGCGGCTTCGTCTCCCAAATGTAAGCGTAGATATTGGTCCACCAACCGGCGTCCGGCGGAATTGCCGGTGCATCGGCCCAACCGAAGGCGATGAACGCGACGTTCGTAAGCAAGAGCGGAGCAACGACGAAAAGCAGGATATTGAAGCCGAGGGCGAAGATAAGCGAACCGATCGTGCTCGCCGAGCTGCCGGTCTTTTCTTTGGCCTTTTTGTCCGGCATAACGACTTTCGCCTTGGCCTTTGTGAAGTTCTCGTCGGTCGTTCCCTGGACCAATGCGGCTTCAAGTTCAAAAGCCTTCTCCTTGGTCAGTTCTTCCTGGGCTCGCTGGTCGTCCTCGAAGACCTTAGCAGAGAAATTCAAGGCCTTGATGCCGAGGGCCATCGTCTGGATGAGCGTCGCACCGCCGCGGAGCACGGGAATGTTGAGCCACTTGTATTTGTCGCTCCATTTCGGGAGCGTTTCGGCGGTCGTCACGATCGAGCCATCCTGCTTGCGGCAGGCGATGGCATAGGCCGAGGGCGTTCGCATCATTACACCTTCCATCACGGCCTGGCCGCCGACGATCAGGTCCCGCTCGACGGCAAAGACCGTATGGATAAAACGCGTCAATCGTCGCTCGAACGCTCTTTTGCTTTTCATGCTGCTCCTCTCCGGACGGTGCTAGGTCCTAAATGAGAACGACGCCCTGTTCGTTTTCACCTGCCTATGTGTGGTTCTGTCACACAAGAAGCGTTCGGCGCGAACGGGCGTCGGTCGATGTTGTTCTAATAAAGGTGTTTTCTCGCGCTTTTCAGAGCTTTACCTTTGCCAATTACTTCGCGGCCTGTGCTCCCCGAGCGTAACGCTTGTTGAAGCGGTCAACGCGTCCGGCGGTATCGACCAGCTTCTGCTTGCCGGTGAAGAACGGGTGGCACTCCGAGCAAATTTCGATGTGGAGCTCTTCGCCCATCGTCGATCGCGTCTGGAACGAGTGGCCACATGCGCATGAGACCGTGATCTCGTCGTATTTCGGATGTATTTCAGCTTTCATTACAGTTACCTGCCTATTAATAAAGACAAACATTAAGAATACCTTCGAAGGGGCCAATTTGTCAAAGAAAGCCCAGCACCCACCGAACGCGGCCAGATGCCGGGCTTCTTTAAATCAAATCGCCCCAAAACCGTGAATCCGTGTTCGAGGCTGCGGCGAAATTGTATGGGAACACTAAATACAACAACTTCAAGGGGGAACTATGATCAAAAAAACATTTCTTGCCTTTTTTACGTTATTGTTTGCCATCTCGGCGGTGAACGCACAGAAATCCGAAGAGGGCTTTGACCCGAACTCGACCACCAAGCACGAAGCGGCTGGAAATTTTGATAACCAGATCAATCTTTCGACCGGTTTGACGAATGTCAGGCTGAGCAACGGACTAATTCTCGCGGCCCAATCTCTGAACATCGATCTGATGTCGTCCTCGCGGATCAGGATCCGCCGCGGCGTCGCAACATTTCCGATCACCGGAGCGACTCTGGATTCCCAGACGCTCCGCGGCGAGATCCTTCACTCAAGCGGCCTGATTTTTGAACGCGGGTCCGCAGCGGTGAAGATCGAAAGGTTTGCGATCGACACGACCGGCACACAGCCCATCATAACCGGTCTTGCTTCGGCCAATGGCTCTGTGGTCGGTCGTATTCCGCTTTTCAATCTCGACCTCAGCAACGCTCAGGTCTCGGCTAATGGTCCGTTCATTTCGATCGCAGGCGTTGGTGTGACGCTTCGCCAGGAAGCGGCGGGTGCACTGAACGCAGTATTTGAAACCGACGCTTTTGTCGAAGGATTCGATATCGGCAACGCTAATGTCATCGGCTTCAGATTCTGAGCTATCTGCCAAAGTGTGATTTAGAAGAGGATGTCTGAAAAGCAGTAAGTCGGCAAAAGTGTTCGGTTATAACTAGCGATCCAGACTCAGCGATCTCTGCGTAAATCTCTGTGACCTCTGCGTTTAGAGGATTACAACGCAGAGGTCGCTGAGTGTTTCGCAGAGACCGCAACGAAGACCATTTTACTTTTCAGACATCCTCTTTTTTATTGCGTGCGGGTGTGGTTTCGGCTATTTTCCGCTTACGGTCGGGTAATACGCCAGCAGATACTTCAAATGAAAAAATCACATCTTTTCGCCGTTCTGGCGCTCGTCCTCTGAATCCCCGCAAAATTGAGCGTACATCCACGCTGCCCGCAGGCGAGGTTCGGGGCTGGTTTTGGATCGCGAATCGCGGGCGGGAGATCTATGCGTTCTTTTGCATGACCTTGGCGGGTGCGGAGCGGCCGATCGATGAAGCGGTTTTTCCTTCCTTCAAGCTGAAATAGTCTGAGCGGAAAGCTCGGCTGCAAGCCGCTGTTCGGTGATGCCGTAGCGGGCCATGAGCTCGGCTGCGGCGTTCGCTATTTCGGCGTCGGCCTCGCGTTCCTTTACAGCAACGAGCATATTGTTTTTCGGCGTGTGCTCGGTCGCGACGAACTCGAACAGCTTTGTCGCGTAGCCGCGGCTTTCGAGGAGCATGGAGCGGAGGCCGTCGGTCAAAGTTTCGGCCGTCCTTTCAAGCAATACGGGGTGCTTTAGAACCTCGGCAAGTTCCGCGGGCGGTTGGAGCTGCTTGCGTACCTGCTGATGGCAGCACGGAGCCGCTACGATAATGCTGGCTTCGGCGGCGACGCCCTGGGCAAGGGCATCGTCGGTCGCCGTATCGCAGGCGTGGAGTGCTATGAGAATATCCGGTTGGCCGATCTCGGCACCGGCAATATCGCCAACACGGAAACTGAGCCCCTCGAAATCGCAGGCCTTGGCAATGCTCTCGCAGGTTTCCATCAGGTCCGCACGCCGGTCAATGCCGGTTATGGCGGCCGCGATGCCGCGGTTGTTGACCAGATGTTCGTATAGCGCAAACGTTAGATAGCCTTTGCCGCAGCCCATATCTACTGCCGAGATCATGCCTTTGGCTTTCAGGTCCGAGCGTTCGATCAACCCATCGACCACCTCGACGAACTTATTTATCTGCTTCCACTTATCGCGTTGATCGGAGCGTATCTTCCCGTCCTCTGACGAGACGCCGAGTGCCCGCAGATACTCCGAGCCGGGGTCGATGAGGTGGTGTTTCTCGCGGTCGTGGTGCCTCTGAGGAAGCTTGCGGAAGGTCGGCTTGCCTTTATTGAGGCGAGCGTTTCGCTTGCCGATATCGATCTGAAAGTCGTTCTCGGTCGTAAAGAGGTGTGAATTTCGAAATCCCGAGCCGAGATACTTCTCAAGCCGCTCTCGGGCCTCGGCGAGGTCGTAGTTCTTTACGACGTCGCGCATATCGTAGCGATACTGAAAAAGCATCCGCTCGCCTTTGCGGGTCGTTATCCGGCGGAGGAATATCTTTTGCAGATGTTCGTCCGTGCCCTTATAATTCCCGAGTGTGAGCTTGACAAAGGTGCCTGCCTCGAGAGCATCGGCGAAAGCCTTGATGAATTCTGTGATCCTTTCGTTCACGGCGGTTGAAGGAACAAGTATAAATGAACGAGGCAAAATACAATATCAGCGGTGAGGACCTTGTCCGCGACCTTCTCTTGGTGCTTCGCGAGACCTTTGAGGGTTCGCCGGACGGCGAGGGCAGCATTTACCTTGACCGCGGCATCGGTGTTCTTTCTACGCTTGGAGAGCTTAGTGCTGAACAGGCATCGCAACGCCTTGAGGGTTCGACCATTGCGGCGCATACCGAGCATCTCAAGTTTTACGTAGATCGGTTGGTCGAGTTCATCGAAGGCCGGACGGCACCGGTCAATTGGGAGGACAGTTGGCTGATCGAGACGGTAAATGAGGACGAGTGGGCGGCGCTTCGGTCAAGCGTTGAGCGTTCATACAGGTCGGCGACCGAACGGCTTGCCGCTGTGACCGACTGGAAGCCGGACCGGATCGGCGAAGCGATCGCGATCATCGCACATTCGGCTTACCACTTCGGTGCGATCAGGCAGATGGCGAAACGCGTCTGACCGGTGGAAACAAATTTATGGCAACGATCTTTCATCTGGCATTTCCGGTCGATGACCTTTCGGCCGCACGCGAGTTTTACGGCGGTGTTCTCGGCTGCCCCGAGGGCAGAAGTTCGGAAACGTGGATCGACTTTGACCTTTACGGCCATCAGATCGTGACGCACCTCGCACCAGAAGGCGGCGGTGTCAGGGCCCGCAACGAGGTTGATGCGGACCACGTCCCGGTGCCGCATTTTGGCATTGTTTTGCCGATGGCGGACTGGCGCGAGCTCGCCGAACGGCTGCGGTCGAAAGGCGTAGAATTCGTCATCGAACCGAAGATCCGATTTGAGGGCGAGGTCGGCGAACAGGCGACGATGTTCTT
>CAZGLZ010000065.1:0-20859 GCA_964526245.1 uncultured Chloracidobacterium sp. | reverse complement strand
CGTCGAACCAACGCATCGTCACCGTGTCGCCAAACCACTGGTGCGACGCCTCGTGAAAGATCAGCAACGCCCGCGAGATGTGGTCGTTCCGCGTCGGCTCCTGCGGGAAAATGATCGACGATTCCCGCAAGAACGTCGCCCCCGCATGCTCCATCCCGCCAAACGGGAACTCGGGTATCAAAACCAGATCGTACTTAGGAAACGGGAACTTGTAATCGAAATACTCTTCGAAATACTTCACCGCTTCGCGGTTGAGACGGAAGACCTCAGCGGCGTGAGGCTTGAACTTAGCGGCTTGGGATTTGCGGACGTAGACAGCGTCAGAGGCGGAAACCCGACCCGTAGGGAGGGTGTTCTTGTTCGACGACGAAGAGACACCCTCGCTACCGCTCCGGTTTCCGCCTGTGACCTTCTCAAACGGCCCGGCCGCGAACGCGAAGACGTAGGTGCTGATGGGTGTGGTCTCATCGAATTCAAATTCGACCCACTGCTTCACCCCATTTCGTGTCCATCCACCCGCAGGTCCCCTGTATCCGATAGTATTAGAAATACAATTCCACCCGCGTGGAGTGTCGACGCCAAGGGTGAACCTCGCTTTAATATCCGGTTGGTCAAACACCGGGAACGCCGTGCTGGCGTCGCTTGGGACAAAAAGCGAATAGATATACTCCGACCCGTCTTCTTTATCAATGTACCGCGTGATCGCCGACCCGCTGGTCAAAATCGGCGAGGTGAAATCGAGCTTGATGACGTTCTCGCCCGCAACGACGCCATCGCGAAAAACGAGGTGCTCGTTGATCTCTTCAAATGGAGCGCGGACACTATTGTCCGCATCGCCGGTTCCCCCGGCGAAACTATCGTTGCCGTCCAACGATTCGGGATCGTCCGCGCTTGTTCGCGTCGAAGCGACGCTCATGCGGACAAGAGTGTCCGCTCTCCGTCCGTTGATCGTCACGTTTGAGATCGTCGATTTCTCTTCATGGCCTCTGATCTTTCTCCAGTCGAGTATGATCGGCGGGATCTCGGCAGCTCGTGCCGATGCAGGCGGGGACGCCTGCGTTCCAGTCGTCGGCTGGCCTGCGATCCCCGCGTCGCCGCGTCCGCTTGTCCCCGCGTCGCGAACTACCACCCGAATCTCCATCGTCCCTTTCAGCACCGGCGACATCTTCTCGAGCGTCAGGTTCAGCTTGTAGCGGACATCGCTGTAACGCGCGGCCCGCCATTTTGCCAGCTCGAGCGAAACTCCGGGCTCGATCGGCGGAAGCGAAGCGGCCGGCGGCCGGGGCTGCGAGATGGTGGTCATCGTTATCAAAAGAATGGCCACGAAAAGGAAATTTCTCATTGCGGCATTACCTCGGGAGCAGGACAAAACTCTCAATGCTAGAACTATAGCTTAGACCCGCCCGCGGGCCGAAGCGTTGCTTTGCCCCGCTGAAGATTGGCTTCTGCCGCCTGCGAATTGTAATATTTAGAGTTTTGGTCGATCTGACCCTCGAAACGATATGCTACAGGCCGGAATTGTTGGGCTGCCCAACGTAGGAAAATCAACGCTCTTTAACGCCCTCACCGCACAGGAAGCGGCACTCGCGGCCAATTACCCTTTTGCGACCATCGAACCGAACGTGGGTGTCGTCGCGGTTCCCGACGAACGCCTCGCGGTTCTGGAAAAGCTTGTCGGCGCGCAAAAGGTCGTGCCCGCGACGGTCGAGTTCGTTGATATCGCCGGGCTCGTCCGCGGTGCTTCAAAGGGCGAGGGGCTCGGCAACCAGTTCTTGGCGAACATCCGCGAAACGCACGCTGTGATCCAGGTCGTCCGCTGCTTTGAAGACGAGAATATCGTCCACGTCGAAGGCTCGGTCGATCCGATCCGCGATATCGAAACAATCCAGATCGAGCTCGCACTTGCCGATCTCGCCTCGCTGGAAAAGCGACGCGACAAGGCCGGCCGCGGTGCTAAATCCGGCGATAAGGACGCCAAACGCGAGATCGAGATCATCGAAAAGATAATGCCGGTCCTTGAAGAAGGAAAGCCGGTGCGTTCCGCTCCGCTTGACGACGACGAACGCGAGATCGTGCGGAAGTGGTTTCTGCTTACGACAAAGCCGACCATTTACGCCGCGAACGTCGATGAGGCGACGCTCGCCGATCCGGCAGCGAACCCTTACGTACAGAAAGTGATCGAACACGCCAAGGCGGAAAACGCCGACGTCGTCCCGATCTGTGCCAAACTCGAGGCAGAGCTCGTGGCGCTCGACCCCGCCGACCGTGACGATTATCTAAAAGACCTCGGCCTCACCTCAAGCGGCGTCGATGACCTCATCAAGGCCGCGTATCACATGCTCGGGCTGATGAGTTTCCTGACCGCCGGAGAGAAAGAAGTTCGGGCGTGGGCCATCCCCATCGGCACAAAGGCCCCGCAGGCCGCCGGCGAGATCCACTCCGACATCGAACGGGGCTTTATCCGCGCCGAGATCATCGGCTACGAAGACCTCGTCGCCTGCGGCAGCCGAAAGGCCGCCAGCGAAAAAGGCCTCGCCCGGCTCGAAGGCAAGGACTACATTATGCAGGAAGGCGACGTCGTTGATTTCCGGTTCAATGTTTAGTAGCGAAATGCGATCAATGCTCCGTTTATTCTGCGTCATTTCGATCCTTCTCATTTTACCGTTGGCCGCCTTTGCCCAAGACGGCAACGCCCTTCGAATAACGGTCAAGGCTCACGAAGGTGGAGCTGCCGTGCCTGACGCAACCGTCTCGATCAAGGGAACGACCATCTCCACTACCACATCTGCCGGTGGGAGTGCGGTCCTTTCGGGCATCGCGGATGGCCCGCAGACCATTGTGATCAGTTCCGTCGGATTTCAGGTGAAAGAGATCCGGCTCATCTTTCCGCTAAGCGAGAAGGGAGATGTAGAGATCGAACTCGACTCGCTGGAAGAATTGGCCCAGGTCACCATCGAATCGACCCGCTCCGGTCGGACGATCGAGGCCGAACCGACGCGCGTTGAAGCGATCGACGAAGAAGAGATCGAAGAAAAGATCAACATGCGGCCGGCAAATGTCTCGATGGTGCTGAATGAAAGCACCGGGATAAAGGTCCAGCAAACCTCCGCCACATCCGCAACGCAGAGCATTCGCATTCAGGGCCTCGACGGGCGTTACACCCAGATGCTGAAGGACGGCTTCCCTTCATACGGCGGTTTTGCAGGCAGCCAGTCGCTGCTCGAGATACCGCCGCTCGATCTCCGCCAGGTCGAGATCATCAAGGGCCCGGCTGCAACCTTTTACGGTGAAGGAGCGATTGCCGGCGTCGTTAACTTCATCAGCAAATCGCCCGGCGAGGAGGCAGAGTCAACGCTCCTGCTTAACCAGACTTCCGCACTCGGTTCCGACGCTTCGCTTTTCACTACCCGAAAACTCGGGCGGTTTGGCTACACACTCCTGGGGCAGTTCAATTATCAGAATGAGTATGACGTTGATGAAGATGGCTTCAGCGATCTGCCGCGGACATACTCTTTTGTCATTTCGCCGCGGGCGTTTTTCTACATCGACGAGAAGACGCAGTTGACGATAGGAAACACGACCACCTTTCAGAACCGGAAAGGCGGCGATATGCGGGTCATCCGCGGGAACGGCGGCCCGCAGAACATCTATTTTGAGAAGAATGTCTCGGTTCGAAATGTCACGACCGCGAACTTTACTCGAGAACTAGCCAAAGGACGCCGCTTCGTTGCAAAACAGAGCCTCGCCTTTTTCGATCGGGACCTCACCACTCCGGGCTACAACTTTGGCGGCACGCAGTTGAATTCCTACACAGACATCGCCTTCTTTGCTCCGGTCAGAAACCACGCACTCGTCTTCGGTTTCACGGCCGCTTTTGACCGTTTCGATGAGGCAAACGCCCTGCCGGACGCGGCCGAGCGGGATGAGCTACGAGCTTCCTTCGGTGGATTTGTCCAAGACACGGTGGACATCACCGATCGCCTTTCGATCGAAGCCGGACTTCGCGTTGACGGCACCCGTGATCATGGCACGTTCGTATTGCCGCGCGTCTCTGTGCTTTATCGGTTCACGGAGAATTTGACGAGCCGCATAGGGTTCGGTCTCGGATACAAGACTCCCACGGTTTTCACCGAAGATTCTGAAACACTTCTCTTCCGCGGTGTGCTTCCGATCGAGGATGGGCTAAAAGCAGAGCGTAGCCTTGGCGGTACGTTCGATCTCAATTATCGGGCTACCATTGCAGACAAGATCGGGCTCTCGCTCAACCAAATGTTCTTCTACACGCAGATCACCGACCCGCTCGTACTCGTAGAGCGGAAATCTGGGGAATTTGCTTACGCGAATGCGAACAGCTCAGTGATCAGCCGCGGCTTTGAGACGAACTTGCGAGCCGATTACAACATCGCAAAGCTCTTCATTGGTTATACCTACACCGACGCGAAAGCCGGTTATCTTCCGGGCAATCGCATCCTGCCGCTAACACCGAAGAGCAAGATCAATTCTTCTCTTATCTTCGAGGAACACGACAGCTTCAAGGCCGGCATCGAGGCACACTTTACGGGACGCCAGACGATCTCGGACCGCACATCTGCCCGCTCCTACACAGTTGTCGGGATATTCGGCGAAAAGATCTTCAAAAACTTCAGCCTCTTTCTCAATGCCGAAAACATCACCGACGTAAGACAAAGCCGCTACAGCCGGGTAGTGTTTCCGCCCTTCACTGCTCCGACATTTGCAGAGGTGTATACGCACCTCGAGGGTCGCGTCTTTAACGGCGGAATCAAGATCCGGTTTTGATCTCAGCGCCGCTTCCAAATCCGGCGCATTGTTTTGGAGCTAACAAAGTAAAGCAGAAAGCCAGACATTACGGTCAGGATGCCGAGGATGGAAAACGCTCTTAGAACGTAGTTGTTGATATTGTCGCGGCCGGAGAAATCCATTGTGTGAAGCATCCAGAGGAAGTCGAAAGCCCGCCAACTGTTCGTGCGGACGGCGTGGACCTGCCCATCGTTCGCCCCGACATAGACGGTAGCATTCTCCGGGTGCTTGAGTGTGATCGCCCATGCCGGAAGCGGTTTTTCGCGATACTCATGGTGGCCGCTTATCGCTTCCTTTGTTACGAGCTCGACCTCTGCCACATCCGAAGGCTGATGCATCATACCGGTCGCAATTGTCCTCGCCTCTTGTTCGTTGATCGGATCGCGAACCCGCCCGTTCGCGGCATGAACTAATACCGTTCGAGCGTTCTCGCCTTTGCCGTAGGTGATCGAGTAAAAAGGCTCGCCGATAACGGCAACCATTCTGAATTTAGCAAGGTCGGCCGCCTCACCATTTGCCTGCGAAGCGATCGCCTCGTGCGGCGGCACTGTGAACAACGAGGGATCGGGCATCGCGGCCTCATGCCGAAGATGGTCGCCGTGTATCTCGTCAAGAACTGTCCAACTGAAATACAGCCCACCGAGCGTCCACAGAAGAAACTGGATCCCGATGAAAACACCGAGATACCGATGCACTTTTCGAATGTAGAAATTGCGGCCTTTAAGGTTCATAGCGGCAGGCCTCGGCGGCTGTTGGCTTTTGTAACAGAACATCGCCGGGTTCGCAATGCGGAAACCGGGTGTCAGCAGTTTTTGGAATTCTCCAAAGCTGTTGTATTATTGCTTTTCGTCAGATCTTGGCGGGTTCGTCTATCGGTTAGGACGCAAGATTCTCAATCTTGAAAGACGGGTTCGATTCCCGTACTCGCTACCATCCTTATTGATCCCGAAAGATTAGTGGTGCCCTCGGTAGGATTCGAACCTACAGCCAACGGATTATGAGTCCGCTGCTCTAACCGTTGAGCTACAAGGGCACGAATCAATAAGATTAGATCAATCGCGGTTTGGTGGCAAATCTGCACCTTCGGGTTTCGGCCGCGGCGCCACTTCATGTGGTTCCTCTGCCCTGAACGACAAGCTATCGCCAAAAACCGGAGGCGGCGGCGGACCGGATGCGGCCGCAGGGGTCTCGTCCGGTATCTGCGAGACGTGACGAAGCACAAGCCACATGCCAAGAAAGCTCAGGCCAAGTCCCGCGAACGAGATCACGACCGCCGGCCACATGATGTCCTGTTCGATCGTGTCGATGTTCGAGCCGGACGCGATGTAAAAAATAGCGATTACCATTGACGCCACCAGCGGCACTACCCATTGCAGGGCTATTCCAACCGCAACCGAAATAAAGGCCCAGAGCCCGCCGTTCCGTCCGTTCGAGTTTGCGCTCCGGAAAGTGTGGATGGCAAAGATGACGATCGCGATGATCCCTAAAAGTGAAAGCACAGGAAACCTCCTTTTGATGCCGCGGGCCGCGGGAAACTGTGGTTGCGGGGGCACGAGCCGTTTCCCGAAAATTAAATTATCTGCTATATTTCCCTAGCTCTCTCAGAATCTCAAATCTGCTTCGAGGAAAAATTTAATGAGCGCAGTTTCTGATACCGGCAATTCCGGATCCACGGGCGGTTTCTTTGGCCACCCGAAGGGCCTCTCTACGCTGTTCTTTACCGAGATGTGGGAACGCTTCTCGTTCTACGGGCTGCGGCCGCTTCTCGTGCTATTCATGGCCGCGGCCGTCATGCAGGGCGGTTGGGGCTGGGACCGCGGCGAGGCCTCGGCGATTGTCGGCATTTACGCCTCTTTCGTTTATCTCGCTTCCTTGCCGGGCGGCTGGATCGCCGATAAGTGGCTCGGGCTTCGAAGGGCTGTACTATACGGCGGTGCCCTGATCTCGCTCGGGCACATAACTATCGGAGCTTCTGCGTTTATCCATTCCAAGGTGCCTTTCTTTCTCGGCCTGGTCTTTATCGTTCTCGGAACCGGCCTACTCAAGCCGAACATCTCAGCCATGGTCGGCGACCTTTATCCGGAAGGCGGTGCCCGAAAAGATGCGGGTTTTTCGATCTTCTACATGGGCATTAACCTTGGTGCTTTGATCGGGCAGCTCATCACCGGTTTTCTCGGTGAGAGCATCGGCTGGCACTGGGGCTTTACCGCGGCCGGCGTTGCTATGATCCTCGGCCTCATTCAGTTCTGGATACAGTCGCCGAAGACGCTAGGAGATATCGGGAGCGAACCGACCCGCCATCCCGATCCGGTTGCTCAAGCGAAGCAAGTACGGATGGTAAAAACCTCGACCATCATCGGACTTGTCATTTTGG
This sequence comes from uncultured Chloracidobacterium sp., assembly GCA_964526245.1. Taxonomy (GTDB): domain Bacteria; phylum Acidobacteriota; class Blastocatellia; order Pyrinomonadales; family Pyrinomonadaceae; genus OLB17. The sequence goes on along the minus strand of CAZGLZ010000065.1, from coordinate 13,667 downwards.
CGGCCGTCTTTGTCATGATAGCGACCGGGACGATTCCATTCGTCGCCTCGACCTTCGGCACCTACTACGCATACTTCCTTGCCGGAATCGGTTTTGTCTATTTTGCTTATCTTCTCCTTCTCGGCGGCCTTAATTCCGACGAGAAGAAGCGTGTGCTGGTCATCGCTGTCCTTTTCGTTTTTGCTGCGATCTTCTGGTCTGCGTTCGAGCAGACCCCGACCGCGCTCAATCTTTTTGCACAAGACTTCACCGAGCGGCAATTGGGCAGCTTCCTGATTCCCGCCACTTGGTTCCAGTCCGTGAACTCTGCGTGGATCATTCTTCTCGCCCCGGTCATCGCTGCTATTTGGACGGGGCTGGGCAGCCGCAACATTAATCTCTCGAGCCCGGTCAAGTTCGCCATCGGCCTCGGATTTGCGGCCCTTTCGTTCGTCGTAATGATATTCGCTTCCTACATCGTGGTCGGCGACGGCAGCGTTGCAACAAAGGTCTCGCCTCTTTGGCTGATCACCTTTTATCTGTTTCTGACGCTCGGAGAGCTATTCGTCAGCCCGGTCGGGCTTTCCTCGATGACGACGCTTTCGCCGAAGCGTTATGTCGGGCAAATGATGGGAATATGGTTCCTCGCCTCTTCGCTAGGCAACCTTATCGGCGGATTGGTCGGTGGCGATGTTGACCCTGACAATCTCTCTGCAATGCCGCGGCTCTTTACGACTACGACCCTCTTCCTCGGCGGGGCCGCATTGATACTGCTCATCCTTTCTGTGCCTATCGCACGAATGATGCGCGAACGGCACCCGGACGCACCTCCCAAGGATCCGATCGCTGAGGTGCCGGATACGCTTCCGGAAGAAAAATAGCGGCTCGTCTGCCGTGAAAAAGAAAAGAGCCGGACAATCGCTGCCGGCTCTTTTGTATTTCAGCTTTAGCCCTCGGCTCAACGTTCGCGTTCACGAAAGGCCAAGACCGCCTCGGCAGCCCCGGCGTGGACGATCTCCGGCTTGTGGTACCGCCAATGCTTTTCAAATTCTTCATCTGAGAGTTCCGGCATCTCGGCCCGGGTCTTCTCTTTCAAATAGTTTTCGGCCCAGGCACGAATTTCCTGATCTCTGTTCAACGCGGTGCGGGCTCCGTGCATCAAATTGTCACGTTCCATTTCTCTTTTCTCCTTGTGGTAGATTAGATTTTAGTGGGCGGCCCTTCGCATTGGCAAGGGCTTCTTTTGTAAGTTTCGCATTTCGCGTCCGCTCGGCCCCGTCGCTTCCGGACGCACGACTTCGGGGGTTTTTATAATAGTGAAGCAATTTTTCCTTTCGCTCCTGCTGCTCGCATCCGTTTTTGTCGGCAGCATCGATGCTCAACGCACGCGTCCGGCCCAAAGGCCCGCCGCCCCGGCCGCCGCTTCGGCACAAACACGGCCCAGCTTCGAAGTCCCATTCGTTAGCAAAACACTGCCGAACGGACTTGAGGTCATCGTCCTCGAAGACCCGAGCCTGCCGATCGTAACGGTCGAGCTGGCCGTCCGCAACGGTTCTTTTACCGAACCGCCTGAGCTCAATGGGCTCTCGCACCTTTATGAACACATGTTCTTTAAGACGAACCTCGCGTCGCTGCTGTTCCAATGCCAGCCCTTTCTGCTTCGCGGCGGCGTCAACCCGATATGCAATGAGCCGATGCGTTTGAAGGACCAGATCGGCGACGTAAGCTACCTTCGCGACGTCGATAAACTCGGCATCGCACAGAACGGCTCGACCCGCGAGGAGGTCGTCAATTACTACTTCACGACGACCAGCCAGAACCTCCCGACCGCAGTGAAGATAATCAACAACGCCGTCCGCTTTCCGCTCTTCGACCAGCAGGAACTTGAGAATGAAAAGCAGATCGTCATCGGCGAGCTCGAGAGGAATGAATCGAACCCGTTTTCATATCTTTTCCAGGAACTGAACAATCGCCTTTTCTTTAAGTATCCGACCCGCAAGAATCCCGGCGGCACCCGCGAAACGGTCGCCGCCGCTACGACCGAGAAGATGCGGATAATTCAATCGCGATACTACTTTCCGAACAATGCCGCGTTGATCGTTACGGGTGACGCAAAAGCTAACGATGTCTTTAAGCTGGTTCAGGACGTGATGGGAAGTTGGGAGCCGCGGAAGACGGATCCGTTCAAGGAGTTTCCGCTAGTCGAGCACCCGCCGCTCCCGAAAAGCACGGGTGTCGTTATCGAAAAGAACACCGGCGAGGAAAGCCAAAGCGAAGACCAGAACGTCTTTATCCTTATCGGCTGGCATGGACCGTCGATCGGCAAGGACGATGCCTCGACCTACGCGGCCGACGTTTTTTCCTACATCCTTTCGCAGCCCGACCACCGCTTTCAGCGAAACCTGATCGACACCGGCCTCGCGTCTTCCGTCTCGATCAATTACTACACTCAGCGTAACGTCGGGCCGATCACCGTTTTCCTCATCACAACCCCCGACAAGGCCAAGGCCGCACTCAAGGCCGTCCACGCCGAGATCGGGCAATTTACGAACCCGAATTATTACACCGACGAGGAGCTTGAAAATTCAAAGAACATTCTTGAAAACCTCGACCTTTTCGATCGCGAGAAGCCGTCGGAGTATTCTCACACGCTCGGGTTTTGGTGGTCCTCGACCGGGATCGATTATTTCCGCGGATATCACCGGAATCTCCGGGCCGCCTCGCGTGCGGACATTAACCGCTACGTGAATACTTACATTACAGGCAAGCCGCGAGTCGGTGTTGCACTTGTCGCACCGGAAGCGAAGGCTAAAGCCGCGCTAACGGAGCTAGACCTTACCGGAGGTGCAAAATAATGAAGAGCATCAACCTCCGCGACTTTTTTATGATCGATCATCTTCGCATCGCTGCAATTTTGTTTTTCACGGTGGCATTTGCTTCCGCGGCTGTGTTTGCTCAACCGGCGGCCGCCGTTAACGACGCCTCGAAGCTCGTCACCGAATTTGAGGTCAACGGGCTTAAAGTGCTTGTCAAACAGCGGCCTGCGGCTCCGACATTCTCCGGCGGACTTTTCTTCAAGGGCGGCGTTCGTAACTACACGCCGGAGACTGCCGGCATTGAGAACTTTACGCTCAACGTCGCGACTGAAGCCGGAAAGCGATTTAACCGACAGCAGGTTCGCCGCGAACTCTCGCGGACCGGCAGTTCGCTTGCGGGTTCGGCCGGAAGCGATTTCGGCGTGGTCTCGTTCGTCTCGACCAAGGAGAACTTCGATCGCATTTGGAATGTTTTTACCGATGTCACGCTCGAACCGGCTTTTGCTACTGAGGACGTAGAACGCGTCCGGCAGCAACTTCTGGCCGGGCTTCGCGAACGCGAAACGAGTCCGGATGCGGCCCTGACCGCAGCCCAGGAGCGGGTTCTCTACGCCGGACATCCTTACGGGATCGACTCGCAGGGAACGATTCCGACCGTTCAGGGCCTTTCGGCTGCCCAGCTTCGCGATCATCACAAAAAGCTGATGCAAACTTCGCGGATGCTGCTCGTGATCGTCGGCGATATCGACCCGAAGCTCGTCCGGGAAAAGGTCGAAGCGGCGTTCGGTAAACTTCCGCGGGGCGATTACAAACACGAGCCGTTGCCGGCGCTCGATTTCTCGAAGCAGACGCTCGATGTGACCAATCGATCGCTCCAGACGAATTATGTTCAGGGTGCTTTCCCTGCTCCTTCGCTTGCCGACCCTGACTATTACGCAATGCGCGTTGCGGTGACGATCCTCCAGCAACTCGTCTATCAGGAGGTTCGCATTCAGCGGCAGCTCTCGTATGCTCCGAACGCCGAGATGAACAACCAGGCAGTGAACTACGGCTTTCTCTACGTCACGACTGTTGACCCGAACCAGTCCGTTGAAGTGATGCTCGATCAGGTGAACCTGCTTCGCACCCAAACCGTCACTGATGAGTTCATCGGCGGGATGGCCGGGCAGTTCGTCACGCAGTATTACACCGATCAGCAAACGAACGCCGCACAGGCAGCCGAACTTGCTCGCTACGAGCTTATCGGCGGCGGGTGGAGGCGTTCCTTTGAGTTCCTTGAGAAAATGACGGCCGTTACGGCATTGGACGTCCGTCGGGTTTCCGAGAAATATCTCAAAAACTTCCGGTTCGTTGTGGTCGGCGACCCGCGGTCGGCTGACCCCGCGGTTTTTACTGCGCAGTCGAGATAGCCTCAGCACTATCCCAATAAACAGAAAGAGCCGGGACCGTTCCCGACTCTTTCTCTTATTGCCAACGTCCTTATTTGCCATCCTTACCTTTTTTCTCCGAAGCAAGTGGAGGCGACGGCTTCCGCGGCTCCGGTTTCGACTCGCTCTTTGGCGGAGCCGGCTTAGGCGATTCGCTTCGCGGCGGCTGGCTCGGCCTTGGAGCGGGTGCCGGACGCGGTGCCGGAGTTTCACGCCTTGGCGGCGGCTCGTACTTTCTCGGCGATTCGTTCCTCGGTGGCTGCGGTTGCGGCTGCGGATTGAACGGCGGCGATGGCCGCGTATTTCGCTCGACCGGCGGATCAGGCTTACGCTCCGGCGTGGTCGGTCTAGGCGTCGGCCGCGGCACGTAGGTCGGAGTCGGCTGCGTCGGCTTTGCCGTGACAGGTGTTTCTACACGCTGCGGGACGCTCCGATCAAACGCTCCCGTTCGTCGACGCGGCTCCGGGGTGGTCTCCTCGCGTTTCGTCTCTGCGGGAACAGGAGTCGTCACGAGCGGCGGCCTTCCGCCGAGCATTCGTCGCTCCTTCAGTTCACGGTCTAGCGGTGCATCGGGCTTTCTGGTCTCGGCACCGGTGATGACCGGCACTTCACGCTTTGCGATCACCGGCTTTTCCGTCACAATTCCGCGGCCCGGTTTGCGATCCATACTGCCGATGTCCGGCAGGATCGGCGGCGACTGATTCTCGAACGGCGACTTTGCCAGGATCTGTTTTGCATCGGCGAGCGGAGGCCTTTGACCGGCCCTCGGTTCTCGGCCGAAGTCAGTTCCGGGCACGGTCACGACTGAGCCCGCCGGAACCCGCTGAAGCGGAGGAGTGCGGAGCCGGGCCATTCGCTCTTCATTGCTTATCCCTCCGGGACCAGGTTGCGTCGGCGTAGGCTGAGTCGGATTCGGCGCGTTCGGACGGCGATCTCGATGTCGACGCCTGTTGCCGTAGTAACGGCGGTTATAATCGTAATACGGGTACTGATACGGAAGCGGATACCAGCAGTAGTTTCCGTTTCGAACCGTCAGAACAACGAGTGCTGGACGCCACCAGCTACGGCTACCGCGATAGGAGCTGTAGGGCGACCAATACCACCGGCCCCGATGCCAAACCCAACGGCCGTAGTGATACGTTGCCCAGCCCCATGGCTCGTCGTTGACCCAAACCCATCCGAAGGTCGGCATCCAACGCCAATGTCCGTACCGATAGGGCGACCAATCGTCGTACCCGCTGATGGCCGAGGAATAAGGCCGCCAAATGTAGCCGTAATCTTGCGTGTATTCCCAGTCACCGTAGCTGTCGAGCTCATCGGCACCGTAGATGTCGCGGTCGTAGTACCTTCCGTAATGAGCATTCTGAAGCCGACGGGAAATAGCCGAGTCACGTTCAACGACCCAGCGGTCGAATTCATCCGAGACGCCGGAATAGTTCAGGTTCTCCCAGTCACCCGCGTACCGGCCGTCAACGATCACACGAGCCGAACGGCTTGAGCGGAGCGTAAAGCCCGACGTTGCAGAGTAGATACGTGCTTCACCGTTCTCGCCCGTGCTGACGCGGACGTCGATGTCGCCGGGCCGGCCCGAATCGACCCGGTAGGTGCCCGCCGCTTGTGCGGCAAGCGTCATCCGCGGTGCGTCGATCTCAAAGAACGTCTGCTGCGGATCGAATTCAAGCAGCGTCGCGCTAGCCGTTCCTTGCGGAAGGCTAAGTGCGATCCCTTCGTCCTTGAGCGTCACGATGCGCAGTTGAGAGTCGAACGACAAGCGAACGAACTTGTTCAAGCCGAACTGTATCTCGAGTCGGCCGTCCGAACCGGTGACGATCTCGTCGCCTTCGACCAAAGGGAGATTCAGAACCGCTACCTCCCATTCGTCGCTTTCCGCACGCTTTACGCGTGCCTCGCCGCGGATCTCGCTGATCCGGGCAACGCGGTCGGTCACCTCTGGTTCATCGCTGTCGCTGTAAAGTGCATTTTCGCTGTTGTAATCATCCTGACCCGCGACCGATGCAACGAGCATCGCCGCAAGGGCCAGGATCATAAATATCGATCTTGTTGCCTGGGGTCTCATAAATCTCTCCAACACTGGTTTTGGGGCGAGCCGGCTGCATTCGTCGCGCGAATGCCGCGTTTTATGAGACTTTACTGCAAGAATCGTTCCGAAATCGTACATCGTCGCTACTGCAGGGGCGTTGGTAGACCGAAAAACGAAGATCTTCGAAATAATTGCCTGTTTTTGGGCGGCGAGCGGTGCATCGTTCGATGATTCCGGGCCTGAGTTGGCGATGATATCTTTCGACCTGCCGCTGAAGACTTACGAAACCGTGTATTGGCTCCCTTTGCTTCGGACGATTTCGTATGTATTCATCGTTTTCACTCAAGCCCCAGGTCGACCTTCAGCACGAAGGGCCGGGACGCAATGTACATCATTCCCGTGTCATCAAATGTGATACCGAATGCCTGGTTCGCCTTCATCTTCTTGAGCGGCTGTCCCTCCGGAGAGAAGACCGCGATCGTGCTCGTATCGGAAAGGAAGATCCTGCCGGCGGGGTCGAGGGCGATGTCGTTTGCCGATCGGAGCCCGGTCGGAATACGGTTCAGGAATCGACCGTCCGACGAGAACTTCACAAGGTCATCGGTAGTTCGCTCGACCAGGAAGACGAACCCATTACCGTCCACGTCGACCTTTTCAAAGCCGAACGACGAACTCGCGTCCTTTGCGGCGTTCTTGAACGAGGCCATCGGCTTGAGGTCCTTATCGAAGACATCAAATCCATCGCGGCCGGCCGCGTAGACCCTGCCATCGAGGCCGATAGCGACGCCGCGGTACCGCCGGTCCGGCGCGTTCGCCACCCGCGTGCCGCTTTCGCCATCAAACGCCGTGACGCCCTTGTTAGTCACAAGATAAACGCGGCCCGAACGACTGACCGCGAGGTCGTAAACGTTCTCGTCCTCACCGACGGGCCAGGAGGCGACGAACTTGCCGTCGGGGCCAAAAACCTGGACCCGGCCGGGCGAATAGTCTGAGCTATAGATCCGCCCATTGCCATCAACCGCGACGACCCGGTTGTCCTTGAATCGGCCGGCTCCGGTTCCTTCGCCGCCAAACCTGAGAAGTTCGATCATCCCCGCTTCTTCGCCGCCCGGCCTAGCCGGCCGCGGCTCCGAATTCGATGCCGTTGGTGTGAACTCGCCGTTATCGCCGGAGGGTGCGGCGAGAAAGAACATCGCACCGGCGATGCCGGCAATTGCGAGAACTGCGGCGGCGATGACCGCAATCGTTATCACTCCGACGGCGACGCCTGCCTTTTTCGCGGCCTTCGGATCTATCAGCGGCCCGCCTGAGACGGCTCGCTGAATCACCTCACCGAGGTCGATCGTGCCGCCGCGTTCGATCGCCTCGACCGCGGCCTTTGATTCGGCCAGGCCGGCACCGGTCCGCTCGCGAAAGACCTTGATCGCCTCGATCTTTTTCCCTTCCGCGCACAGCCGCCTTATCTCTTCGGTCAAACCGCCGGGACCCCCGGAAGATGAAACCGCCGGCCGGCCGCCGAACATCTCCGGCGGGACGATCATCGTTGTCCCGCAGAACTGACACTTCTGCGACATCTGCCCCAAAAACTCAAGCGGGGCCGAACACGAGATACATTTAAAGACCTGAGGCATATTAATGTTGGGTCGCCGGTCGGCGCTTGGAACGAAGACCGGTTCGGGAAAATTTTGCCACACTTCCCGGTGCTTTGAAAAAGCGATCGTCTTCGGCCTCGGCCGCGAACGCCTTCTTGTGTTTGGGCCGGTCGTTTCATTTCTTTTAACCGTTTCAGCCGTTTCAGATGCATAGTGTCCCCACAAAAAATGAAACGAACCGGCTCGGTCCGGCGAGCCGAAGCTCCCGAGAAAAAAGCCCCGGGGTCGATCCGGGGCTTAAGGAGGATGAGCTATTTGAGGAGATACTAATCGATCAGTTCGAAGATTCCGGCGGCTCCCATTCCGCCGCCGACGCACATCGTGACCATGCCGTAGCGGGCCGAACGGCGACGCATTTCCTGAAGGATCGTGGCCGTCAGCTTTGCACCGGTGCAGCCCAGCGGGTGGCCAAGAGCGACGGCACCGCCATTGACGTTGACCTTCGCCGGGTCCATTTCGAGCACCTTCATCACCGAAAGCCCCTGGGCGGCAAAGGCTTCATTGAGCTCGATCAGATCGATCTGGTCGAGCGTCAGGCCCGCGAGCTTGAGCGCCTTCGGGATCGCATAGACCGGTCCGATGCCCATCTCTTCCGGCAGGCAACCGGCGGTCGCATAGGAGACAAAACGGGCGATCGGTTTCAGGCCAAGCTCGGCGGCTTTATCGGCGGACATCACGACAGCAGCGGCCGCTCCATCCGACATCTGCGAAGCGTTGCCGGCGGTGACCGTGCCTTTAGCGTGAAAAACTGGACGGAGCTTCGCGAGTCCTTCGGTCGAAGTATCCGGCCGAACGCCTTCATCCTGTTCAAAGACGACCTCTTTGCGGCGGACTCGGCCTTTCTCGTCGAGTTCGTCGATGCGCACCGTCATCGGGACGATCTCGTCCTTAAAGTTGCCGGCGGCGATCGCCGCAGCAGCCTTGTGGTGCGACTGCATCGAGAACTCGTCTGCCTGCTCGCGGGTGATCTCGTACTTGCGGGCAAGATTCTCAGCCGTCAGCCCCATGTTGAGGTAATAGTCGGGATAGGTCTCCGCGAGATGCGGGTTCGGCCGGAAGGTGTTCCCGCCCATCGGGATCGCCGTCATCGATTCGAGCCCGCCGGCGACGATCGCCTCGGCCCCGCCTGTCCGAATGCGTTCGGCGGCGAGGGCGATGGTCTGCAGACCGGAAGAGCAATACCGGTTCACAGTCATCGCCGATGTCTCGACCGGCAACCCGGCAAGGATCGCCGAGGTTCGGGCGACGTTCATCCCCTGGCTTGCTTCAGGAAATGCGCAGCCCATTATGACGTCCTCGATCAATGCAGGCTCAACGCCCGCCCGGGCGACCGCTTCCTTGATTGCCACGGCACCCATTTCGTCCGAACGCGTGTTCCGCAACGTGCCCTTCGGCGCCTTTCCCACAGCCGTCCGCACGGCCGAAACGATAACTGCTTCTTTCATATTCGTTTCTTCCTACAAAACAAACGGAGTTTGCAAATGGGCCACTCCGTTCTCGATGGACTTCCTAAAAATTATACTCATCTCCTATTTTTCGATCCCTACCTCGACCTCGGCAGCCTCGAGATGCCGCAGCGCATCGGGATCGATCTCAACCAAAAAGCCTCGCTTTCCGCCGTTTATCCAAATTCGTTCGAGGCCGAAGATGGTTCGCTCGGCATAAACCGGCATCTTGGTCTTCATCCCAAACGGAGAAGTGCCGCCAACCATATAACCGGTAAGTTTCGAAGCCTTTTCAGGCGTCGCCGGTTCGACGGATTTGACGCCAAGATGCCGAGCAAGCGACTTGGTCGAAACTTCCCTGTCCCCGTGCATCAGCACAACAAGCGGCTTCTTTTCGTTCGCTTCAAGCACCAGGGTCTTTACGACCGCGTGTACGTCAACCCCCAACTGCCTTGCCGATTCCTTCGCACCGCCCTTCTCGACGTAATCGTAAAGATGCGGAACGAACTCGATCTTTTTCTCCCGAAGGAACCGAACTGCCTGAGTAACAGGAATATCTATAGACATCGCTCTGCTTCCCTTGCGATCACTGCGTTCAAATATGATCTCAACGCTTTCACGGCAACGACCGCAGAGTTACTTCGACACCTGCTTATATCGGAAGCACATTTCCACATGGTCATTTACCATTCCGGTAGCCTGCATGAAGGCGTACATAATGGTCGAGCCGACGAAGTTGAAGCCGCGCTTTTTCAGATCCTTCGATATCGCGTCCGAAATGTCTGTTTTTGCCGGCACATCGGCCAGCGTTTTGCGCTTTCCGTCGATCGGCTTTCCCCCAACGAACTCCCAAATGTACGAGTCGAAGGAACCAAAATCGTCCTGCACACCGAGGAAAGCCTTTGCGTTCCCAACCGCAGATGCGATCTTAAGGCGGTTACGAATGATGCCTTCGTTCATGAGCAACTTGTCGCACCTTGCAGGTGTGAATCGGGCGACCCTCGCCGGGTCGAAACCATCGAATGCCTCGCGGTACGATTCGCGCTTGCGAAGTATCGTGTCCCAACTAAGGCCCGCTTGAGCACCTTCAAGGATCAAGAATTCAAAGAGCCCGCGGTCGTCGTGCAACGGCACGCCCCACTCCGTATCGTGGTAGTGGATCGCAAGTTCATTCCTTGCCCAGTCGCAACGTTCCTTCATCGTTCGATCTTGTTCACCTGCATAAAGCAAACACCCTGCCCGCCTGGGGCGGCCGGTGCGACCGAGAGCTTTCCGGTCAGCTTTACCATGTCTTTGTCGAGAGCGATCTGGTTTCCGGCGTTATCGCGGATCTTGATATCCTCGGCCTTGTATCCTCGCTCAAGTTTGTCAACCGTGTTCGCTCCACTTCCCTGTTCGATATCGACGCGAAGCTTGTTTGGGCTTCCAGCGGCTTCGAGCAGGTCAAAGCCGCACTCCATCCTGCCTCCGGTATTTGAGCAGAAGACGCTGCCTCGCTGGGCCACTACGCCGCTGACCTGGAAAAATTTCCCGTCGTTCTCGATCTTGCAGGCATTTGCCATTTCGATCGGCTCGCCGGTCACATCACCGCAACCAGACAATGCCAAAGCCACAACAGCGAACAATAAACAACCAAATGACCTCATACGCTTTTCTCCCTGGAATTTGTTTTCTTGGAAATATACAGCGTTTTTTCTATGTGCGCATGGACAACGCCATCTCTATCTTTCAACTCTACGTTATATACCCGGTCGATCGAAGCTGCTCCATCGGCGAGGTTCTTGATCTCCACGATCTCCTCATCAGACAAATGAAAATCTGCGAAAAGAACGGACTTTCCCGGCCTCCGAAACCTAATATTCGCCGCCTTGTCCCAAACCGTGTAACCCGGGCCGAGGATGTGCATCAACATCAGCATATAGAACGGGTCGATCGCTCCGTAAATGCTTCCGCCGAAGATCGTTCCGACGTAATTTCGCGTCCGCCAGTTGAGCGGAAGTTTGATCTTGACCTCGCGCCAGTCACTCGCGATATAAAGGACACGTCCCCCCGTTCCGCGGTATGCCGGGAAAAGGTTGAATCCCCAACGATACATCCTGCTGTTAAGGCTTTCGGGCATTGTTTCAAAGAGCTACTGCGGAAAGGACGGCGAGTCCATAACGCGTTTCGCCTGCCGGAGATGCCGTTTCGAATGTTCGACGACAATGTCGTGCGCGTCGCGGAGCCGATAGGTGATCAGGCCCATGAACGGCGAGGTCACAACCGTCTTATCCCAATCGAGCCCCGCCGTCTTCTCGATCTCGGCGATCACCCTTTCCTGACAAGCGGCAAAACGGTCAACGATTCCCGCTGGAATATCACTCGGCGGAACGATCGCGTCGCTCGGAGCCTTGAACTTCTTCCTGTCCGAGCGGAGGCTGTTCTTAAGCATCCCGCCGAAAAAACCGGAGAGCGGCGACCACGACTCCCAAAACGAATTTTTCGCACCGGCAAGCTTGGCTTCAAATACCGGATTCATCTCGTCGTTCGAGCGAATGAGGTGGTCCAGGCATTGCGCAACACTCCAACTGTCGACCGCCGGCTTCCAATTGAGCTGCTCGTTCGAAAGCGAACCGAAAGACGCTCTCGCATCCTCGACCGTCTGCCTGAGCTCGTTGGTAAAATAAAAGGTGTCGTTCTTCATTGGCCGTCTTACCTAGTTTCTCAGCGGCTTGCCGGTCTTGAGCATCGCGGCTATGCGTTCTTGCGTTTTACTCTCGCCGCAAAGCGAGATGAACGCTTCGCGCTCGAGGTCCAGGAGATATTGCTCGCTGACCTGAACAGCGTGGTTGATCGCACCACCGCACATGATATTAGCCAGTTTCGTACCGATCAGTTCGTCGTGATCGGAGATAAAGCCGCCCTGTTTCATCATGTGGAGAGCAAGTTTCATAGCGGCGATCCCATCCTCGCCCATTACTGTGATGTCCTCGCGCGGCACGGGCGGCTCAAAGCCGGAAGCATCAAGGTTGAGCACTTCCTGCTTTGCATCGGCAATAAGGCGATCGCCATTCATCGAGATGGAATCGACATAGCGGAGAAAGCCCCATGCTTTGGCCTCCTGGGCCGAGGTCGCGACCTTGCCCATACCGATCAATTCGAATGTATTCTTCAGAAACACAAGCGGATCCGAATCCGGAGCCTTGGCCGCGGCATCCATTGCACGCATCGTCATTTCCTTGGTTCCGCCCCCGGCAGGGATCACACCTACACCGACCTCGACCAACCCGATGTACGTCTCAGCCGCGGCCCGAACCCGGTTTCCATGCATCGCGATCTCGCAACCGCCACCGAGCGTGAGCCCGTAGGGAGCCGTAACGACCGGCTTCGCGGAATATCGTAGCCGCATTACGGCTTGCTGGAGGGCATGAACCATCATGTTGATGTCGTCCCACTCTTCTTCCTGAGCCGCGAGCAGAAGCATCATAAGGTTCGCACCCGCCGAAAAATTCCCACCCTGGTTGCCAACGACCAGTCCCTTAAAGTTACGTTCGACCTCATCGATCGCAAAGTTCATCATCTGAACCGTGTCGCCACCGATAGAGTTCATCTTCGAATGGAACTCGAGACAAGCGACGCCATCGCCAATGTCAATAAGCGAGGCCCCCGGATTCGACTTGATGACTCCGGTACGTTCCTTCACGGCCCTGAGGATCGTTACACCAGGCCGCTCAGGCATCGGTTTGTATTCGCCGGCGACGAGATCAAAATAAGAGACGTCGCCGCCCTCGTTCTTGTAAAAGGTCTCGGCACCGCCCGCCAACATTTTTTCAATGCTCGCCGGGACTGCTTGCCCTTCGGCCTTCATCCGCTCGACGGAACGCTTGAGCCCGATCGCGTCCCAGGTCTCAAAAACTCCGATCTCCCAACCGAAACCCCATTTGATCGCGTTATCGACCTCGACTATGGTGTCGGCGATCTCCGGAATACGGTTGGCCGCGTAACGAAAGGTCCTCGACATTGTCTTCCAAAGAAACTCGCCAACGCGGTCTTCGCCCCAAACAAGCGAATTGATCCGCTTGTTCATATCCTCGATCCCTTTTGCGGCCTCGATCGAAGCGAACTTCGTCTTCTCCTGCGGTTTAAATTCGAAGGTCGCGAGGTCGAGTTCGTGGATCTCCGTCTTGCCCTCGGCGGTTTTAGATTTCTTGTAAAATCCGCCGCGTGTCTTATCACCGAGAAGGTTCTTTTCGAGCATCTTCTCGATCACATCAGGTAAGAGGAACACATCGCGATCCTCGTCCTCAGGCACGGCCGGATAAAGATTG
>CAZGLZ010000064.1:10829-21045 GCA_964526245.1 uncultured Chloracidobacterium sp. | reverse complement strand
GCGTCAGATGTGTATAAGAGACAGGAGCAAAGGGTTCGAGTTCAAGGGCCTTTTTGAGGTGGACCTCGCCTTCGGCAAAGCGACGCTGTATGTCGAGCAGGAGGCCGTATTCGAGATGGGCACGATCGAGGCCTTCATCGAGTTCGATCGCTTTTTTCAGTGACGCTTCGGCCTCGGTCCATTTTCTCTCGATCTGATCACAAACACCTTTCACCAGGTAAGCCTCCGCGGTCTTTGGATCAAGTTCGATCGACCGCAATGCAACCGAACGCGCCTCTCCGCAGCCGTCAGAACCATGGGCGAGGACCATCGCTTCGGCGAGCTTTGCGTGACCAAGAGCCCAATCCGGATACTTTTCGACCACTGAACGCATCAGGCCGGTCGCCTCAGACCAGCGATTCATATCGTTCTCGCGAGGAAGCTGCTGGGCGAGCAGGTAATCACGCTCGGCTGTTTCATCAAGCAAACCCGGCGGCAGACGCCTTTTATCTCGCATTCGGACCAAGACCTTGTCGAGTTCGCGGGCAAGCCGGAGAGCGGCGGCAGTTTCTGAATCGGCAGAGGGCTTGGAGTTAACGACAAAACTGCCGTTTCGGACCGTTGCTCCGTCGGAGACCGAAAGCAATTCGTACGAAACTCGCAGCCCCTCGCCATCGGAGCGAACCGAGGCCTGTAATATTTCATTAGCGCCGAGTTGCTGCCCGAGCCTGAGCTTTCTGTCCGGGTCAGATGATGCCTCACCGGTTTCCGCGATCGTTATCACCCGGAGCCCGCGGATCTTCTTAAGATTGAACGTAGCGGCTTCGTACAGTCCCTTGCTCAACGTTCGTTCGGCTGCCGGGTCGTCAGAGATCACCTCGAAAGGGAGAACGGCGATGGTGTGGGCGTCAGTTGACGGGACCGTCGGAGCAGATCTGGCCGCCGCATACCAGACTGCCGAAATAGCTCCCGTTCCTACAAGAAGGAGTAGAACGAATGTTAAAACCGTCCGGCCTCGTGATCTTCGGGGCTCGGGCGGAACATGCGGTGCCCGAACAGCTTCAACTGCGACGGGTGTCTGCTCTCCGTTCAGAACGGCCCGCTCAATAATGGTTGTTTCGGCGTTGAAGCGGTAACCGCGTCGCGGGACGGTCTCGATCAGGTCGTTTCCAAGGGTTTTGCGCAGCGTATGGACCGAAAGCCGCAGGTTTCCTTCCTCGACGAAAGTATCGGGCCACACGGCATCCATTATTTCCTGATAGCTGACCAACTGCTGCGGCCGGGCTGCCAGATACTTGAGGACCTCAAACGCCTTTGGGGGCAGCGGAACATCAACGCCGTCTTTCCGAAGCCGATGCTCCGGCTCGTCAAGAACAAAACCCCTGAATTCGCGGATCTGACCCTCCATTTCGTTCAGTGTAGCAGAAAATAACGCCTCCCTAACAAATTCCTAACGGAAATCAAAGGACTTACAGTCCGAACTGACGGATTATTGCCCCAAAGCAACAGCTCGGGAAGGTGCCCCCAACTTTTAGATCTGCGGACCTCAGGACTGGACTTTCCGGGATCTGATCACGACGATGACCGGGACTTGATAGGTATAAAAATGGATCGACGAAATCCTAAGCTCAGCCTCTCGCAGCGACATAAAGATGGGCGGTCTGCCATCGCGAAAGCGTTTGCGGGATCTCTGGTACTGCTAGCCGCGGGGTTCTTCAGCTCCTGTTCGATGTTCCAGGACCCAAAAACGACCGAGGAATACAGATGTGCGATCGACCTTGTTCGGAAGAGCGAGGACGTCCGGAAGCTCATAGGCGAGCCGGTGGATGACAGCGCGCCGGCGACCGGCCCGGTGCAAAACGAACCGAACGACCGGGTTGTGACGATGACGATGCCGATCAGCGGGCCGAAGGGCTCCGGGAAACTAATGATGGCGGCGGTCAGGGACAAGCGAGGAGCGGACCTGACCGTTTCGTTTGAACACAACGACGATGTGATCGCCATCTACGCCGGTGCTTATCCGTGCAAGTGACCATCGAGGAGAAGTAGTTATGGCAGTACGAGTGAAGTGGCAGGAAGTGAACCTGAGCATCAGCATACCGAGTGCGACGCGCGACCTGGCGGTGGATTCGGTCGGCGATGCCCGCGATGCGACCGTCGGGGCGGTGGTCCAATTCGCATCGGCGGCCCTGGACAGCCACAGCATGAACTGGCGGATAGAGCATCAACTGACGGCGCTTCGGTACACGGTGCACGCGAGGCTGAGAAATCACCAGAATAGCAGCGGCCGAAACGATCACGGTTGTCTTGCGGTGGTGATCTATGCCGTCAACGACGTTTGGTTCACCGGGCAGCAATCGACCCGCTTTCTTGCGTGCAATCTTTGGGGCGACCACTGGGACGACCACCGGCCGGCAATTCGCAATCACCAAAATACACCGCGAAGCGAGCCGAGCTTTGGACAATGGCCGAACAATCACCGCTATTTTTGGGCGACGATCGAATAATGGCGGAATGCCCGGAGTAGTTCTATGAAAAAGCTCTCGATATCTCTGTCACTCGTTGTTGTACTGATAGCGGCCAATGGCGTCTGGGCGGAGTCTGAAAGGTTGCTTTCGGTTTATACCAGCTTAAAGCGCAAGGACTGCAAGAAGATCGACAATCCGGATCTTGATGACGATGTCTTTAACGGGCAGTGCCCCGGCGTTGGCGGATACGTGCTCGAAGTGGTCGAGGGCGATGGCCGGTCGATGATGATCGTGCGTTCGCCAAAGGGCGGTTACATCGATCTGCGGTTGGATGAGGCGGTCTCGCAAGCGTTCTCGTGGTTTGGTGAGAAGGCGGAATGGCGTGTTCGGGCGAGCGAGCCGACAAAGCCTATTGCCCTCATCTTTCGTTTTGAAACAAGCCAACCGGACCACCCACATGAACCCGGAAATCGGTCTTATCTTGTGGTCGTGAAAATCACGGACTCAGATGTTTGCGTGACCGACGCCCTCAAACCGGGCCGAGATCAAAATCAGCGTGCCCGCGAACTCGCAGATACCGCCGGTCAGCGGCCCTGCATAAAAACTGATCTGGAACGGATGCCTTTGAATCGTCGTTGACCGAGCAAAGAGAAAACAGCAATGAAGATACAGATTTCGAGAGTGGCGTTGATCGCGGGATTGTTGCTTACATTCGGGGGATTTTTCCTTGGGCCGATGTTGGCCTTGGGTATTGAGGCGGTTTACCCGATCGCGGGAATGTCGGAGGCCGAGGCCATTGTTCTTGGAGCGGCCGGGATCTTTGTAACGTTCATCGTGCCGGTGATCGGTGTGGCGCTGATCGTCGGCAGTGTTCTGGTGCCTATCATCTTAGGAATGAGGAATCGGGCAAACATTGAAGCGACCGGAACCGCCGCGACCGCAAAGATACTAGCCATTGCAGATACCGGAACGCGGATTGGCAGCAACCCGCTGGTCCGCTTCGATCTGCAGGTCAACCCAATGGCGGCACCGGCTTTTCAAACGCAGGTCGAGCAGACGGTTTCAATAATCCACTTGCCGCTATACCAAGCGGGAAAAATCGTAAACGTAAAATTCGTTCCCGGCACACAGAACACCGTGATCACCGGCCCGGCGTCAGGAGGAGAAATATGATCGAACCACTAGGCGGCCACAACCAGGCACCACCCAAAAAGCGATCGATGAAATGGATCATCCTATTGATCGCATTCGTTGTGATCCTGCCGATCGGGATATTCATTCTGGTCGGAGCCGGGATCGCGTCGGCGTTCGTGTTTGGCGTTAAAGCCACGGAAGAGTATGACTGTGCGATGAAGACCCTGCGGGCAAATTCGGACGCCAAGCGTTTGCTCGGCGAGCCGATGGAACCGAGCTTTTTTACCACTGGTGTTGTGAGCATCGATGGCCGCAATAGAAATGTCACATTCAACACGACCGTGACCGGGCCAAATGGTTCCGGGGAGCTAAGCGTCGTTTCGGTCCGGGAGGCTCTCGACTCCGACTTCATAATGTCGCTCAATGTGGGCGGCAACCGGACATCGATACACTTCGGCAAATATCCATGTGCCGAGTAGAGGCTTCGGAAATCGATATTTGCGACAACCATGGAGAAACATTAAATGACAAGAGCAATATCAGGCTTAGTTTTTGTGATCATCGCGGTCGTAGGGGCAACGCAGGCGGCGGCACAGACAACGGAATTTACTTACCAGGGAAACCTTGATTTTAACGGCCAGCCGGCGACGGGGAACTACGACTTTGAGTTCTCATTGTTCAGCGGGCTTGCGGGCGGAACGCAAATAGGGCAGACAATTCCGGCAACGAATGTTCCGGTCACGAATGGTGTCTTCGCGGTGCCGCTCAACTTTGGGGCTGCATTTCCGGGTGCCGACCGTTTCCTCGAAATAAAAGTACGTCCGGCGGGCGGCGGCGCATTTACTCCGCTGACACCGAGACAGCCGGTCTCGAGTGCACCGTATTCGATAAAAAGCCAGTCGTCAGAAACGGCGGTGAACGCAACGCAGCTTGGCGGCATCGCCGCTAATCAATACGTTCTAACGACCGATCCGCGAATGACCGATGCCCGACCTCCGACTTCAGGAAGTAGTGATTACGTTCAAAACACCACAACGCAACAGGCAGGGACAAACTTCAATATAAGCGGAGATGGTAAAGCCGGTGGAACCCTTAGCGCCACGAATGTAAATGCTAACGCCCAGTTAAACATCAATGGGTCGAGGATCCTTTGGAAAAATCTCGGAGGGACCTTTCTTGGCGTAAGTGCTGGAAATAGAAATTCACTTGCAGAAAATAATACGTTCGTAGGAGAACTTTCCGGCTTCAGGATAGGAACAGGTGGGAATAATACCTTTTCTGGTTATGCTTCCGGGTATGGAAGTCTCAGCGGTGAATCTAGCGGTGAAAATAATAGTTTTTTTGGGAGCTTTGCCGGGGCTGGGAACACAACGGGAAATCGAAATTCGTACTTCGGCTTCAGGTCAGGTTATGACAGTGCGTTGTCGGATAATTCCTTTTTCGGCTCTGAGTCTGGCGAGAAAAATGTTGGGTTTGAGAATGCGTATTTCGGAAGTCGAGCCGGTCGTGCCCAAACTGACGGGAGCCGGAATTCCTACTTTGGAGCCCAAGCCGGGCAATCTGCGACAGGATTCGACAATGCATTTTTCGGCTGGCAGGCCGGGCAGAACAATACCGGTGGAGCAAATGCTATGTTTGGACGATCTGCCGGTTCATCCACTGGAAGCGGCTCCAACAATTCGTTCTTTGGGTTCCAATCCGGAAGTTCAAATACCTCGGGGCAGAGCAATGTCTTCATTGGCTCAAATGCCGGAGTTGGGAACACGACGGGCTCGAACAATTTAGCTCTCGGAGCAAACGCCAATGTCAGTTCCGCTACCCTAACTTACGCGACAGCAATCGGATCCGGTGCGGTTGTGACCAATGTTGATACGATCCAACTGGGTCGCGATAATCTCGACTCTGTCCGGATCGGAAGACTCGGAATGAACGGCACTACCGCGGTATGTTTGAACGCGGTCAAAGGATTTGCGGCCTGCTCGTCCTCGGCACGCTACAAAACGAATATTGCTGATTTCCGCTCGGGGATCGATGTGATCCAGAGGCTTCGTCCGGTGACTTTCAACTGGACGGCGGGTAACGCTCTCGACCTCGGGCTTGTTGCCGAGGAGGTTGCCGGAATCGACCCCCTGCTTGTCACGTACAACGACAAGGGCGAGGTCGAGGGCGTTAAATACGACCGCATCGGCGTGGTGCTGATCAACACGGTCAAAGAGCAGCAGGAAAAGATAGAAAAGCTCGAAGCGGAACTGCGTGAACTGCGGCAATTGATCATCGCCGTTTCGAAACCGGAGAAGAAAGAAGAGAACAAGTGAGCGTGCCCTAGCGGCCGGATCCTCTGATCGGACTGATCCGGCATATGCAAACGTAGAACGGAGAAGTTGAATGAACATACGAAATTCAAAAAAGTATCTGGTGAAGGCCCTTGTCCTACCGCTCGCGCTTCAATTTGCGGTCGCGAACATATTTGCCCAAGGGACAGACAAGCAGGCGGCAAAGTACGAGGAAAAGTTGGCTCGGGTCAACGGGATCGACCTTCACTATCTCGACTTTGGCGGTAACGGAACTCCGCTGATCTTTCTGCAATCGTTTCACGGCGATGCAAGGGAATGGGTCGATTACGACTTTGTGGGGCTCGCCCCTAGTTTTGCCGATAAGAATCGTGTCCTTGCCGTCACTCGCCGGGGCTGGGGCAAATCAAAAGAAGAAGGAGGAGCTCGCAACCTAGACGTTGCGGTGAACGGCGAGGACATCGTTTCGCTAATGAACTCGTTGGGGCTGCAGAAAGCTGTCTTCCTTGGGCGCATTCCCGGAAATATGGATATGACGTGGCTTGCCGAGCATCACCCGGAACGGGTTGCCGGCTTGATCTATCTCGGGCTGCCCGATATTCCGTTGCGTGACACTACCGACCAGGACATCAAGAAGCTCGACAATGCTCTTTACACACTAGCCTGTGATCTTGGACCCGATTCAGCCACAAAGACGCAACTGCGTGTTGATTACGTTCCGCACTTTATCGATGATGCGGCCCGTCGGATGAATACTCCGGCTCTGCTCTTCCAAATGGTTGGTGAAACCGAACGTCCTTCCAGGCGTCTAGGCTGGTTTGGCGGGCTGATGGAAGAGGCGAAAGACCCGAACTTCAAGATATGCGACGCGGGGGCCACCGAATATTTCATCGCCGTGGCAAAGAACGCAGAATTACAGAAAAAACTGCGGGAAGAACTCATTCGGCTGGACAGGACGATGGATTATCGAAACGGATTCAATCGTGCATTTGGCAGCAATTTAAAGATCGTAACTGAGCCGAGATCACGCGCCGGCCTGACCTCAGAAGAACAGTTCACGAAGTTCTGGAGCGATATCTTGCTTCCGTTCTATGTCGGCGAGATCCGTGCGTTTCTCGCAAAGATAAAGTGATTGTTTCTGTCTGGCTAAAGGAGAATCGAAATGAAAGCAAAGTGCTATATGGCCGTGATTTTGCTGGTCACGATCGCAACTCTCAACATCTATTCGCAGTCCGATGAGTTCATCTATCAGGGCAATCTAGCGTTCAACGGCCAGCCCGCAAATGGCAGCTACGATTTCGAGTTCCGGTTGTTCAGTACGTTCGTTGGCGGTACGCAGATAGATGTCACGAGGACCCATTTCGGTGTGCAAGTAACGAACGGACACTTTGCGGTTTCCTTGCTTTTTGACGATGGATTCGACGGCAGCACTCGATATCTTGACATCAGCGTCCGGCCGGCGGGCGGCGGTGCATATACGACCCTAACGCCGCGGACCTTGATCGCGACAACGCCCTATGCAATGCGGAGTACGAACGCATTTCAGGCCGCAAACGCCACGACAGCGGAAACGGCACAGTCAGCTGCCTTTGCCGAAAAGGCCGGAAGCGCATTGACCGCCGGGAGCGCAGATGTCGCTGCGAATGCGACAAATGCAACAAACGCTGCTACGGCGTCTAACGCACTTGCCCTCGGGGGCGTTGCGGCGAGCCAGTATGTTCTGACAAATGATCCCCGGCTATTTGATGGAAGGCTTCCTCTTCCGAATAGTACAAATTACATACAGAACCGAACAACGCAGCAGGCAACCACAGATTTCAATATCAGCGGGACCGGAACTATTGGCGGGAATCTAACAGTTGGCGGAAGTATATCGATCCCGGTCACCACCCGATATTTTTCGATCCCGGGATCTGCATTCTTCCCGACGAACAATTTGGTCGCATACGACGGCCAGGACGCTCGATGGGCGACCAGTGGGAGTTCGGTCGTTTTCTCTGCGCCGATCAATCTGCCCGACGGAGCCAATATTACTGAGGTGAGACTCATCTATTTTCGTGGTGCGGCCGAAACGATCTCATTTTCGTTTCGTCGGTTCGATCCGATGACGAACGCTCATCAGACGATCGCTTCAGGCACGGGTTCTTCAACGTCATGCCCATGCTCTCTGGTGCTCACACCCGGCCCTTTTGCGACCGTGAACAATCAGACATACAACTATCTCGCTCTTGTTTCCTGGAATGTGAATTCGCAGTTTCCCGATGCACACAAAATTCAGGGACTTCGGATAACGTACACGATCACGACACCTCTGCCGTGATCAACCAGTGGAGATGGATGAACGCGTTCAAGTATAGACCTTCGCTTCTGGCGTCCGTGAAGGTTACGGTAAACGGGGCGGCGGGCCGGGCGATCCGGAATAGAGCCCTCTTGAAGAGCGTTGGTAAGTGCCGCCGCTCCGATTACCGGATAGAAAATTGAATCCAACGCGGGTAGTTTATGTGGACGATGAACTGAGCGAGTTGGGTCTTGGGGCGGGGCCTTTTCGGAGGCCTCGCCGTTTTTGATTGACTTATAGATAGCAGGAGACTAACCTTATATTTTCAACGCGTGGTGAGTTATTGCGACTTGCGGCCACGTAAAATAAACGGCTAAACAGCTTACCGGACAACCAAGTTTACTTTGAAGTCTCGTGCTGTTTCGCGGGGCTTCATTATTTTGTATGAGCACATTTCTTGAGCTATTGAAGGAACGAATCGTCGTTTTTGACGGGGCGATGGGGAGCAATCTGCAGTCGTTGGAGCTGACGCTTGACGACTGGGGCGGGCCTGAGTTTGAGAATTGCTCGGAGAATCTGCTCTATACGCGGCCGGACGCGATCGAGACGGTGCATCGCAGCTTCTTGGAAGTCGGCTGCGACGTGATCGAAACGAACAGTTTTGGCGGCAGCGAGGTCGTGCTGGCGGAGTTCGGCATCGTCGAAAAGACGTATGACGTGAACAAGAAAGCGGCCGAGCTCGCAAAGCGGCTGGCGAGGGATTATTCGACGCCGGACAAGCCGCGTTTTGTCGCGGGTTCGATCGGGCCCGGGACGAAGCTTCCGACGCTCGGGCACATCACCTATCGCGACCTGAAAAAGGCTTACGTCGAGCAGGTCCGCGGGCTGATCGATGGCGGCTCGGACATTTTGATCGTCGAGACGTGCCAGGACCTCTTGCAGACAAAGGCGGCACTCGCGGCGATCTTTGACCACTTTGCCGAGCATAAAATGCGGCTGCCGGTCATCGCTCAGGTGACGATCGAGACCTTCGGCACAATGCTCAACGGGACCGAGATCGGTGCGGCCCTGACGGCGCTTGAGCCTTTCCCGATCGACGTTATCGGGATGAACTGCGGCACCGGGCCGAAGCAGATGGCCGACAGCTTCATGTATCTTTGCGAGAATTCGCCGATCCCGGTCTCGGTTTTGCCGAACGCCGGTTTGCCCGAGGTGAAAGACGGCAAGCAGCACTACGACGAAACACCGGAAAGCTTTGCCGCACAGGTCGAGCACTTTGCGAAAGACCTCGGGGCAAGCATCGTCGGCGGCTGCTGCGGCACGACGCCTGAACATCTGAAAATGGTGATCGACCGCGTCGGCGGACTCGCGCCGAAGGTGCGTGATGCCAAGCTTGCTCCATCGGCAGCGTCGATCTATTTCCAGCAGCCTTACACGCAGGACGCGTCGTTCCTGATCGTCGGCGAGCGGGTAAATGCATCGGGCTCTAAGAAGATGCGCGACCTGCTGCAGGCCGAGGACTGGGACGGGCTCGTCAACTTGGCGAAGTCGCAGGAGAAGGAAGGTGCGCACATCCTTGACGTCAACGTCGATTTCGTCGGCCGCGACGGCGTGGCGGATATGCACGAGCTGATCTCACGGCTCGTAACGCAGGTGAAGATCCCGATAATGCTCGATTCGACCGAGTGGGAGAAGATGGAGGCGGGGCTCGAGCACGCGGGCGGCAAGTGCATTCTCAATTCTACTAACTACGAAGATGGCGAACCGCGGTTCCTGAAGGTGCTTGAGCTGGCAAAGGAATACGGAGCGGCCGTGGTCGTTGGGCTGATCGACGAGGACGGAATGGCCCGGACCGCCGAGGACAAGCTGAAGATCGCTCGCCGGGCCTACAAGCAGGCGACCGAATTCGGCATTCCGGGGCACGATGTCTTTTTCGACCCGCTGGCATTGCCGATCTCGACCGGAATCGAGGAAGACCGCAAGAACGCGGACGAGACCATCAAGGCGATCCGGCAGATCAAGGAAGAGATGCCGGAGGCGAACCAGATACTCGGCGTCTCGAACAT
>CAZGLZ010000064.1:0-10729 GCA_964526245.1 uncultured Chloracidobacterium sp. | reverse complement strand
AAGGAACACATCATCGAGGGCGAGAAGATCGGGCTTGAGGATTCGCTCAAAGAGGCGCTCGAAAAATATCCGCCGCTCGAGATCATCAACAACATCTTGCTCGACGGGATGAAGGTGGTCGGCGACCTTTTTGGTGCGGGGCAGATGCAGCTTCCGTTCGTGCTGCAATCGGCCGAGGCGATGAAGGCAGCCGTGAAGTTCCTTGAGCCTTTCATGGATCGGGTCGAGGGCGTTGAAAAGGGCACGATGGTGCTCGCGACCGTCAAGGGCGACGTCCACGACATTGGCAAGAATTTGGTCGATATCATCCTTACGAACAACGGTTACAAGGTCGTAAATCTCGGCATCAAGCAGCCGATCGACGAGATACTTCGAGCTTGGGAAGAAACTAAAGCGGATGCGATCGGGATGAGCGGGCTGCTGGTGAAATCGACGCTGATAATGCGCGACAACATCCAGATAATGAAGGAACGCGGCATCAATGTGCCGGTTATTCTCGGCGGAGCGGCGCTTAATCGGAAATATGTTGAGAACGATCTGAAGCCGCTTTACGATGGCCGTGTTTTCTACGCTCGCGATGCCTTTGACGGGCTGCACGCGATGGATGAGCTGACACAAGTGAGCGGTGAGCCGGGAGCAGTGAGCAGCGAGGAGCTTTCGCTGGCCGCAACTGCAGCGGAGTCATTGCAGAAGCCCGCGGGTGAGCAAGGGCGTGACGAGGGCGATGCGAGCGACGCCCTTGCTGACGAGCAGGCCTCCGCATCAGTTGAGGATCTTGTTGGCGAGGATGCGAAGCTGGGCGTTGAAGCGGCTCGCGTTTCTTCGCGTTCGAGCGGCGATACGACGCACACGAACCGGTCGGATGTCGCGGTGCTTGATGAAGTGCCAGCGGCGCCGTTCTATGGCTCAAAGGTCGTCGAGATAACGGACCTGACGAAGGTCTTTGCGTTCATAAACGAGACGGCGCTCTTCAAGGGGCAATGGCAATTCAAGCAGGGCCGGAAATCTGCCGAGGAATACGCCGAATTGCTCGAGAAGACGGTCTATCCGAAATTTGCCGAGATAAAGGCTCAGGCGATCCGCGAAAAGCTGCTTGAGGCGAAGTTGGTCTATGGATACTTCCCGTGTAATTCGGACGGCAATGACCTGATCATTTGGGAAGACGACCTAAAGACCGAACGGATGCGTTTCACCTTTCCGCGGCAGCCGATGGAACAGAGGGGCGGGAAGAGCTTGTGTTTGGCGGATTACTTTAGGAGCGCGGACACTCCTGTCCGCAAGGATGCCGCTTCGGCATCCTCAAACTCCCTCAACGACCAGACTACTAGTATAAATGAGACCGCTGAAATACGCGGTCTTGCGGACAAGAGTGTCCGCGCTCCGGTCGATGTTGTCGCGTTCCATCTGGTCACGATGGGACGACGGGCGAGCGAGCACTCGGCAAAGCTTTTCAAGTCGGACAACTACCAGGATTATCTGCTCTTCCACGGCCTCTCGGTCGAATCGGCCGAGGCTCTGGCCGAGATGTGGCACAAGCGTATCCGCGAAGAACTCGGCATCGCCGGGGCGGACGCGCCGGAACTTGCAAAGCTTTTCCATCAGGGCTACCAAGGCTCGCGATACAGCTTCGGCTATCCGGCCTGCCCGAACCTTGAGGACCAGACGAAGCTCTTCGAATTGCTCGACCCTTCGCGCATAGATGTGGAACTGACCGAGGAATTTCAGCTCGACCCCGAGCAATCGACCTCGGCGATAATCATCCACCACCCGGACGCGAAGTATTTTAATATTGAGTAGTTTTGTGTGATAGGATTGGGCTGTGAATTACCGAGATATCATTACCATTGAACCGGATAAACGCGGCGGAAAACCGTGCATTCGTGGGATGCGAATTACGGTTTACGACGTACTCGAATATCTTGCGTCAGGAATGACCGAAGCAGAGATACTTGATGATTTTCCTTACCTTACGCACGAGGATATAGCCGCATGTCTTGCTTTTGCGGCCGACCGGGAGAAGAGCCTTCTGTTTGCCTGAGTAAATGAAGCTCCTTTTAGACCACAATCTTTCACCAAAACTGATTGTCACATTGGCCGATCATTTTCCAGGTTCTGAACACGTTTATCGGCTTGGTCTGGATACGGCTAGCGATGCCGAGATCTGGGATTATGCTAAGGTCAATGGTCTGATCATCGTAACCAAGGATGCAGATTTCGGCGATATTTCGGTGCTTCGCGGTTTTCCACCTAAGGTGATTTGGATCCGTCGAGGCAACTGCAAGACTGCGACCATCGGAGCCATTTTGATGGAAAACCGTGACGCAATTGCAAATCTAGTTTCTGACGAAGGGGCCGGAATGCTCACGTTGCATTGAATATCCACTAATAAACTAAACATGACGAAAACTATTTTTATCGCCGGTTCTGGCGGGATCGGCGAAGCTGCTGCATTATTGCTTAGGGAATGGAGCGATGACGGCCTCTCGATCATTCTGGGCGACATCAACGAGGGAAGCCTGGCAAAGGCGAAGGATTTTGTGACCTCGGGTTCGTCGCGGACGACCGCGGTCGAGACCGTGCTGATGCCCCGCGAGGGCGAGAGCGACGAAATGCGCGAGGCATTTGAGCGGGCGGACGTTCTGCTTGATTGCTCGCCCGGCGGACAGGCTCCGCGGATGGCGGGTTACGCCAAAGAGTTCGGGATGCACTACGCGAACCTGACTGAGTATGTCGCCGAGACGGACGCGATAATCGAACTCGCAAGGGATGCCGAGACCGGCTTCATCCTCCAAACGGGCCTCGCACCGGGCTTTATCAATGTACAGGCGATGGCGCTCTATCGCGAGTTCGTCAGCAAATTCGAGAACGAAAATGTCGAACGGGTGGCGATGAAGGTCGGGGCACTTACGGCCCATGCCCATGAACCGCACTATTACGGCTTTACCTGGTCGCCGATCGGCGTTGCGACCGAGTATGTTAAGGATTCGCGGGTCATCCGCGACTTCAAAATAGCCGAGCGGCCGGCACTCTCATCCCGCGAGACGATCGTCATCGGAGCCCGCACCTACGAGGCGGATCTGACCTCGGGCGGTGCCGCGGACCTGCCGGATTTCTTTGCCGGGAAAGCACGTGAACTCGATTACAAGACGCTTCGGTACCCGGGCCACTATGACTGGGTCGAGTCGATCGTCGAGACATTGCCGAAGAACGAGAGCCTGCCCGACCGCCTGCAGGAACTGATGATGCAGGCGATCCCTTCGGTCGAGGACGACCTGGTCGTCGTTCACGCTTCGGTCGATGGGTTCGATTCGAACGGCCGGCGGCGAATGCTCGAAAAAGCCTATTTCGTCGAACCGCTCGAGATAAACGGAAAGCGGCTGCGTGCCATCCAAACCACGACGGCCGGCCCGCTTTGCCAATCGGCAATGATGCTCTTGACCGGTAAATACAAAGGCGTTGTGCTGCAGAGCCAGATCGAACCGGCGGACTTTATGCGGGGCAGATTTGTCGCGGATATTTATCGATGAGGATCGTCTGCATTTCAGACACGCATAATTGCAATGAGCAGGTCGCTGTCCCGGATGGCGACCTGCTTATCCATTCGGGTGATGCGACGATCACCGGGACGCTGCATGAGATCACGCTGTTCAGCAAGTGGTTCGCGGAACTGCCGCATCCGCTGAAGATATTCGTTGCCGGAAACCACGACACGCTCTTTGAGCAGCGGCCGGACGAAGCTCAGGCCCTGCTCGATATCGGCGTTATCTATCTGCAGGATTCGGCAGTCGAACTTGAGGGATTTAAGATCTATGGCAGCCCGTGGCAGCCGCGGTTTTACGATTGGGCGTTCAACCTGATGCGCGGACCCGAGTTGGCCGAGAAGTGGAAGCTGATCCCGGACGATGTAGATGTTTTGATCACGCACGGTCCGCCGAATGGGATACTCGATCTCGTTCCTCGGCACGGCTGGAATGAAAAAACCGGCTGCGAAGAGCTGCGAAAGCGGGTCGAAGAGATCGCTGAATTTGGCCGGTTGAAGCTTCACGTTTTCGGCCACATCCATTGTAGTTACGGCGTCCATGAAGAACTCGGGGTGAAGTTCGTCAACGCCTCGATCTGCGATGAGGACTATCGCCCGTCAAACAGGCCGATCATCGTCGATATCTAGCTCTTTCGGTTTCGGCCCGCAAAACTCAAAATGCTAAACTTCATTTTTCGCTGCGTCCGGCTAAAGAAAAAGTTGGCCAAATTCGATCGTTGCTTTGTGACCATTGTGTGACGCTTTGTGGGCTTTGTGTTCACATCTTTCTTAAACACAGAGAGCTCAAAGTAGTGGCACAAAGAGCACGAAGGTGCGGTCGAGCAGCCGCAAATTCAGGACCAAGCGTTTCGTAGAATTACCGCTTTTATTGATGTCGAGTTCGTTAGAAAAAACCGAGAGAAAGTTGCCGCTTAAGCCCAAGCCGGAGGAGATCGAGGTGCTCGGGCCGGTCGAGCGCGCCGGCTTTCGGCTGACGCGGCGGATGAACTTCGGCGTTTGGAAGCGGATCTGGACGTTCAGCCAGCGGCACATCGGCTCGCTCTGGATCTATCTTGCGACCTATAACCTGATGAACGTTTTCGGCATTGAGAACGTCGAGGATGCCGACCATTCGCGTCCGCTTTTGCTCGTTGCCAATCACCGCTCGTTCTTTGATATGTACACGGTCTCGAGCGTGCTTTTCCGGCGAACGACGCGGCCGATGGAGCTTTACTTTCCGGTCCGGGCGAAGTTCTTCTACACAAGTCCGGCAGGTTGGTTCGTGAATCTCGTGATGGGTTGGTGGTCGATGTATCCGCCGTTTTTTCGCGAGGCACGAGAGGCAGAGAAGCGCGAGTTCGATAAATTTTCGCTCCGGGAGCTGACGCGGATCTGCACCGAAGGCCACGGCCACATCATCGGTTTCCACCCCGAGGGCAAGCGAAACCTGAACGACGATCCCTATTCATTTCTCCCTGCACAGCCCGGTATCGGGAAGATAATCCTTGCCGCCCGGCCGCAGGTCGTCCCGGTCTTTATCGCAGGACTCGGGAATGACCTTCCAAAACAGATAATGGGAAACTGGACCGGCGGCGAGAAGATCCGCATTTGGTTTGGCGAAGCGATCGACCTAACGGAATTCATGGAGAAGCCGGACCGTCTGCGAACGCATAAAGAGATCGCCGATCATCTGATGGAGAAGATCGGCGAACTCGGGGAAAAGGATCGGGAGAAATTCTCGGTCAGCGACTGAACTGAAACCCGTCGATCTGTTTGAAGATCTCGCGGTCGCGTGCACGGAGTTCCGGGATCGTGCCGCGGGAAACATTCGAGAAAAGGTTGAAGTCCTCAAAGAATTTCTGCCATGCCTTAGCGGGCGGCGGCAGATAGCGGCAGAGCCTCCCAAAGCCCTGAAACATCATATCGAACGCTGCGGCGGCAGCCTCCGGGTTGTCGTAGATGAGCCGCTCATCGCTAAGAGCGACGGCCGCTTCGTGGATCTTGCCGACGGCGGTGATGTCGAGACAGATGTCCTGCACCTTTTCGAGAGCGTCGCCGATAGCACCGAGGCCTTCATTAGCTTTGGTGAGCTTCTCGAATCCGCCCGGCTTGTCGGAGAGCATTTTGCCGCCCCAGAGCACTTTATCGATGCGGCCCTTTCCGAGCTGTACGGCTGCTTTGAGTTCCTCGAGGTCCGTGTTTGCCGCGCAAGCGCCCGCCTTTTTCTTAATTGTGATCCACGCTGAATTCAGCTTTTCCTGCCAATCTGCCATTTCGATCCTCCAAATTTTGAAAATCTCTGAGCGAGCCGGCGGAAATGCCGGCGGCTTCGTTCACCTTACTACGCGTAGGAATGGCGAAATTGTGTCAGCGATTTTTAGAAAAGGGCAGGGAAGAATAGGTGCGGACGGTCATTTTTTTCCGAGCTCGACGGCACGGCGGTATGCAGCGTAGGCGGCTTTGGAGAGCACGGTGCGGAGCCCGCCCTTTTCCATCTGGTAGATGGCTTCGGCAGAGGTGCCGCCGGGCGAGGTGACCATGTTGCGGAGTTCGGCAGGATGTTTGTGCGATTCCATCGCGAACTTGACCGAACCAAGCATCGTTTCCTGCACCAATTCCTTGGCGACCTCGCGTGAAAAGCCGAGATGGACGCCGGCATCGGTCAATGCCTCCATCACCATAAAGGTAAAGGTCGGGCCGGTCGCGCTCAGTGACGTCGCCATGTCGATCATGTTCTCGGTCTCGACGTAAAGCTCTTTGCCGAGAGCCCGGAGCATCGTCTTTACCGCATCACGGCTTTCTGCCGGAACCTCGGGCGAGGCGGTCCAGACGCACATTCCGGCTCCGATCTGCGAGGGAGTGTTCGGCATAACGCGAACGACGCTTTCGGCCGCGAGCGATTCGCCGATCTTGCGGATGGTGGCCCCGGCGACGATCGAGACGACCGTCGCGGCGGGCGAAACGGAGTCTTTGATCTCGTCAAGAACGCGGCCAAGCCGCTGCGGCTTTACGCAAAGAAAGACGAACGAATCACCGGCGGCGGCGGCCGTTTCGCGGTTATCGGCGGAGACGTGGATGCCGTAGCGTTCCGCAAGCTCGCGGCGGCGTTCCTCACGCGGGTGCGAGGCAAAGATGCGGTCCGGTGAGAGCATTTCCTCGCGGAGCAGGCCAGCGACGATCGCCTCGGCCATTACGCCGCAGCCGATGAATGCGGCACGAACGTCCCCGGCAAGTTTTGTTTCGTTAGCGGACATCTTATTCGTAGCTAAGTGCCTCGACCGCGTCGAGCCGGGCCGCACGGAGAGCCGGATAAAGAGCTCCGACCGCTCCGCCGAGAAGCCCGACAAGCAGGACGATACCAATGACGACCGGGCTGATCTCGACCTCTAACGTCGTAATGAGATTGAGGCCGTAGCGGGCGGCGAACGTCAAAATGACGCCGACAAAAATGCCGCCGAGGCTGATCAGCAAAGCTTCCTGCGTGATGGTCCACGCGATCTTTGCATTGCTCATACCGAGCGATTTCATAATGCCGATCTGCCGTGTCCGCTCGGTGACGGTCGTGTACATCGTCAGCAGGATAACGAGCGCGCTGATGACTGCGGCAATGCCGATAAAGACATTGAGAAATACGTTCATCGCCGGAATTCCGGCCATATAAAGCTCTTCAAGGTCAGACATTCTGATGACCTGAGCCTCGGGGAAGCGTTCCTGCAGCCGCTGGCCGACGGCGTCAACCGTCGTGTCGGGCGTGATCGCGACGAGTGCCGAGGAGATCTTGCCTTCGGAGCCGAGCTGCGTCTGCATGACATCGAGCGGGATCTTGATGCGCGGGCCGCCGGCGGGTTCGTAGGTGCCGACGATGGTGAACGGCCGCTCGTAGATCTGGGTCGTATCGCCGATCTTGAACTTTTTCTGCCGCTGAAAAGCGGTGTCAATTATCGCTTCGTCGCGGCCAGGCGTGAAGGCACGGCCCTGGACGAGCCTGAGCCCGGAAAGGGCAGAGTATTCTTCGAAGAGAATGCCGTCGATGGTGCGCTTTCCCGTGTTGTTGTCAGTCGCATCGACCGAATTCTGCCCGATGCCGACGGCGGTGCGAACGCCCTCGACCTGTTTTATCTCATCGACGACCGACGCCGAAAGCCGGAATGCATCGGTGCCGCCGATGCCGATGGTGCCCGAGGACGAGAAGCGAAGTTCGGCGCCGACGTTGGCATCGCGAGCGGCCTGCTCGCGGATGGTGCCATTGGCGAGCCCGACGGTAAAGACGATCAGCAGCACACCGACGGCGATGCCGAGGACGCTGACCGCGGTCCGGGCCGGCCGGTGAAACATATTAGAAAGAACAAGGGAATCCATTAATTATTTGGTTGGGCGAGCGTGACCGCAGTATTCGAATTGCCGGCGGCGACCTGTCCGCCCTGCTGTTTCTCGAGCTCGATCTCCTCGGGCGACCGCCAGCCCGCCATTCGCAAAAGCTCGATCGCATACTTGATCGGAACGGCCATGTTGACAGCGGTATTTTGTGTAAAGACGCCGAAGTTGACGGCGATGACCTTGCCCGATTGGCCAAAGAGCGG
Source organism: uncultured Chloracidobacterium sp. (assembly GCA_964526245.1). GTDB lineage: Bacteria > Acidobacteriota > Blastocatellia > Pyrinomonadales > Pyrinomonadaceae > OLB17. Next base: position 2,629 of record CAZGLZ010000064.1, on the reverse strand, counting down.
AGCACCGGAGCCGCCCTCGGCGGTTCGTGCGTCATGGACGATGCGTCGAGCGTCGAGGTCGGTAATCGCTCCCTGAGTTGTCAGCGGCTGGATCATCTGCATCTGAGCAAGGAAATTCACGAGGTTCTCGCGTGAATTTCCAAACCGCCGGTTGATCGACTTTGCCTTTTCATCATCGACCATCGCCAGCAGGCGGTCCGGCCCGTTCGGATAGCCCATCGTAACGACGGTCTTGCCGACGGTCGCTGCGATCGAGGCTTCGTCATCGAGAGGGATCGAGGCAAGCGGCGTAGTGAATTTCGTGATATCGATCGACCCGACGGCAAGGTCTTCGCTGCTGCTGGTCTGGCGGACGGTCAACGGAAAGGGCTCGGGGTTGTTCGGAAAATAGACGAGCAGCTTGCGGATACGGGCACGGCCGTTCGAGGTCGTCATCATCGATTTGACGACGTCGTCCTCGGTCCAGGGCTGGAGCACGTGGCGGTTCGTTACTATGAAACCGCCGCCGACGTGGAAGCCGGTGCCGATAAAGTCGTATTCGACCGGGCTTCCGTTGCCGACGGTCGTAAGTCCCGTGACCGGAGCGGCAGACATCGGCGTGTCGCCTTCGGACGGAGCCTCATAAGGCAGCGGCTGGAACGACTGCGGGTCAGGGTAGCGAAGTACGCGGCCGGTCGAACGGTCAACGAGCTGATAAACGCCGACGATGAGGCAGACGGAATTGCCGTATTCGACCTTGACGTTCTGTGCCAGCGACTGAGTGCGGATGAGGTCTTTGTTGGTCTGCTCGAGCGTGCCGAGCTGGTCGCTTGTTTGGCCAAGCTGCTTTTCAAGCTGGACGATAAGCTGCTGCTGCTTTTCCGATTGCTCGCGGTTTGCCCTCAGCTCCGACGCGACCGAATAGACGAGATAGAGGATACCGGTCAGGAATCCCGCGGAGAGGATGAGCACGACCGCCTTGGTCGTCCAGCTTATCTCGCGCATCAGCTCGCGGCTGAACTCGCGTAAAAAGGCCTTGGCGTCGTCGCGTTCCGGCGAGGCCGCAGCATCAAGGGCGGCATCTGCAATGAAGGGTGCGATCTGCGGGTCGGTCCGCTTGGTCGTGATGAGCGAGGGCTTTTCGACGAGCGAGAAGAAGCCGAATGTGATGTCGGTCTCGCCTACTTTGACGAGGTCGCCATCGGTAAGTGCGATAAAGCGGCGAACCGGCTTGTCATTGATGGTCAGGCCAACGGCCGCGTCGAAATCGATGACCCGGTACACACCTTCGGCGTTCTCCAGCCGCAGCCAAACGCCCGGCTTTTCGAGCTGCTTGGTGTGGATCTGAAGGTCACAGGTTTCATCGGAGCCGATGCTCAGCCGTTCTTCAGAAAAGAACTCGGTACGCTTTTCTGCCCCGACCGAGATATGAATGATAATGCCTGATGCCATTGTCGGGTAAACACACGTTTACCTATGAAAAGTTTAACACAAAACCCGTGCGTTTCGATGCATTCCGGCGGGTAAACGTGGCACAATATTCGTAATGGCGAAGCCAAAGAAGATCGAAGACCGGGAAAGGCTCGTAAAGCTCGCTCCGGTGGCCGAAGCACCGGTGCGAAGGCACGTTTTTGTCTGCAACGGCAAGAGCTGTGCGGCGGTCGGAGCGGCGGATGTTAAGGCCGAATTTGAACGCATTCTGGCGGAGAAGGAGATTCGTTACGGAAAGCCCTCGAAGGGCCGCAATCCGGAAGGCCCGGTGGTGCTGACGGACTGCGGATCGTTCGGGTTTTGCTCGGTCGGGCCGGCGGTTCTGGTCTATCCGGAGGGCGTTTGGTACGCGCAGGTGCAGGCCGAGGACGTCAGCGAGATCGTCGAGAGCCATCTGGAACGCGGCGAGGTGGTCGAGCGGCTCGCTTTGATAGAAGAATTCGGGTCGGAATCGGCCCGTTAGGGCAGGCGGGTTTGCGGAGAATACCTTAGTCGATTACGATTAACTTTTCGCACTTATGTCAACCGAATTAAAGAAGACGCCGCTCAATGGCGTGCACCGCGAACTCGGCGGGAAAATGGTCGATTTTGGCGGCTGGGACATGCCGGTCCAATACAAGGCCGGTGTGATCGAAGAGCACATGGCAACGCGAACGCGGGCCGGGCTTTTTGACGTCTCGCACATGGGCGAGATCTGGGTCGAAGGGCCGGATGCGATCGACTTCGTCAACCGCCTAACGACGAACGACGTCACCAAACTCGCCGACGGGCAGGCCCATTATTCGTGCTTTACGAATCACGACGGCGGTGTGGTCGATGACCTGCTGGTCTATCGTTTCGGGCCGGAAAAGTTGCTTTTGGTAGTAAATGCGGCGACGACCGAGAAGGACTGGGCGTGGGTCCGCTCGCACCACTCGGAGCACGACGACCTTGCCTTGCGAAACGCCTCAGCGGATTATTGCCAGATCGCTATCCAGGGGCCGAAGGCTCTAGAGATATTGAAAAAGCTGACCGAAACGGACCTCGCCGGCATCAAGTATTACTGGTTCACCGAGGGCGAGGTTGACGGCGTTCCGGCGATCATTTCGCGGACCGGTTACACGGGCGAGGACGGCTTTGAGGTCTATGCGGCACCGGATAAAGCGGTCCAGCTTTGGAA
>CAZGLZ010000063.1:0-21165 GCA_964526245.1 uncultured Chloracidobacterium sp. | reverse complement strand
TCTACGCCCGCCAGGACGAGATCGGCACGCCCTTCTGCGTCACCGTCGATCACGAGTCGCTCGAAGATGGCGCCGTAACCGTCCGCGACCGCGACACATGGAACCAGGAACGCGTCTCAGTCGACAAACTCAAAGCGTTTTTATGCGAGAGGCTCTGAGCAATTTGCATCGCGTGCGAATGCGCCGGTGAGGATGCCGTAGCTCGCGATAAGCATCCAACAAAAATACAGCGATAAGAACAGGCGCTGCCCGAAGCCGGCGTAACCTGCTTCGATCGACCATGCTGCAAAAACAACAAACGCGATCGGCAGAAGCCATGCGAGCACCCGTAGGATCACGAAGTAACCGGACAAACGACCTGCCTTTCGAAGTCGTCTTGTCATCAACCCTATTGCTGGGACCATTGAGAGGAAAGCCGTGATGCCGGCCGCCTTATGCGCGTGATGCGTCCATGGTAAGATTGTCGATTCTGTCCATTCCGGCGGAGGCGTTGAGTTAGGGATAAGCAGTTCCGTGTCAAAAACTCCGGAGAAAACGATCCCTACCGCTCCGACAGAGAAGAGGCCCATCACAAGTCGAGATCGAATTGCAGAATCGAACGTCTTTCCAATCGCGAAGACGAATGCCGCGATCCCGGTCGCAAACGAATAAAAGGCCACCCGCATCAGCCAACCGTGCCTTCCAACAACATACTCACTGCCAAATCGCTTCATCGGGTCCAGTTCCGGCTGAATGAACGGGAACGCAACGAACATTATCGAAACGAAGATACAAATGCCTAAGATCGTGATCGCCGCAAGTTTCGCATTTTCATTTTTCATACCTGTCTCCATGTGTATCGGCCATGCTGAGGTTCGTGAGGAAAAGCGCAACTCAAAAACGTGCGGCGATTATATACCAAGTCGGGAACACCGGAGCTTTTTTTTAAGGTATTGAGAGCGGGTGTTAGAACTCCGGCAAGCGCCTTTCGGTCTAAATTCGGCCGGCAAGAGTTTTTGTGTAACCGATCGCGACCTTGATAACTCGGGCCGGAGCTGACAGCGATCGATCCGCGGCAGTAAATGCGAGTAGGGGATCGTAGTTTGTTCAAGTGAAGAGTGCCGGCCAGTCGATAGCGGTCCACGCAAACAAAACGGTCACGGCAAGGTGGAGCAAAACTATGAAGCCAAAACCGACCCACCACGCCGCGGGTTCGCGCCAATAGTAAACCTTGCGGCCGTATGTTCCATGAAATGTGCGGCTGCGTACGCCGAAGAACAGCAGCAAATAAAAAGCCCAACAGAGCAGCCACATCCCGCCGCCGGTGATCCAGCTACCCGTTTGGGTGCTGATGATCGCGGCCAGAACGAGGTCGATGATCATCCGCACGGCGATAAAGCCGTAGATCAACGCAAACGTACTCCTTTTCCAGCTTGGACGCATAAATTGGCCTCCGGTGATCCGGATCAACGGTCGCTAATATACTAACCCAAACCGATGAAACAGTGGTGGGACGACGGCAAACCGCAAGCCGCTGAGTTTACAGCATAAAAGCAGCCCTTAATCTCACTTCTTGGTCATTCAGGCCTCTTTGGTTTAGTCTGTTGTTAAATTGAGGTCCTGCACAATGCGTTCAAGATTCTCCGCTTTCGTCGTCCTTTTGCTCGGGTTGGCAGTCAACGCCGCGAGCCAGGAGCCTTCGAAATTATTCCTCTCGGACCAAACGGAGAATTCATTTTGCACCGAAGATGTAAGGCTCCGGATCGATACGTTGTTGGTCGAGTTGCAGCGGCGGCCCGGTTCTGTGGGGTATGTTATCGGAAGTGCCGACCGGTCGATTCCGGGCAGGTTCTTGAAGTATTTCAATGGCGTCCAGTCGCATGTTATCTATCGAAAATTCGATCCCGCTCGCGTCAAATTCTACCGAGCCCCCGACGGCGAATCGATGCGGTTTGATCACTGGATCTCTGTTGACGGACTAACCACGCCCGAACTTCCGCCGGCCTACCGCCCAGCCAAGCTCGCTGAGCCGACGCTCTTCGATTCGAGTGCGATCATCTCGATAACCAAAGAAGGCGTCGAATTCGGGTACGGCTTTGAAACGGTCGAGCCGTGCGATTGGGGCTTGCGTCTTAACGATTTTGCGATGGCCGTGAACGCCGATCCAAACCTGCAGGCATACCTAATCGCCTCCGCCGGAAAGCGAAATCGAGTTGGCTTAGTGCGCCGTGCTCTGCAACTCACATCAACCACGCTTTCGGGAGTACACGGAATTCCGGCAAGCAGGATCAAGACCCGATATGCCGGAATCCAACGGGACGACGAAATGCAGCTATGGCTCGTACCCAAGGGCAGCCCCGAACCCAAATTCCGACCCGGCACATCGCCTTACAAATAACCGCGGGTTTCGTTCCCGCATCACCGCATCGGAAGATGTATGCGTGAATAGGCCTTCGCCGGTGAATACATTATTGTTCACCGTCGTGAGTTTTTATGGTAAGTTCTAGATGTATGACGGCTCAGGTCTTAGAAGGAACGTGGGAGGAGATCGAGCGGCGGGCGAAGTCCCTCGCCGGCCGAAAGGTTAGGGTTTATGTTTACGACGAAGCGGAACCCTCCCGTCCAAATCAGGCTGCGCTTGAAGTTCTACGAAAGGTGCGCGACCGGCAGAAAGACCAGGAACCGACGAATGGAGAGACTTCCGTCGATATCATCCGCCGTGCCCGCGAGGGCGAGATGTTTGAATAAAAGTCCCAATGAGCACCGTTAATACCGTCGTGGTCGACGCCAACGTCATCGTCGCAATTTGCTCCAACGAAAGACTTACCAATCCAGTTGCCGAGGCTGCTATTGATTCTTACGCTCAAGCGGGTTGGCAGTTCGCAGCGCCGAGTGTGGTCATCGCGGAGGTCCTCTTTGCCCTTTGCGTTAAGCTACAAACCGGCATTTTGACACAGTCGGAGCATGAGTTGGCGATCGATTCGTTCAATGACCTGATGCAGATCGTGTCGATTCCCGGCAATGAATCAAGTCTAATTAAAAGAGCTGTCGAGATCAGAGCCAATTATCAATGCAAGCGGTCGTCGGACAGTCTCTATATCGCCTATGCCGAATGGCTTTCGAGGACAGGCATTGTCGAACTCCTGACATTTGACGCAGGAATTAAGAATCAGATCGCCAAGAGTGCTCCGACCGTAAAATTGAATTTACTAAAGGTCTAATTCCGTGAAAGAGCGGCTGTGTCTTTGTCTGTGTCTTCTGTGGTTGAAGATGTTGGAACACAGAACTCACAGAACAAGACACAGAGTCCACAGAACCGGCCCCTTGAAAGTGCTGCCACTCCCGGCTAAGAGCTAATAGCGAAAAGCTGAAGGCTGATCACAAAAATCTCTTTACTGCCTCCGGCGGTTCTTAAGTTGCCACTAGCTTTAGCTAGTGGACGCGTATTGAACATCCGGCCGGCTTTAGCCGAACCGGATCGCTGGATATTGGGCTAAAGCCCGGAGCTCTTTTTGGGAACTATTCCACTAGCGAAAGCTAGTGGCAATTGATAGAAGCGGCGGCGGATCTCCGGGAAGGATCCGGCTTGGCCCGCAGGCATTGCGGAAAGGCTTGCCTTTCCGTTTAGCGCTCTTCCTTCCCAGGGCTCCGCCCGCCGATGTGCGGAAAGGCTTGCCTTTCCGTCGGGTTAATAATTTGAAATGAGGCTACGCCTCCGGCCCTTAAGCCACACATACGGCCAGCCGGTCCCGCTTGGTGAACAAGCGTCTGTGTCTTCGTCTGTGTCTTCTGTGGTTGAAGATGTTGGAACACAGAACTCACAGAACAAGACACAGAGTCCACAGAACCGGCCCCTTGAAAGTGCTGCCACTCCTGGCTACGAGCTGACAGCTAATAGCTGAAAGCTGATCACAAAAATCTGTTTACTGTTCGCGGTCGGGGGGCATCGCGGAAAGGCTTGCCTTTCCGTTTAGCCTTCTTCCTTCCAAGGGCTCCGCCCGCCGATGTGCGGAAAGGCTTGCCTTTCCGTCGGGCTAATAATTAGAAATGAGGCTACGCCTCCAAATTGTTGAACGAGGGCATAGCCCAATTCAACTCAAGACAATACCGGAAAGGCCGAGCCTTTCCGCACACCATGGCGGCAAGCCGCAAGAGGTCGTAATTGCTATTAATCTCTGAGAGATTCCAAAGCTACCGAACTCCTGCCAGTGTAATGGCTTATAAGGCTGCGTCGCCTATCGCATCTACTAATCTAGTCCCATAAACTCGGTCCACTTTCCACGGTAGAGATACCGAATGACCGACGCTTTTTCGACAAAGATATCTTCGATGCCGTCTTTGTCTATCGATGTCGACCGAATGCTCTCCGGTCGTCGTCGTGTAATGTAGTCGGTCGATGCTCGGCCGATCATGCGTGAAAAACCGATCGTGCCTTCACCGTCGATGATTTGCAGATAGCGGGAATCCGGTTCCGTGGCCAGCTCGTGAACGCTTTGAACTCGTCCACTTGGGTAAACCAAGATAGTTGAGACACCGTTCCTCGAACAGAGAATTGCCCAGTCGACCTCGCCACGCTTTATGAAACTGCCGCTCACAACATTGTGCGGTTCGCGTTTAGTGAAGGTCTGCGGAATTGTACATTGCCGGGCTTCGAGGTCTGCGACTACAAGTGGCGGAAGCTGCTTAAAAGAAGCTGGAGCGAGGCGGACAACATTTGCGTCTTCATCTAGTCGTTTGTCTTGTGCAAGAACCGGGGGTGAGGAAAGAATCAGTAGGACCAGATAAAAAAACGCCTTAGAACGAGAGATCGTTAACATATCACGGTTACCTTAAAGCACGAGATTCCTGATAGTTAAGAAGAAACTTTTGGTCGACAAATCCTGAGACAGGGCTTCTAAGATAGCCAGGGTCCCAATTCTATTTCGGGATTTCACGCTCGATCTGCCGGAGCATTGCCCTCGCATCATCGGCCTGAGGGTTTAGTTCGAGGAGCTTGAGCAGCATGGACTTTGCTTCCGCGAATCGGCCAAGGTTGGCCAGCATTGCAGCAAGATTGAAGTAACCGTTCTCGAACTTTGGGTCGATCTCGACCGACCGCTTGTAGAACTCGATCGCTTCGGAAAACTTCCGCTGCTGTTCGGATAACACGCCGAGACTATAAATTGGAAGAGGATCGTCCGGAGAAAGCTCCCCCGCCTTTCGAAACGAAATCTCCGCATCCTTTAATTGTCCCGTTTGTGCTTGGGCATTCCCGAGATTGATATACGCCTTCGAGTATTTAGGGTTGGCTTCAATAGCCCGCTTTGCATAAGCGATCTCCTGCTGAAACTCGCCAAGAACGCCATAAAGACCTGCGATAGTATTCAAGGCACACTCGTTCTTCGGTTCGATCGCAACGATCCTTTTCTGGGTTTCGATCGCACCAAGAAAATCTCGCCGATCTTCTAGCTCGATACCTTTTTTGATCAAAGCTACCACCTCGGGATTCTTCGGATCCGTAGAACACTCGGGCTCTCTGCCCTGAGCAGCCGCGAAACTCGCGAAAAGCACGACTAAAAATAATGACGATACATGAGTGCTTGGTTTCATAAAAATTTTGGTTACTCCGAAGCGGATCGATCCCAATTAGGCGAACTAGACGAGATTATACCGCGAAACGAGCCGACGAGCGTATGAAATTTGCAGGGCATGACCAATTCTCGGTTCGATTTGCCCGGAATACTCTTAACACCCCAGCTATGAGGTCGGACAATCCCGAGACTCTAAACCGTGGAATCCGACAACCCTTCAACTCTTCCTTCCAAATCATCCATATCATCCATTTCTTTCGTATCTCACGGATCGGTGTTTTATTGTGCCGGTGGGCGGGGGAGAATGGCGGGTATGAGAGATGAACCAGATACGATCCGGAGCGAAGACGACGAGGATTTTGACGATGAGGCGGAGGCACAGGAGCGGTATCCGTTTCTTTTTGATGATGAGGACGACACCACAGAAACCACAGAGATCACAGAGACCACAGAGAGCACAGAGAGCACAGAGACCTCTGAGGGCGATGTCGCCGATGCAACCGAAGCGCAAGACGAATACGAGGGCCAGCCGGACTATCATGTGCTCTCGCACCTGCATGAAACGCTTCTGCCGCGGATGCGGTACCGCCGCGTTGACAATATCTTTACGGCGAGCCCGGCGTATCTTTATTTCACCAAACCGAAGTTCAACGACCGCCGGCCGCGGATCCTCGGCAGGTTCTGGGCCGAGGGCGAGCTTGCCGTTCTGTTTTCCGATACAGGTGCCGGCAAGAGCATTTTGGCGACGCAGATCGCCCAATCGGTCGCCTCGGGCGTGGGCGTCGGCGGCCTTGATCTCGACGTCCCATCACAGCGTGTCATCTATTTCGACCTTGAGCTGACCCGCGAGCAGTTTGACCGCCGCTATTCCAACGACGACCCGGACGCCCCGGCAAAGTTTCCGTTCCATCGCAATTTCATCCGCAGCCAGCCGCGTGCATATCACCAATTGCCGGACGACTTTGGCAGCGAGACCGAATTCATCACCGATTCGATCGTCCGGCTCGTCCGCTTTACCGAGGCCACGGTCGTCATCATCGACAACATCACCTGGCTCAATAATTCGTCGCAGACCGGCAACGCCGCTCCGCGGATAATGAAGGCGCTTGCCCGCATCCGGCGTGAATATGGCCTCTCGATCCTCGTCCTTGCCCATACGCCAAAGCGTTATGCCGCCTGGCCCTTCACGCTCAACGACCTGCAGGGCTCGAAGATGATCGCCAACTTTGCCGATAGCGTCCTTGCCCTCGGGCGGTCGCGGCTTGGGCCGGAAGTCCGCTACCTTAAGTGCCTCAAGCAGCGAAATACGCCCGCCGAACCGGACGACCGCGTCGTCACCCTGCGCATCAGGAAAGATGCCTGCTGGCTCGGGATGGAGCCCGAAGGCCTGACCGACGAACGCGACCACATCGGCTGGATGACCTCGCCGAAAGAGCCGGAGCGAATGCACCTCATCAGAAAGGTAGCGGAGTTAAGCGGCTTAGGGCTTACTCAGCGGGAGATCGGCGAGCGGTTGGGAGTTTCGGCCCCGACCGTAAATCGCTGTTTGAAGGTGGCAGCAGGATGAAAAACATTTTGTTTCACCATGTTTCAGTGTTTCACGACGTTTCAGCATTTCACCTTGTTTCAAGAAACGCCCGATTCCGTCGAGAAATGAAACAAACCGAAAGGATACCGACAGGCGAAATTGAATTCGCGGGCAAGCTGTGCACAAAATGTAAGCGGCCAGTGGCGGAGAATATTATGATGAGATTGATAGAGTGCGTGCCCAACTTCAGCGAGGGCCGCGACGTGGCGGTGATCCGGCAGATCACGGACGCGATCGAGAAGATCGAGGGCGTGAAGCTGCTCGACGTTGACCCCGGAGCGACGACCAACCGGACGGTCGTGACCTTTGTCGGCACGCCGGACGAGGTGGTCGAGGCGGCCTTTCAGGCAGTGCGGAAAGCACAGGAGCTGATCGATATGCGAGGCCACAAGGGCGACCATCCGCGGTTCGGTGCGACCGACGTCTGCCCGCTCGTTCCCGTCTCCGGCATCACGATGGAAGAGACGGCCGAGTATGCCCGCAAGCTCGGGCAGCGGCTCGGCGAAGAGCTTGGCATCCCGATCTACCTTTACGAAAACGCCGCCGCGAGCGAGACGCGCCGCAACCTCGCGAACTGCCGCGAGGGCGAATATGAGGGGCTGAAGGACCGCATCGGCTCGGCCGAGTGGCGGCCGGACTTCGGCCCGGCGGAGTTTACCGAAAGCGTCGCCCGCTCGGGAGCGACTGCGGTCGGAGCACGCGATTTTCTGATAGCAGTCAACTTCAACTTGAACACGACCTCGACCCGGCGGGCGAACGCCATCGCCTTTGACGTCCGCGAAAAAGGCCGCCCAGAACGCGAAGGCCACCCGATAACCGGCAAGCCGATACTCGACGAACACGGCGAGCCGGTGATGATCCCCGGAACGCTCAAGGGCACCAAGGCGATCGGCTGGTACATCGAGGAATACGGCATCGCACAGGTCTCGATGAACATCACGAACCTTTCGGAGACGCCGCTCCACGTCGCCTTTGACGAGGTGAGCAGCAAGGCCGCCGCCCGCGGCATCCGCGTTACGGGGCTCGAGATCGTCGGGCTCGTGCCGAAAGCGGCGATCATCGACGCGGGCAAGCACTACCTGACCAAGCAGAGCCGCTCACACGGCATCGCCGAAAGCGAGATCGTCAAGATCGCGATCCGGTCGATGGGGCTCGACGACCTCAAGCCCTGGAACCCGCAGGAAAAGATCATCGAATACGTACTGGCCGCGGAGATCGCTAGCAAGCGGCTAATCGATATGACATGCCGCGGGTTCGCCGAAGAGACGGCGTCCGAATCGCCCGCACCCGGCGGCGGCTCGATCTCGGCCTACATGGGAGCACTCGGAGCCGCACTCGCCGCGATGGTCGCAAATCTCTCATCGCACAAGGCCGGCTGGGACGAACGCTGGGAAGAGTTTTCGGACTGGGCGGTCAAGGCTCAGGAGATAAAGGAAGAGCTCCTGCGGCTCGTAGATGAGGACACGGAATCGTTCAACCGCGTAATGGCCGCCTTCGGCCTGCCGAAGGGAACCGAAGAAGAAAAAGCGGCCCGTACCGCTGCGATCCAGGAGGCTACGCGCTACGCGACCGAGGTTCCGTTCCGGACGATGGAGCGAGCCTGCGATTCATTCGAGGTGATCCGGGCGATGGCCGAGCACGGCAATCCGAACTCGGTTACGGACGCCGGCGTCGGAGCTCTCTGTGCCCGCTCGGCGGTGATCGGGGCGTTCCTTAACGTCAAGATCAACGCAGCGGGTTTGAAAGACAAGGACTTCGCCGCGGAAATGCTCGCCCGCGGGGCCGAGATCGAACGGCAGGCAATCGAGCAAGAAGCCGAGATAATGGAGATAGTGAACGGAAAGATCAGCCAATAAGATGACCACACAAACCGACATCCTCAACCTGGCAAACACCATCCGCGAGGCGGGCGGCCGTGCAATGCTCGTCGGCGGATGCGTCCGCGACGAGCTGATGGGCATTGCACCGAAGGATTGGGACGTCGAGGTTTACGGCATTGAACCGGAACGGCTTTCGGGTTTGCTCGAAGCGTTCGTGGCGACACTCGGCGAGGAAGGCGTTCCGGTGAACGCAGTTGGCGAGGTGTTTGCGGTCTATAAGCTCGGCCGCGACCTGGACGTTTCGCTGCCCCGCCGCGAGCGGAAGTCAGGGCCCGGCCATCGCGGCTTCGCGGTCGAAGGCGACCCGGAAATGACGTTCGAAGAGGCGTGCTCGCGGCGTGATTTCACCGTCAATGCGATCCTCAAAGATCCGCTGACGGGCGAGATCGTCGACCACTTTGACGGCCGCGGAGACATCGGCCGAAAGACGCTCCGGCACGTGTCGGACACTACGTTTCCAGAGGATTCGCTCCGAGTGCTTCGTGCGGCTCAGTTCGCCGCCCGGCTTGAGTTCGACATTGCGCCTAAGACCGCAGAGCTTTGCAGGTCGATCGACGTCACCGACCTTCCGCGGGAACGCGTCTGGGGCGAGGTCGAGAAGATCCTTCTCAAGGCACAGCGACCGTCGATCGGGCTGAGGTTGCTATATGACCTCAACGTAGTTGTTCAGCTCTTTCCCGAGCTGCAAGCGTTGGTCGGCGTGCCGCAGGAGCCGGATTGGCACCCGGAAGGCGACGTTGATATACACACGCTAATGGTCGTCGATGAAGCACGGATGCTGATCGATGATCTGCCCTACGAAAGGCAGATCGCGGTAATGCTTGGGGCGCTCTGCCACGACCTCGGGAAGCCGGCAACGACAGAGAAGATCGACGGCCGCATCCGTTCGCTCGGGCATGATGAAGCAGGCGTTGGACCAACGCTTTCTCTGCTCGATACGCTCGGTATTTACACACTCAATGGTTACGACGTCCGTGAGCAGGTAGGTGAGCTCGTGCGATATCACCTAAAGCCAGGCGAGTTTTACAAGTCCGAGCAAAAGGAGAACAAGGTCCGCGACGGTGCGTTTCGCCGGCTCGCCCGAAGGGTAGAACCCGATCTGTTGTACCGGGTCGCAAAGGCCGATAGCCTCGGCCGCTATCCGGACGGCGACCGAAGTAAGAATCTTTTTGGCTCCAAAGCACAGGAGTGGTTCATCGAACGCGTTCGGTCGCTCTCGATAGAAAAGGAAGCACCGGAACCTATCCTGATGGGCAGACACCTGATCGAAATGGGCCTTAAGCCCGGGCCCGAGTTCAAACGCATTCTCGATGCCGTGTACGAACTGCAGTTGGACGACGTGGTCACGTCGCTTGAAGAAGCTCGGGAGAATGCAAAGTTGCTCTTTGAGAACAACGAGAGCCCCGCCGTTTGACGGAGCTCTCTGGCTAACTTCATCCGGAAAGCCTACTGCTTGCCCTCGAGGAAGGCCTTTAGCCTACGTGATCGTGAAGGGTGACGGAGCTTGCGAAGGGCCTTTGCCTCGATCTGGCGGATGCGTTCGCGGGTGACGGCGAAGTGCTGGCCGACCTCTTCGAGCGTATGTTCTGACCCGGTTGAGCCGAGCCCAAAACGCATCTTTATGACCTTCTCCTCACGCGGAGTAAGGGTCGCTAGAACTTCATCCGTGATCTCGCGAAGGTTCGAAAATGTGACCGATTCCGCAGGATTGAGAATCGAGCGGTCCTCGATGAAATCGCCGAGGTGCGAATCCTCTTCCTCGCCGATCGGTGTTTCGAGCGAAATCGGCTCTTGGGCGATCTTGAGCACCTTTCGGACCTTCGATACCGGAATGTCCATCCGCTTTGCGATCTCTTCGCTCGAGGGTTCGCGACCAAGTTCCTGCACAAGCAACCGCGAAGTGCGGATCAGCTTGTTGATCGTCTCGATCATGTGGACAGGGATACGGATCGTCCTTGCCTGGTCTGCGATTGCTCGCGTTATAGCCTGACGAATCCACCAAGTAGCGTAGGTCGAAAACTTGTAACCACGCCGCCACTCGAATTTATCGACCGCTTTCATCAAACCGATGTTGCCTTCCTGAATAAGGTCAAGGAACTGGAGGCCGCGGTTCGTGTATTTTTTGGCTATGGAGACGACAAGTCGAAGGTTGGCTTCGACCAGTTCTCGCTTCGCCTGGTTAGTTTCGGCCTCACCAACAATGATCGTCTGGAGTGAACGCTTGATCTCAAGAGCCGGTATCCTGTACTGCTCCTCGAAAACAGCGATCTCGCCCTTTTCCTGACGAATCGCGGCATTGATCTTCCTTTTATCCGCCGGCGTAACCTTTCCGCGTGCGATCTTCCTCTCGTGCTTTTTGATCGACGCTTCGTGGGACTTGATCTGCTCAACGACCTGCTTGATCGCAGAAATAAGGATCTGCGTTGCGTACTCCGTCAGGTTTAGGGCCTTGATCTCGGCCGCCACTTCGAGCCGAAACCGTGCGGTCTGCCGACGAAGCCGGAGAAGCTTCTTGCCCGGCTTTGCCTTGCCCTTTTGAGCCGCCTGCTCCTTAGCAAGGGCCGCCCACGACTTCACGGCCGCGGCGTAGGTCTTTTTGATTCGTTCGATACCCTCGAGTGTCCAGCGGAGATATTCCTCGGCCTTGTCTTCCTCGACCGAAATTTCAGCCTGTTCGGCAAAAATGACCGTCTCGCGAATGCTGTGAACGCCGTTTTCAAGTTCGGTTCCGAGCTCGAGGAGCCTTTCCACCGCAATCGGCGAACGAGAAAGTGCTTTTTGCGTCTTGATCTGACCGCGTTCGATACGCTTTGCGATCGCGACCTCGCCTTCGCGGGTAAGTAGCGGGACGATGCCCATTTCCCGAAGGTACAGCCTTACCGGGTCGTTAGATTTGTCGAGTGTTCCGGCGGAGAGGTCAAGGTCGAGGTCATCCTCGTCGACCGATTCCTCCTCGTCGTCCAAAGCCAGGTTCTGAGCTCTCTCCAGCATCTGAGCATCGTTTTCAGCTACCGAAATGTTCGCACCTTCAAGGCGTTCGAGAACGTCTTCGATGTCCTCGGGAGACATCATATTCTCGGGCATTTCACGGTGAAGCTCGTCGAGGCTCAGGAATTTCTTTCTTTTGCCGATGGCCATCAAGCGGTCCATCAGGTCTTCTTTCTCGTCGTAATCGGCCATAAGTCAAAACGATTTGGATTAAAAGGGTCACCAAACCGTTGTTTGCAATAAATGTTTAAACGTTTCCGAACGCAAAAAGTTCAGCGGGCTGCCGCAAGAACTAAACCCACTATGTTATCAGATTTCCTTGATTTTACTAAGGAGGTCGTGGCGTACGCGGGCAAGCTCGAGCTGTTCGGTTACGAGCGTATTCACCAGCCCCGGATCCGACGCATTTTCGGCGGCGATCATCTCCTGCGCGATGGCGGCAAGCCGGTTGTCGATCGCAAGTTTTCGGAGCGTGCAGATGCAGTTTTCGGCTGAGCGAAGGACTTCATCGATGACCTCGCCAGCCTGTCGTTTCGGTTCCACAAGCTGAAGCATTCCGGTGATGTCGTGGAGCGTTTCGTCCTCCGAAAAGAGCTCGTGAAGTTCGTCCGGCGTCGGTAGCCCGCCGTTGCCCATTCGGCTTATCAATGCCTGAAAGATGGGCCCGGTCACAAGATCGGCATGATCAGTCTCCTCAAGCGACGAAAGCACGATTTCGCAAAGCTCTGGGTCCTGTACTATCAGTTCCAGAAGATGCTGCTCGGCAACCGTGATCCGCGAGTGATGAAGCTTTCGTACCTGCTTCCCGATCGTGCCTGAATCGACCGAATCCGACCGCACTGAACGCCATAGATCACGCTTTATTCCGTCATCATCGATACGGAAAAACGTCATCGCCTGGTCAAATGACTCACGCTTCTGGATCGGATTCTTGATCGCCGCAATAGCCGGCATCGCTTCGGATATCGCGTCAGCCTTGTCGCGAGGGTTCGCGAGGCTCCGGCCACGTAGTGAGGCCTCAAGCGTAAAGCCGAGAAAGGGTTTTGCCTTGCCGCGTGCCGCGTTGTAGGCTTCCGTTCCGTTCGCGCGGATGAAGTCGTCCGGGTCTTGGCCATCGGGCAGGACGAGCACCTTGATCTCAAAGTCCTGCGGCAGAAGATGCTCGATGGCTCGCTTCGCAGCATTGATACCGGCGTTATCGCCGTCGTAGTTGATCACCACGCGTTTGGTAAAGCGGGAAAGGAGCTTTGACTGTTCCGGCGTGAAGGCCGTTCCGAGGCTTGCAGCGACGTTCGTAATGCCGAACTGGTAAAGAGCGATCAGGTCCAGATATCCCTCGACCAAGATGGCGAATTTCTTCTGCCGTATGGTGTCCTTCGACTGAAAAAGCCCGTAGAGGTGCTGTCCCTTTACGTACGCTGGTGTTTCCGGCGAATTGAGGTATTTCGGCTGGTCGTCGCCCATCGCCCTTGCACCGAAGGCGACGGGGTTTCCGTTGACGTCCAGCACCGGGAACATTATCCGCCCGCGGAAGCGGTCGAATACCCGCTCTTTTTCTTCATTCACAGAGACAAGCCCGCTTTGCTCGATGATCTTTTCGTCGGCTCCCGTTTGCTTGAGATGACCGAGCAATGCATCCCATGCATCGGGCGAGAAGCCGATGCGAAACTGTCGTTGGACCTCTTCCGTGATGCCGCGGCCGGTTAGATAATCGCGGGCCGCTTTCGCCTGTTTGCTATTGCCGTGGAGCTCCTTTTCCCAAAATTGGAGGGCGATCCGGTTCAGCTCAATTACCTGTTCTGAGAGCTGTTTCTTTTCTTCCTTTCGCTTTTTGCTTTGCTCGTATTGCCTGTCGTCGATGGGTTCGGGAAGCGGGACGCCCGACATTTCGGCCACGCGTTGAACCGCCTCGGGGAAGTTCAGGCCCTCCATTTCCATCAGGAAAGTGAACGCATTTCCGCCCTTGCCGCAGCCAAAGCATTTATAGAAACCCTTCGCCGGATTGACCGAGAACGACGGCGTCTTTTCCTGATGAAAAGGGCAGCAAGCCATCCAGTTCGCGCCCTTTTTCTTTAGCGGAGCGTACGGCTCGATCAGCCGCACGAGATCCGCGCGGTCCTTCAGGTCGTCGATGAAGTATTGATCGTAGAGCAAGGCTGAATTATACCACTCACCGCCGATCAGCGAGGAAGCGGAGCGTAGCAAGTACGCTCTCTGTGGCTGAAAGCTTAATCAGACACCAAAAGATGGTTGATTGACACGAATCGGGATTCGAAGTTGGATGGGAATACTATGGCGGAGTGCCGGGTGACACTCCGCCCTTTCTTCAAGGACTACTTGCGGTCTTTGAAGCTCTCGAAAAGCTCGGTGTGGCGGCTTGTCAGCGGGAGCAAGCGGCCGCCGATGAAGAGGTACTTGATGTTCGTCCGCGGGTCGAGGATGTCGCCATCGGTCACGACGATGTTGGCGTCCTTGCCGGCCTCGATCGAGCCCATCCGGTTTGCGATGCCGAGAATCTCGGCGGGATAGATCGTCACTGCCTTCAGGGCCTCTTCCTTCGACAGCCCGTAGGCACCGGCGAGCCCGGCGTGATAGGGCAGGTCGCGGACCTCGGCACCCTGATCGCCGGTTGCGACGGCAAATTTCACACCGGCACGCTGAAGCTGGGCCGGGCCTTCGAAGAGAAAATCGTACGGGTCGTCCTCGCGGACCGGCAGGCTGTAGATGTTCGTAAAGATAACGGGAACGTTGTTCTTCTTGAGGTCATCGGCCGCCTTCCATGCTTCCTGTCCGCCGACAATTATGCCCTTCAGCTTATTGTCGGCAAGGAACTTGACCGCCGCACGAATATCACGCTCACGCTCGACGGCGAGAAGGATCGGCCGCTCGCCGCGAATGTAAGGCACCATCGCTTCGAGTCGGAGGTCGGTCGCCGGCGGACGGATGGAGCTGTCCTTTGCCGAGGCTTCTTTCGCCTTTGCGTAGGCTTCGGCATCGGCCATCATCTTTTTGAGCTCTTCGATCTGCGTATCGCGGCGACGGACGGCCTCGTTGAAATCGACCGTTATCGGCCCGACGCCTGGCTGAAACCCGCCAAAGGTCGTGACCCGCGGAAAGTTGATGACCAGCCCAAACTCGGGCACAACGCTCATCTCGGCCTGCGTCGAGCCATTGAGGTTGATGACAGCCGATTGCCCGGCGATGGTTCCGCCGGTCGGTGCCGAATGGACGGTCGTAACGCCATTAACCCGCGTCACATTTACGTGTGACGTGTGCGGATTGATGCCGGTGATCGCCTTGGCATTGGCGTTCATCGAGCCGGTCTCGGCGACGTCCATCGTCGCATTGGCACCGAGCGGAATCTCGGCAAGGCCAAGCGATGTAGCCGCATCGATCATGCCTGGATAGACCGAAAGCCCCTTGGCATCGATGCGTTCGGCACCCGAGGGTATTGAGACGTTGGTGCCGACAGCGGCTATCTTGCCGTCGCGGATGACGACGGTGCCGTTCTCGATCACCGGGCCGGTCACCGGTACGATGCGGGCATTGACGATGGCAAAGGTTCCGGCTCGCCCGGTCTTGTTCTGCTGCGAGGCGTCGCTCTGGGCCGCGATCCCGGAGGCGAGAAAGGCCGCTGCCGCGAGGGCAAAGAATGCATTAAAGAATCGCATAGAGATCTTGTTCGAACGCATAAATTTACGTTTGAGAAATTAATCGTGGTCGTCGATGTCCGAATCCTCGATGTGGCCAATGTCGCCGCGAACTCGCTCGGTCGGGATACGCGGAGCTGCACCGCCGGAGCCGGGAGCTTTATTGATATCGAGCTTTTCGAGCTCCTCGCGTTCCTTAGCGAGCAAACCCCGACGCTCGATGTCGGCCTTGCGGTCAAAATAGACCACGCCCTCGATCATTGTGATCTCCGGGTGAGCATACGGGCTGAACGGATGCTCGGACCAGATGACGATGTCCGCGTCCTTGTTCTGATCGATCGAGCCGGTGCGGTTGCCGATGCCGAGCTGGATCGCAGGATTTAGCGTGATCATCTTGAGTGCGTCCTGCTCGGGCACGCCCCCGTACTTCATCGCCTTTGCGGCATCGAGGTTGAGCCGACGCATCCGCTCGTTCGAGTCGGAATTGATCGAGACATTTACGCCGGCCTTCCAGAGCATGTAGGCGTTATAGGGCGTCGCATCGTAGCCTTCGAGCTTGTAGCTCCAGCTATCGATAAAGATCGAAACGCCGGCACCGTGCTTAGCTATCTCAGGAGCGAACTTGAACGCCTCAAGCCCGTGCTGCAGAGTGCCAACACGGAAGCCGAATTCCTCGGCGAGCCGAAGTAGATTGAGTTGCTCATCCGAGCGGTAGCCGTGGGCGTGGACGAGCCGTTTACCTTCGAGTATCTCGACGATCGGCTCGAGTTCCATATCACGCCGAGGCGGGACACGCGTCTTGCCGGCACGGAAATCGTCCCACGAACGTTTGTAATCCCTCGCACGGACGAACGCATCACGCATCACTTCGAGCACGCCCATTCGGGTCCGCGGGTAACGCGGCGGCTGGCCGGGAATAGTGAAATTCGCACGCTTCGGGTTCTCGCCCATCGCGAACTTAATGCCGGTCGGAGCTCCTTCGACAACGAATTCCTCGACCGGACGGCCGTACTTGAACTTGACGGTCGAACTTTGCCCTCCGATGGCATTTGCCGAGCCATGAAGCAGCAGAGCGGCCGTTACGCCGCCCGCAAGGCCGCGATAGATGGCAACGTCCTTGGGGTCGAGCACGTCGCGGATACGTGTCATCGAGGTGACGGAAAGCGTGCCTTCATTGACGGCGTCCATCATCGTGTGCGAGTGGGCATCGATGATGCCGGGCGTCACGAACTTGCCGGTCGCGTCGATGACCCGGGCCGTTCCCGCCGGCAAATTCTTGCCGATGCGGGCGATCTTGCCGCCGCGGATGAGAATATCGGTATTCTCAAGCGTCCCGCGGGAGGCGGTCATCACCGTTGCATTTTTGATAAGCACGTCCCCGCCCGCCTGTTGAGCGGCCGCCGAGAACGGCAGTATCGCGAGTGCGGCAAGGCCGAGGAGCATTCCAATTCGTCTCTTCATATTCGATCTGTCCAAATGGAAAGTTAAGTCCGAGAAAACCTAGGGAACACGCGTTCCGCTGAAGGGCACGGCACCCTGCGGCGAATCGATCGAGCCCTCGATACGATTTCCGGTAACGGTCCCGCTGACCTGAATATCGATGTTCGCACCGCCATAGGCGACCGTTGCATCGAACGAGAAGCGGTTGCCCGTCAAGCGGCCGTTGCGGATCGGAGCGGCTCCGAGCTGTGTCGTCAAGTTGCCGGTCATCGACTGTCCCTGAACACTAAAATTCATCGAGCCGGTGAGCGGCTGTCCGGGCACATCGATGGTTACGTTGTAACTTCCCGCTACGGCTGCGGCAGGACCAGTTCCGGTTCCCGGGTTGCCCGCGGGACGTGCCGGCGGAGCTTTCGGCTCAAAGAGCTTGCCGTCAACAAATACGTGTGTGATGACCTTGTCCTTCGCGAGAGCGTCGCCCTTTACGACGGTCAGATTCGCTATTTTGCCGGTTTCGACCGAACCGGTGCGGTCGGCGATGCCGAAGATCTCGGCCGGCGAGAGCGTCATCGCCCGTACGGCCGCATCCGCCGAAAGCCCGTTCTGGACGGCCATCGCGGCATTTGCCGAGAAATCCGCGAGGTTCGTCATCCCGCCCGATTGGAACGCGAATCGAACGCCCGCCTGTGCGAGCCTTCCCGCGGCCTTCGGCACTTCGGCACGGAAGCGAAGCATTTCGAGGCTTTCCGGGTCGGCATCCGGCGAGGCGGCGGTCGTCCGCTTCGGGAAATTGAGCGAGAAAAGCACCGCGGCGTCGATCGCTTTCAATCGGTCGGCGACCTTCCACGACTCCTGCCCGCCGGCGATGATCAGCCGCAGGTTAAATTCCTTCGCAAGGTCGATCGCCCGGATGATCTCGATCTCGCGGTTCGCGTTGAAAATGATCGGCATCTGCCGGTCGAGCACGGGTATCAGTGCTTCGAGCGATGCATCCGCATCGGGCCGCCGCATTCCACGTGGATTAGCCGCGTACATCTTTTGCATTTCCTGAAGCCGTTTTGCGTCATAGAGCATCTGCCGGATAGCCGAGATCGTGCCCATAAGCGAACCCGGATATTGCATTCCGAGTGTCGCGTAAGAAACATGAATTGCCGCCGGCGACTTTACGATCATTCCCGCAACGTCCTCGCCCGCAAGATTGATAACAGCCGATCGGCCGTTGAAGATACCCGTACGCCCGACCGAAACTGCCGTCGTAAAGCCGGCATTGCGAGCCTGCTCGAATTGGGCCTCGCCGGCACGAAGTTCATCTGCGGCAGCATCTTCCGGACGCAAACCCATCGGATATCGCGAGTTTGATTGAGCCGCTGCTTGCTGCTGAGCGGCCTGTCCGCCGCCCGGCCCGCCTTGCGGCGTTGCGGGACGCGTTTGCAGCCCGAGCGAGGTCACGGCGTCGAAAAATCCCGGATAGACCGTATGCCCGGCCGCATCGATCACGCGGGCATCCGCCGGAACATTCACACCGGCACCGACCGCCTCGATCAGCCCGTCGCGGATAACAACCGTGCCGCGTTCGATCGTCGCACCGCTTACGGTGACGATCCGGGCGTTCGTGATCGCTGTCGATTGTGCAAAGGCAGACGCGGGAAGCAAAAGAGCCGCAAAAGCGAACAAGAGGAGCTTCATTCTCATAAACAAGACTTTTCGGTGAATTAATGGAACGGAATCTTTACGGAGAGAATAAATGAAAAGTTTCATCAGCGCAAAATCACCCACAAAAAAAGGCCCGAGCGTTTGCCCGGGCCGAATGTGCCAATTGGTTTCTTTTACGGGATCGTCGAGATCTGATCGATCTCCGAATATTGCCCGACGGGCTTGTTGTCGAGCAGATAACGTGCCCGAACTTTTACGCTCCGAGCGGTCGCCTGAGTGTTTTGCGGAATGACGATCTCGCCCGGCGACTTGAAGAATTTGCCCGCGTGTTCCCACGAGTTCGAGTTATCGACGTCGATCTCAACATCAATGCCCTCGGTCTTGCCCCGCGTGAAAGCAACTTCGACAACATTGCCCGGAAGCGCCGTCAGCGAAGGATTCGGCTGAAGTTCATTGGGGATAAGATCAGCTGGCTTGGAAGGAATGATTCCAAGCGCTTCACCGTCATCCGACGAGTAATTCGGTCTGACTCGAATCTGATCGACAAGTTCGATTAGCCTGAAGAATATTCCCGGATCGGACGGCGGACCGGGAACCGGATAAACAGGCGGCGGCGGAAGCTGAACATTAGGGGCAAAGTTCGGGCCTTCGAGCATCTCTTTTCGATAGGCAGTCATCTGCTTCTCGTAGTTATCGACCATTACGGCGACTTCTGCGAGCCACTGAACAGTTTCATTGTCGTTCTCGACCTGAAGGACGACACCCGCGTCGAAATTAAGGTTCGGCGCAAGTATCGCAAACTGTGTGGCAAAATTCTGAAACCAGGTTGCGCGCTCGGATAACGAGGCGGGAAACCATGCACGACTTGGGATTGGCATTTTGTACTCCTGAGTTGTTGGGATTCTGTGCGGGTGCACAGTTGCTTGTGTTAAGCGAGCGGAAATTTAGCACAATGTCGGACTGACATTCAAGACTTCTTTTCTAACACACGGCATTGTCAGAAAAACGGACACGATCGGTACAAAAACATTCGCAAATGTCAGAAAAACCGACTCGATTGTTTCGCTAACACTCGGCAATGTTTCTCTAACAATCGACAGTGTCACGCTAACACTCGGCAATGTTTCTCTAACACTCGGCAGTGTCACGCAAACATTCGTATTTGTTTTTGCACTTTTTGCCTGCGTTTCTTTACAAATCGACGATAAAACAACGCCGAAACCCAATAAACATCGGGCCTTTTAAGAGTTTTCTATCTCAAGAAGCTTTTCTTTTCGCTTGATGCCCCAGCGGTAGCCGGCGAGGTTGCCGTTTTTTCCGACGACGCGATGGCACGGAATGACGACGGCGACGCGGTTGTTGGCACAGGCCTGTGCGACGGCCCGGACCTTTTTCTTGTCGCCGAGCAGTTCGGCGATCTGGCTGTAGCTGACGGTTTCGCCGTACGGGATCTTGCGGAGAAGCTCCCAAACCTGCATTTGAAACGCCGTCGCCTGAATGTCGAGCGGCAGGTCGAGCCGCTTCTTCTTCCCGGCGAGGTGTTTGAGGATCTCCTCGACGAAGCCCTTGAGCACGGCCGCGTCCTTTACGAGCTCGGCCTTCGGATATTCGCTTTTGAGGTTCGCCTCAAGCTCGGCGTCGTCATCGCCGAACGCCACGTTGCATAGGCCTTTGATCGTGCGGGCGACGAGTATCCGCCCGAGTTCGCAATCGGTTATCGTGTAGTTGATGGCGACGCCCTGCCCGCCTTTTTTATATGCCGAGGGCGTCATGCCGAGCGTTTGGGACGCCTTCTCATAAAGCCGGCTTGAGGAGCCGAAGCCCGAGTCGTACATCGCCGTTACAACATCGCTGCCCGAACGCAGCCCTTCCTTGAATTTTTCCATACGTATCGCCTCCGAATATTTTTTTGGGCTGACGCCGATGATCTCCTTAAAGCTCCGCTGCAGATGATAGGGGCTGAGCCCAAGACCGGCCGCAAGCTCTTCGAGCGACGGAAGTTCTTCCGCCGTGCGAAGCATCTCGCAGGCCCGAAGCATCTTCGCGATCCGCGGATCGGCCCCCGTGTGCTCCTTCGGCCGGCAGCGAAGGCACGCCCGAAGTCCGCTTTTCTCGGCCGCCTGCCACGTCGGGAAGAACGAGATGTTCTCCCGCTTCGGCAGCCGTGCCCGGCACGACGGACGGCAGTAAATACCGGTCGTCGCGACGCCCAGATAGAACGCTCCATCGAAGCGGGCGTCGTTCGTTCTTACTGCATTCCAAAAGACCTCGTCTTCCATGCCTGCGAGTTTATTACCGGTGAAAACTAAAATCTATCCGAAAATTGCGGTAGAATTTTTTTAATGGGTGCGATTGTTCTTTTCGACGGCGTCTGCAACTTTTGCAATAGCTCGATCAATTTTGTTATCGAGCGAGAC
>CAZGLZ010000062.1:0-21227 GCA_964526245.1 uncultured Chloracidobacterium sp. | reverse complement strand
TTGCATCTCAGTAGCTTAACACCTATCAAAAGATGCTTAACTACTCTAGACCCTAGAGAATTCGCTTTACGCACTTCGAAATTTCTATCGCCTCGGTGTCCGCTACATGACGCTGACGCACAACGTAACGCACGATTGGGCCGATGCCCACGGCGACGAAAAGCGGAACAATGGCCTGAGCGACTTTGGCAAAGAGGTCGTCCGCGAGATGAACCGGCTCGGTATCCTGATCGATATCTCACACGTCTCGGACAAGGTGATGCATGATGCTCTCGACATCACAAAGGCGCCGATCATCGCCTCGCACTCGGGTGCCCGCGGCGTCTCGAACCACACCCGTAACGTACCGGACGATGTGCTCAAGCGGCTGCCGCAAAATGGCGGTGTGATAATGGTCGTCTTCTATCCGGCTTTCCTCGATGAAAGAACGGCAAAGGAACAGAGCGAACGCTCGGCCCGGCTTCGCGACCAGATCGCCGCTCTCCGCGAGCGATACAAGGACGACTACGCAGCGTTCGTCAAAGCCGAGAACGAACTGACGGCGGCGAATCCGATCTACCTTGCCGATTACAAACGCATCGTCGACCACATCGACCACATCAAGAAGGTGGCCGGTATCGAGCACGTCGGCATCGGTTCGGACTATGACGGCGTTCCCTACCTCAACCCGCCGATGAAGGGCGTTGAGGATCTTCCGCTCGTGACCTATGAGATGCTTCGGCGCGGTTACACCGAGAAAGAGATCCTGATGGTGCTTGGCGGAAATATGCTCCGGGCAATGGAGCAGGCGGAACGCGTCGCCCGCGGCACCCGCACCTCGGCCGACGGCAGCCTGATGAAACTCAAAAAATAGCAAAAGTAAATGCCTCCGAGAAGAAGCACGGCTGGATCGGGTCGTGCTTTTTTGTCTGGAGGAATAGAGATAACTGGCACTTCCGCTGCGAACACCCGCCTTGACTCGAAGGTCAAATTGAAATAGAGTCCCGCGCATCACCTCTCAAATTACTAGCGAGAGCGTTGCCGCTGGCTGATGTAGCGGCCGCGCCGCATTCTCGTCCCTCGAACATCACTTTCTGATGTTAGGCGGTTCTGTCCCCAAGCCTTTTTGTCGACGGAACAAATGCCGGCAACGGATGGGAGAAAACAATGAAAATCATCTTGACCACTTTAGTTCTTGCACTTCTCGCGGGAACATCGCTAGCGGTGTGCTCTGAGTCAGAAAAGTCGGCCCTTGAAGCTCTTGACCGGGAATGGGCACGAGCCGGCCAAGCCGGTGACAGGGCGAAGCTGAACGCTATCTACGCGGACGAATTTGTTTCGATGCCGGATATGATCGGTAAGTCAGCCACGATCGAGAATACCATGCAGAACGCACAGGCGGGCGGCCCGGCGAATGCGGTCGCTACCGTCCATGACCGTTACCTTTTCGGTTGTGCCGGAAATACCGCGACGATCACCCACCGGAACATAATTACTGCAACTGCACCGAACGGCAAGACCGAGACGTTCTGGACACGGAGCGTTCATTTTCTTGAGAAACGCGGCGGTCGCTGGCAGGTCGTAAGCACCACCGGACACGAAATGGACGATGCGATGATGGTTGGTTACATGGAGCAGGACTGGAACGATGCGTACAAGGCACGAAATGCCAAATGGTTCGAAGATAACTTCGCCCCCGATTTTACCAGCATAAGTAGTGCTGACGGCGTGCTGAACAACAAGAGTAGTGAGATCAAGAGCATGATGAGTGAGAAGACGACTCTCGAGCTGGTAGAGACTACCGATATGAATATTCGGCTCGACGGGCACGTCGCGGTCGTCACCGGAGTTTTCAGGACGAAGGGCAAGGATGAAAAGGGTATTGCCTTTGATCAGAAACTTCGTTATACGGATACCTGGATAAAGCGAGATGGCAAATGGAAAGCATGGGCATCGCAGGGAACCATCATCAAATAACTCGATCGAGCCCTGTCCCTATTAGGGTGGATAACATAATTTCTGCGTACGTCGCGCAGTTCGCCTAGACGTTCGGGAAAAAGAAAGGGCGTGATCGCAAATAACGGCCACGCCTTTCGACTTTCCTAACTCGCAACGGTTACCCGCGCTATGATCAAGCTCCGGCTCCGTGGCACTTTTTGAACTTCTTGCCGCTGCCGCAGTAGCACGGGTCGTTTGGCTTGACCTTCGGCTGGTCGCGTTTGAAGGGCGTATGCCGAACCTCGTCGGTATCGCCGGCGGCGGTGGCGGTTGCCATCGCACCGGTAAACGCCATGCCGGCTGCCTGCCTGCGGGCACGCTGCTGAGCGAGCCGTTCAAGCCGGGCACGCTCTTCCTGCTCGTCGCGGGAGACGACCTCAAGGTGGAAGAGGGCCTTCGTCGTGTTCGTATCGATGCGGTCAAGCATGTCCTGGAACATCTCGAACGACTGCTTCTTGTACTCGACGAGCGGATCCTTTTGGCCATAGCCGACGAGCCCGATGCCCTGCTTTACCTGATCGATCGAGGCAAGGTGGTCCTTCCACTGCGAGTCGATGATGTTGAGCATGATGTAGCGCTCATAGGCTCGGAGTGCTTCCTCGCCGGCAAGCTTTTCTTTCTCCTCGTACTCCGCCTTTGCCTTTGCCCAGATGCGTTCCTGGATGTCGTCCGGGTTCATCGTGTGGAAATCGACCCCGGCATCGCGGGCCGGATCGACCTTGTAGATGCTTTCGATCTCCGCCGCATAGGTGTTTACGTCCCATTGGTCCGGGCTGATCGTCAGGCTCAGCATGCTGTCCGTCAGGTCGTGCAGAAGGTCGCGGGCCACGCCGTTATCGCCAAGCAGATATTCGCGGTGATTTTCCTCGAACATCAACTGCCGGCGGAGCTTGTAGATCGTCTCACGCTGGCGGTTCATCACGTCGTCGTATTTGAGGACGTGTTTGCGGGTTTCAAAGTTGCGTGCTTCGACGGCCTTTTGTGCCCGCTCGATCTGTTTAGAAACGGTCTTCGATTCGATCGCGACGCCGTCCTCCATCCCGAGCCATTGCATCATCGAGCGGACCTTGTCGCCGGCGAAGATGCGCATTAGGTCGTCCTCAAGTGAGAGGACGAAATGCGACGAACCGGGATCGCCCTGCCGGCCGGCACGTCCGCGGAGCTGATTGTCGATGCGGCGAGATTCGTGCCGCTCGGTGCCGAGAATATGCAGCCCGCCGGCAGCAACGACCTCTTCGTGCTCTTTGGCCACGACCGCCTTTGCCTTGCGAAGCTGCTCTTCGTATTGCTCCGGCGTCGCCTCGTCCGGATTGATCTCCATCCGCTTGAGGTAGTCGTTCGCGAGAAACTCCGGGTTGCCGCCGAGCAGGATGTCGGTACCGCGGCCGGCCATGTTGGTTGCGATGGTCACCGCTCCCTTGCGGCCTGCCTGGGCTACGATCTCGGCCTCGCGTTCGTGGTACTTGGCGTTGAGAACGTTGTGCGGAACGCCGAGCTTCTTGAGCCGATCGGCGACGATCTCAGAATTTTCGACCGAGACGGTACCGACAAGAACCGGTTGCCCCTTGGCGTGCAGTTCGCGGATCTCCTCAACGACGGCGTTCCACTTTTCGGGCAGCGTGCGGTAGATGACGTCCGAGCCGTCTTTGCGGACCATCGGCCGGTGGGTCGGGATCGAGACCACATCAAGCCCGTAAACCGTATTGAACTCCTCGGCTTCCGTGTCGGCCGTACCGGTCATACCGGAGAGCTTTTCGTACATACGGAAATAGTTCTGAAGCGTGATGGTCGCGAGCGTTTGGTTCTCCCGCTCGATCTTTACACCTTCTTTCGCTTCGACGGCCTGGTGAAGCCCATCGGACCAGCGGCGGCCCTGCATAAGGCGGCCGGTGAAGTCATCGACGATGATCACCTCGCCTTCCTGGACAACGTAGTGGTGGTCGCGTTTGTAAAGCGTATGGGCCTTGAGCGCCTGTTCAACGCAATGAAGCAGGTCCATATTGCCGGGGTCGTAGAGGTTCTCGACGCCAAGCAGCTTCTCGGCCTTCGAGACGCCCTGCTCTGTCAGCACGGCCGAGTGGTTCTTTTCGTCAACCAGGTAATCGCCGGTCGTGACCTTTGTCTCCTCGTCCTTGTGGCCCTTTTCAAGCCGCGGGATGACGTCGTTGGCGACGTAGTACTTATCGGTCGCGTCATCGGTGGCACCGGAGATGATGAGCGGCGTCCGGGCCTCGTCGATGAGGATCGAATCGACCTCGTCAACGATCGCGAAATAATGATCGCGTTGGACGAGCGACTCGACATCGAACTTCATGTTGTCGCGGAGATAGTCGAAGCCGAACTCGTTGTTCGTTCCGTAGGTGATGTCGCATCCGTAGGCTTCCTTGCGGGCAAAGTCATCCATGTCGTTCTGGATGCAGCCGACGGTCAGCCCGAGAAACTGGTGGATGCGTCCCATCCACTCGGAGTCACGCGAGGCGAGGTAATCGTTGACCGTAACGACGTGGACGCCGCGGCCGGCGAGTGCGTTGAGGTACGAAGGAAGCGTCGCGACGAGCGTTTTACCTTCACCGGTGCGCATCTCGGCGATGCGGCCCTGGTGAAGAGCGACGCCGCCGATCATCTGCACATCAAAATGCCGCATCCCCGTAACGCGTTTCGATGCCTCGCGGACCGTTGCGAATGCTTCGGGAAGTATCTCGTGAAGCACTTCCTGCTCGGCCTTTCGGCGTTCGTCCTTGTCCTCGATGCCGTCGAGCCGGCGGGCGATAAGCTCCTTGAACTTCGGCGTCTGCGCCTTCAGCTCATCGTCCGAAAGCCCTTGGATCTTCGCTTCCCAATCGTTGATCTCCGCAACGATCGGTTTGACCTTTTTAAGAAATACGTCACTCGAAGACCCGAAGATCTTCTTGACCAATTTATCTGCAAAACTGTTTACTGGCATTGGTTCCTCTTATGTTCTGAGTCCACGCTTTCGCGTGCCTTCCAAACCGGCCTGCCTGTCAAAATATCAAGGCATACCAAAGTTCGTACATTGGACGATCGGCTGCCCGACCGCAACTCTTTAAGTGAATGGCTGAATGAAAAGGCGAGATGTTTGAACTCGTCCCGCCGCTGCTAGACGCACGCAGCGGCAGAATTCAACGAGGAACGAGGAAGCGAAGCGACGCCAAAGGCAGAAGATGCCCGGACGTCATTCGGCCAGAAGAGCGGTGTTTGAGGCTCGGCCGCCGAGAGGTTTTCGGCACCCGAGATCGGGGCCGCAACAAACGCAATGTCAGCCGCCGGTTCGACAAAATACTGCGAGAGATAAACGCGGACGAGCGACTCGACCTCGGCAGCAGAAAGAGCTTCAGCTGCCGCATCAGGCCCAAGCTCGGGAACTGAATGCTCAGGATCGCGGTCAAACTCGTCGCGGACCTCGAACTCTTCGCTGAGCTCGAAGTTTCGCGTCATCGCCGCCGATTGCTGGGCGATGATCCCCGGCGACGCACCGGCCATCAACAGGCCGATGTAAACGCCCAGCGTCGCGAGGAAAATGACCGAGTTTTGAGTCCGCTTCGTTTCCACGATCTATTTTGCTGCCGTTCTATCCGCCGGACGCATGCCTGCGTTGCCGTTCGGCTTTTTCGCTTCGTTTGCCTGTTCCGCAAGTTTCCGCTCGATCATCGGATGAGCGACTTCTTTCGGAACGACGAAACGGATTATAACACGCTTGCCTTCAACCTCGACCTTTGCCCCTTCAAGCAGGAGAAGGTCGTCCTTGTCGTTCTGGTCGGCGTTCTCACCCGACTTCCGCTGTTTTGCGAGACTTATCCCGAGGTCTAGAGTGGACTTGATCGCTTTAGCCCGCGACTCGGTCTCCATCTCGGATTGGATCACCGCCGAGATATCGGTCTCGTTCTGGCTCAGGTCAAGCAAAAGGTCCTTTCCCGTAAGGTCCCGCAAATACTGAAGATAGCCGGCGACGTTTATCGCCTCGATCGACGCTTTTACGACGTTGATCATCCGCTCATCCTCGCCGCTGGCCTTGATGTAGCGGAAGTTCTTCGGGTCGAGCCGGCCGTTCTTGTCGAGTTTGCCGCGAGCCGAAAGCTCGAACTCGGACTGCAGGTCAAGCTGATTCTTCGCACGCTCGTCGTTGATGAAGTTGCCGAGGTCGACCAGCGGCCGGCGGTTGATCATCTCCGGCAAGGCGAGCGGGTCGGTCGGATTTACCGGCTGCGGGTTCGTATTCGCATTCGCGACCTGGCCGCTGGTGTTGGCATTGCCGAGCGGCGGCTTGTTTCCGCCGCGGCCGTTGTCGGCATCGGCGGTTTCGTCCTCGATCTTGAACGGCAGATCCGGCTCGTCGCCCTTTACGGCGTTCGGGTTTGCCTTAGGCAAACGCGGAGTCTTTCCAAGCACACCGCCACCTACGGGTGGTGCCGGCGGAGGCGTATAGACCGGCGTGGTCGGATTGAACCCAAAGTTCGGATTCTGATTCGCGGCCTGCATCGCGGCAAACTGCTCCGGGTTGGCGACCTGGAAATAGCCTTCCGGATACTCGAGCGGCCCGGTCTGCCCGGTCACATCGACAAAAGTGATGTCCGCCTCGCCGAGGTCGATCCGCTCATATGCCGCATCAACGAATTCGCGGTCCGTGCCAAAGAGCACCGCACCGACGTAAACCGTATCAAGCACCTGGCAAACTCGGCCGACGAACGGGCTCTCGCAGCCTTTCATCGTCAAAAGGCTCGTCTGGGCGGCAACACCAAAGAAAAGCAGGTTTGCCAACGCCGAAACTCCAAGGATCTTGTAGATCCGCGGCGAAAGTTCCCAGCCGCGAAGCTCGTAATTCTGAAGAAAGTCCTTCTCTGCCGGCGTCTGGGCGGCATTTTCTGTCCCTATGTATGATTGCTCTTGGCTCATAACTGCTATAATTTCCGATAATTAACGGCCGATACTACGGGCTGCTCGAAATTAGACGCAAAACACCGCAAATTCGTTGCGATGCAAACGAGAATTCTATCACTTCGGCAAGCCCTTTGAAAGGTTTTTGCACCCCGCAGGCGTTGATTTTTTGTTCCACGATGGCACGATCCAGATCAAACGACCGCTCTCGCCGCCGATCCGGCCCCCGAAGGGATGAACGTTCGGATAAACGCCGGCTTGCGAGGAAAAGTTCGCCCGAGGCTGCCGAGCCTCGCGGCCCGCGGAGTGATCCGGCGGCCGTCCGGCGTCTTTTGGACGGAATCGGCGTGCCGGAACCGGCCCCTTTTGCTCCTGATGACTTTCAGGTCGAGGCTCTGGCCGCGATCGAGACCGAGGACGTGCTCGTCACCGCGCCGACCGGCAGCGGCAAGACGTGGATAGCCCGCGAAGAGATCCGCCGCCTGCTCGCGGCCGGCAAGCGGGCCTGGTACACGACGCCGCTCAAGGCACTGACAAACTCCAAATATCTCGAGTTTTCTGACGAATTCGGGGCCGAGAATGTCGGCATCCTGACCGGCGACCGCAAGGAGAACTCCGGTGCCCCGCTGATCGTAGGGACGACGGAGATCTTTCGCAATCAGCTTTTCGACGCGCTCCGCGAAGGAGCGGAGGTCCGAACGGATTTCGTTATCCTTGATGAGGCCCATTACCTTTCCGATGAGGAACGCGGGCACGTTTGGGAAGAATCGATAATCCTCACGCCGCCGAGGATCCGGATGCTGCTGCTCTCTGCGACCGTCGGGAGGGCCGAGGAATTTGCCCGATGGATGGCCGAAGTTCGCGGAACTCGGGTCCGCGTGATAAACCGTGCGGGAACGCGGCCGGTCGAGCTTCGGGCGGCATATCTCTCAAAAGATCTCGAGCTTTTTCCATTATTTGACGCCGTCGGAAAATACGATTCCCGGCTCGACCAAATGGCCGCCAAGCGAAGCTCCGGCGGGGGAAACTATCGCCGCCGCCGAAACTAAAAACGGCCGCCCGGTTTCGGACAGCCGTTCTTCCTATAACTCTACTATTGCTTTACTTGACCAGGATCGCCATCAGTTGGTCGATGTCCGTTTGCGGAACACTGATGTCGAAGGAGACGTCCGAGCCGTTTCGGGCGAGCTTGACCCTCTCGATCAACCGGGCATAGAGCTGCTGATCGGCACGCTTTGAGCTGCCGAGAGCCATCTTGCCAAAGCTCTGCATCACTTCCATCGTGTCGTAAAGCTGCTCGGCCTGTGCCGCCTGCTTCGTCCGGGCGGTCATTCCCATCTGCATCTCGCCGCCGACGATGTCCATGCTGCCGAAAGCGGTCTGGATGGCGTCGATGCTCGAACCGAGTTCGTCGTTATCGAGCGGAAGGAAATCGCTCATCCCGGTAGGTACCTTTGCCGCAAAGTTCATAACACCGAACGGCTTTTTGTTGAGCAGGTCAACAACGTCCTTGCCAACCTTCGTCCGGCCCTCGGCCATCTCACGAACGCGGTCCGGAATGCCCGCCGCGACGGTGTTTGCGTCGATCGCCATTACGGCCATCTCGGACGAGGCCAGCCCGAGTGCCTTGTCGATCATTCCCTTGTTTTCCGGGTCCTTCGCGGCTGTATCATCGGCCTTTTTCTGGGCGTACTCTTTGAACGAGAAAACGAAGATGGTCTTGCCGCTGATCGATTCTTCCCTGTACTTTCCGCCGGCTGCTTCCTTTGCCGCCGCGATCACAGCCGATGAATTGCCGCTTCCGCGGGCGATCATCACCGGTGCCATGTCGTACTTGCCCTTGCCGGTCTGTTTCACGGTCATACCCGCGACGACCATATCGAACGACCGAAGCTGGATGCCCGATTTCTGCTCAAACTCGCCGAGCTTGTCCATCCATTTATTGAGCATGTCCGGTTTTGACGACAGGATGAACGGAAACGCCTCGCTGAAGCCGCGGCTGACGTCGAACGTCATTATCGCGTCAGAGGCGGGCAGCATCGTGACCAACTGATTGGCCTTGGCCCGCTTTACGCTCTTAGATGTGACTGAATCGGCCGGCGAAGTGCCATAGGCGAGTGCGACCGCGAAAAGTGTGAAAAAGGCAAGAATTTTAATGCGCATAAAACCTCTAAAATGAAAGGAGCAAGCAGATATCCGACTTAAAGATGTATCACAATACCCTAACGGTTTGCCAATAATTTTTGTTCGCTCAGCTTTTTTTCGCCTCAGTGTCTTTGATCACCTCGAATTCGAACCGAAGTTCCTTGCCCCGCATGATGTAGCAAAGATATTGCTCCCAGAATTTCCTAAGGAACCGCATCGAGGGCATCCGCCCGTCAAGATTGACCAGGAACTCGAGCCCGAGTGCCTTCCAGAGCCCGGCGAGCGAGCAATAGACCGAAACGGGACGGAGCTGCACGTCGGTGTAAAAGTCGAACACCTGACGGCCGGGCTGGAACGTGTTGAAGGTGTAGCTATTGATGTGGTTGCGATGCGTCGGGTCGTTTGCCCAATCGGCGTTCGAATAGTGCGGCGTCGCGATGCGGATGTGCCCGCCCGGCTTGGCGATGCGGTGAAGCTCGCCGATGAACGCCATCACATCCGGCACGTGCTCAACGACGTGGCTGGCGATGATCAGGTCAAACTCGTTGTCCGGAAATGGATAGGGCACCTCGCCGAGGTCATGGATTACATCCGCACCCGTCCGCGGGTTGTTATCGAGCCCGATCGCGCCTTCAAATTTATTCACGCCGCAGCCGACGTCGAGTATCTTCATCACCGAACTCCCTTTTCACTCAAATAATAATGCCAAAGCAATCTGGCGGCGACCGAGCGAAACGGCCGCCAGCGTTCGGCGATGGCGAGAAATTCATCGGCCGCAGGCTTTGGCTCGGCCGAGATACGGTGCCAAGCGGCGTGCAGGGCGATGTCGCCGCGGGGCATCACATCCGGCCGGAGCAGTGCCATCAACAGATAAATGTCGCTAGTCCATTCGCCAACGCCTTTGAGCCGCTGCAGCTCGGCCTTTGCCTCCGCATCCGGCAGGCCGGCGATCGCATCAAGGTCGATCCTACCTTCAAGAACCGCTTCTGCCAGATGCCGGGCGTAGGCCGTCTTCTGCCTGCTAAAGCCGATCGCCTTTAGTTCCGCATCATTCAGCTCAAGTACACCAGCGGGGCTGACCTCTCCGAGCCGGCTTTGAAGTTTTTCAAAACACGCCCTCGCCGAGGCGAGCGAAACTTGCTGCTCAAGGATGATCTGAACCAACGTCGCAAAACCCGGCTCGCGGTCCCAAAGCGGCGGCGTTCCGTGCCGGTTAAGCACGCTGCGGAGGTTCGCGTCGCGGTCAGCGAGGAGGCGGCATGCACTACTCAATGAAGCTCTCGTAAGCAGTTTGGACATCGCTAATAGCGGCTGGTAAATTCCTTCACGTACGATATTAGCAATCAGATGGAAAAGGTTCGAAACGGCGCTGCGGCATACTACTTGATTCAAGGCCTTGCCATTGCGGGTTGGTGGGGACTGCTGCTTACCTATCCCGAGTCGCAGGGCTGGTTCGCCCTTGAATCCGATTCACTCGCTACCCTCTGGGCATTTTGGCTGCCCGATCTGCTTTTGATCGGGCCTGGATCGTTTGCGGTCGCACTTGCGGTAAAGCGGCACATACGATACGCCGAGCATCTCGCATGGTTGGTCACCGGCGGAGTCGCTTATGCGACGATGTATACCGCCGCATTGGCATTAATGACCGACCGAGGCTGGCTTGGGGTTGTGCTAATGCTGCCGGCAATGCTGTGGTCGGGAGTGTTCGCGACCGGACTCGCGGTCGGCGGCGAGATGTTTCGGCGGGCGAAGCCAAGTTCGGAAGCCTACGTGCTCACGAAGACATTCGGTCAGATCATCGTTGTATGGTCGGTCATTTTGCTCATTTTTCCGTATCTGATCACGATTGTTGAAGACAAGATCGGTTTAGAGCGATGGAACTTTCCGGGCCAGGCCGCGATCGGTACCGTGCTCTTTGTTCTCCTCAGCATTCCCGGTGTTTGGTCGGCGATCGTGATGTCGAAAAAGGGCAAGGGAACACCGCTGCCGCTCGACCATGCGACGTCGCTGGTCGTCTCTGGGCCGTATGCCTATGTTCGCAATCCAATGGCTGTTTCGGGTATCGGACAGGGGCTGGCCGTCGCATTCATTTTGGGGTCACCGCTGGTTGCGGTTTATGCGTTGATGGGTTCAGCGATCTGGCAGTTCGTTTTTCGGCCGCTGGAAGAAGATGACCTTGCGGCGCGATTCGGCGATCCTTATAACGTTTATCGGCGGGCGGTTAGATGCTGGATACCGAAGCTTCGTCCGTTTCCGGCGGCAGGATCCGGAATAAGTGAGAAGGAATAAGTCGGTAGTGAAATGGCGGCGGTCGCAACGGGCTACCAGATCGACGGGACGGCGGATTCGTCGAATTCGGCAGCGGAGCCGTCGGGGAGGATGTGGACGATGCGGCTGAAGCCCTTGGCGCGGAGGGGCGGCGAGAGCATGCCGATTCGGTGGCAATTTGCCCGCGGTACCTTGTGCGCGGAGAGCGGGTGTGACTCCGAGCACATCAGAACGGTCGGCGTTTCGGATGCGATCTCGGCGATGCGGCCGATTCCCCAGGCTAGGTCTTCGGGTGTTGGACGCGTCTTGCCGCCGCACTCGGGCAAGTGTTCATAGCCGATGCCTTGCCCGCGGAGAAGCTCGGCGAGGACCATCCCATTGAACTGCGGCCAACGCGAACGGGCAACGCTTCGCACATCGCAAACGAACCCGACGCCATACTTCCGCAAAAGCTCAAGAAAATACCCAAACTCATGCCGCCCATGGCCTATGGTATAGATCTCAGTTAGCACAAGGCAGCACCTTTACGGTCGCGGACTTCACGCTATGGATGCCGTTGCCGTCGTCGGTTCCTACAAGCAAGCGATGAAGGCCGGGTTCCGCGTTCGACAGGTCCCAAATGACCTTCGCACCGTTGCCGATAATGCGGCCTGTACTTACTGCGTAGCTGTAAAGCAGCGGGTCGTTCTCGGGATCGGATGCCACGGTTTCTACCCGAACAGACCTGTTATCAGCCTCGCTACACGATGCTGCTATCTGAGCATCGCTGAGGGTAACGCTTTCGACCTCAGAAAAGAAGTTGCTTTCGCGTATCTTCCCGACCATCATCGTAAACTCGGAACGGACCGTACACGGTGTCGAGGCATCCAAGGGTTCAACGATCAACTCAATGAGCACAAAGCCGGATGCATTGACGTAACCCGGTGTTCGCTTCGAACCTGCTTTGATCTCTGCTCTGAGCGATCCTTGCCCCGAGACGACCTTTCCATTCTGCGCCGCCCACTTAAAGCGGAGTCTGCTTGTTTCTTGAAATGGGAGAAATGCCCGAACCTCGAAGGTGTCACTTTTCCTGACTCTCCACCTTTGCGAAGAGATGCCTACGTTGATCTCAGAGCACGCTCCCGCCCCACTCGAAAGCACCGGCATTCCCGGAAGCACCAAGTTCTGGCCATACGTGGACATAGCCAGAAAAAAGATCACAAGACAAATGTTCGTGCGCACGGTCATTCTTCTTCGTTCTCAACCGCCCCAATCCCAAGACGAGTCGAGTATAGAGCCCTCTCTGGTCGCAACACATTTTCGCGAAAACTCCCGCTCGACGCAATGAGTACAGGCTATTAGCGTTTCTTAACTCTCGACAATAGGAAGAAAACGAACTTGGTAAAAAGCGTCTAGCTTCTTTCAAGAACTACTGCATCTCCCTCATCTCCAGCTACAAAAACGTTTCCTTCGCTTAAGCGGCTTATTGAGTTAAACGAGTTCTCGGGGCCACTTTCTCGAATGAGTTGCCAGTTCTGGCCGTTGTCTGATGTCGAAAGCACGATGTTAGTCTTCGGGGATCTGAGTCCGTCCTTAAAGACGAAACCCACAGCAACGATCTCACCACTCGAAAGAAGCACGGCATCTGAAAGAAAGTACCGGGGTAAGAGGCCAATTTTCCACCCAGCCGCCTTTGACCACGACGCTACAAATGAACCCGTTCCATGGTCCATGGAGCTTGATGCTCCATAAAGAAGTAATTCCCCATTCTTAGACCGCCCAAGAGGTCTAACCGAATACGGAAAACCTTGTCGGTCGACGCCAGCCTGAAAACTCCATGTTTTGCCGAGATCGTCCGACGAGATGATGCTCCCATGATGGGTTACTACGGTAACTAAATTATCGTCGGCGATGATGTCGGTCGGCATCCCATTGATCCTGTTGCCGCGCTCAAATTCTTGGATCAGCCCACCCGAAATGTCGTTCCAGCTTGTTCCACCGTCAGAGGAAGATATAAAAAGAGGACTCCATTCAAGAACGGAATCGACTACCGCAGACTTCGAGCCAGCAGCGAAAACAACCCGCGACTTGGAAACACTAAGTGAGTCTATTCCCAATGATCGGCCTTCGAAGACCTGAGTCCAGCTATTGCCTCCATCAACTGTGCGAAAGATACGTGCAAGTGCGTTTTCTCCGCCGATTGACGAATCAGGAATTGTATGCGTTGCAACAAGTCCTATATCTTCAGTAGGAAATAAAGTGCTGCTGATCGAAGAACCAGGAAACGTCTTCATCTTATTCCAAGAAACGCCACCATCTATCGTTTTGTAGAGGTTGGCCTTCCCGTCGACTGCGTATCCCGTTACAGCGTCAACAAATTGAAGTCGCTCAAAAGCGATAGAGCTTTCCGTCGGCATCTGCCGGACGTTCCAGTTGGGGTCGTTCTCGAAACTAACCTTTGCAGTGAATCGGTGTTCGTGCATCTCTTCCGGTACCGTTGCAGCACGAACCGCGTCACTCTTTTTAGAGGGAAATGAGACGCATGCAGTTGATGCAAGTGAGAATGAAACCAACGGTACAAACGCAACGAACAAGTACTGCTTTATCATCTTATTCTCCCTCAACGCCGCCGATCATCCGAACAAGGCGAAAAGTGGATCACCTTACAAGGTCTTCAGGGGTCGCGGGTACATCGGGAACGGCTGAAAGATATTCTTCGTAGTCCTTTGCGGAACCTCGCCGCGACTCTTTCTCGAGGAACTCGGGGTCGAGCATTGCATCGAGTTTCTCCGCCGCGGCGCTTGCAAGAAATTGCTCGACCGAGAAACCGCGTTCCCGAGATAGTTGTTCGATCCTTTTGAGCAAGAAATCCGGAAGTTTTAACGTTACAGCATTCATTTGTTCATCAACCCCAAAAACTCAGCGGGCGTGACCGCTTCGATCCCGTAGATCTCCATATTACCAAAATCTGCCTTATTGAACGTAACAATATATCGGCTGTTGGATTCGATCGCTAACTCGAGCACAAAGTCATCGTCAGCATCCTTGAGAAGCGGCCGCCAAGAAAACCGCATCTCGTGCTTATGACAAAAGGTAAGAAAACGGCGAATGAAGCTCAATCCGTTTTCCGCAGTTCTCCCGGGCGGTATGTGTTCAGGGCGGAGTAGAACATCAACGTATTCAAAGTAGAGTGTTATCGAAACGGCCGGTTCGAACCTCGGATCAGGGATCATTGAGAGTAGCTTAAACGAAGCCCCGTTTCGGCTTCGAACGGCGGAAACAAGCACATTAGTGTCGATGACGATCCGCATCTCGTTATTTCCCTCAGACGAAGAGATTATCTTAACCTTCAACTTTTCCAGAAGTTGATGACTCGGGAATTTCAGTTTCTGGCGACTGGTCGGCTGATGTGGAGAGCATCGAATCGATAAAGCCGGTTTGTTCCCACACCATCCAAAGCCGGAGGGCTTCGCGATAGTGCTTTGCCCGGCGGCGGACGAACTCGCCCAGCAGCCACTCGGCGGCGAGGAACTCGGGGGGTCGCTTCACCGACGTTCTTGACGTAGCGTTTGAGGTTCTTGCTTAGCGCCCGGATCCAGACGTCGCAGTCGTGCATATCGCCGAGATGATCCTGCATTTCGGCGATGAGCCTCGGGGCGGAGTTCTCGTTTTGGGCGAGCGGGTCGAAAAGCTCGGCGGAATAGCGAAGCCTTTTGGCGGCGATCCTCAAACGATGATGGCGTTTGGTATCGGCCGGATCGTAAAGCGACGGCACGAGTTCGAGGAACGCGAGGCAACGTTCGCCGATCACGGCGGCAGCGAGTCCCGGATCCATCGCGACTCGCCTATCGAAACCGGCGAACTTGCGGATTCGGGCAGCGAGTTCCTCCGTGCTTTCGGGCGAAAGCGACGTTAAGAGGGCTTGGTGATCTGTGTCTCGACGTGAGCGGCGGCCGGCGATCATTTCATTGATGCCCAGAAGGATCTGCGGGTCTTCAGCCTCGCCGGTGAGACGTTCGAGCACCGCGATGGCTACATCATGGTCGCGAACCTTACCGGCAAGGTCTGCGATCGCTTTCAACTCTTTATTAAGCTTTCGGCCTGCTTTTTTATCAGAAATCGAGCCGAGATCCTGCATCGCGGTTCGAAGGCGGCGGATCGCGACACGAAGGTCGTGGATGCCCTCGGCATTGTCGGGCCGAACAGCTTCGGACAATTGCTCAATCACGTTCTCGCCTCGCGAGGCGAGGACCTCTCCGGCTTGATGCGGGCTGTTTTCCTCTTTACGGACCATCTTTAGATCTTACTCCGAATCTTTGCCCACGGCCGCGATCTCTTCGACCGCTTGCGGGTTTTCGAGAGCCGAAAGGTCGCCCGGGTTCTCGCCGAGATAGGCGGAGCGGATGACGCGGCGCATTACTTTGGCGTTGCGAGTTTTGGGCAAGGCCGAGACGAAGTGGATCTTCGATGGTGCCAAGGGCTTGCCCATGTCTTTGGCCACCAGGGCTTTCAGCTCTTTCTCAAGCGAGAGAACCGCCCCGTCCGCCGAAGCGGCGTCCACCCCTCCTTCGTAAGGAGGGGAGCTTAAGACGCAAAAGGCTACCATTGCCGTGCCTTTTACTTCGTCGGGGACGCCGATGACGGCGGCTTCGGTCACGAGCGGATGGGCGACGAGGAGCGATTCGACCTCGGCGGGGCCGACG
This sequence comes from uncultured Chloracidobacterium sp., assembly GCA_964526245.1. Lineage (GTDB taxonomy): Bacteria > Acidobacteriota > Blastocatellia > Pyrinomonadales > Pyrinomonadaceae > OLB17. Next base: position 5,262 of record CAZGLZ010000062.1, on the reverse strand, counting down.
CGCTTGCCGGCGACCTTTAGCGTGTCGTCGCTGCGGCCGAGGATGAACCAGTGGCCGTCCTTATCCCGCATTGCCCAGTCGCCGTGGACCCAGATGTCTTTGAACCGCCGCCAATAGGTGTCGAGATAGCGTTCCTTTTCCTGCCAAAATCCGCGTGCCATTCCGATCCACGGTTGCTTGATGACAAGCTCGCCGACCTTGCCGTCCGGCACCGAATTGCCGTCCTCGTCGAGGATATCGACATCCATTCCGGGGCACGGAGCAGGGAACGAACAGGGCTTGATCGGCAAAAGTGGGTTGCCCATCAGAATGCCGCCGGCGATCTCCGTACCGCCCGAGTAATTTATTATCGGCAGCTTTGAATTTCCGACCTTTTCAAACAGCCACCACCACGGCGCCGGATTCCAAGGCTCGCCGGTCGAGGCAAAGATGCGAAGCGAAGAGAGGTCGTGGCGTTCGAAGGGAGCCTTAGAACTCCCATCCTTACGAAGGAGGGGTACGGCTTCAGCCGGGGGGTGGTTCTCTGCGTCACGAGGGAGAACCACCCCGTCAGCCGAAGCGGCTGCCACCCCTCCTTCGTAAGGAGGGGAGCTTTCTTCGCTCGCTGCTAGCGATCGGATAAGTGTTGGCGAGATGCCGAGCACCTCGACCTTGTGTTTTGCACAAAATTCCCACATTCGGTCGGGCGTTGGGTAATCGGGAGCGCCGTCGTAGATGCAGATGGTCGCGCCGTTGATGAGCGCTCCGTAGATCAGCCACGGCCCCATCATCCAGCCGATGTCCGTGTACCAACTGATGCGGGTTCCGCGGCCGACGTCGGTGCCGAACGCCATATCCTGGGCCGCCTTGATCGGAAAACTCGCATGCGTGTGCGCAATGCCCTTCGGCTTGCCGGTCGTGCCGGAGGTGTAAAGGATAATCAGCGGGTCTTCGGCGGAAGTGGGTTCCGGGGTAATCTCTCCGAAACCCAAGTTCATTAAGTCGTGCCAAAAGTTCTGATATAACGGCGAATCGAATTCAAGACGTCGGTAGTTTTCGACGACAATGACCTTTTGAATTGTCGGTACGTCCGAAACCGCGTTATCGGCAGTCGAGAGAGCGTCCACTGACTTGCTACGTCTCGAGAAACTCTCGCATGTGAACAGGCCCTTCGCATTGACTGCGTTGAGGCGGGCCGAGATTGCCGAAACACCATAGCCAGAGAAAACTGGCACAGCGATAGCTCCGATTCGGTTTATAGCAAGTAATGCTACTAAAGTGGCTGGAATCATCGGCATATGAATACCGATTGCGTCACCTTTATTGAAGCCATTGACTCGTAGACCGGATACGCAACACTCTACGAACCGAAATAACTCTTCATACGTTAGCACTTCTGATTTTCCGTTTTCGCCTTCCCAGATCACCGCCGGCTGGTCTTTCGTCTCATCCGTCTGCCAGCGGTCGAGGCACATGGTCGTGATGTTTAGGCCAGCGGATGGAGCGCGGACACTCTTGTCCGCATCGCCGGTTCCTCCGGCGAGACTCGCGTCACTGCTCGACGACTGAGAATCTTGCGCGCCTGTTCGCGTCGAAGCGACGCTCATGCGGACAGGAGTGTCCGCGCTCCGCTCGAACCACGTCGGAAACTCGACGCCGTTGGTTGTGTCGAGGAGCTTCTCGTACGGCGGGTCGAATTTTATGTCTAGGAATTTCAGCACTTCTTCGGTGAACTTTTCGACATCGCGGATCGAGAATTCGTAAAGTTCGTCCCAGGTCGAGACGCCGACCTGCTTCATGAACTTCGTGAGCTGCGCTCGTTCGATGACGTCGGGCGTCGGCCACCAGGCAATTGGTTGATCTTCAAGGAGATTTGTGTCCTGCATACGAGGCATTTTACCGCAGAGACGCCGAGACGCAGAGTTAGGTCGGGCGTAGCGGATTTCGAGCGGCACTGACCCGTGGGCGTTTTCGCGGGCCGCGGGATTTGCGTATAAGCAACTCTGCGGTAAAAATTATTCGTATGGGTGAAAATGTGGTCGGGGTCGAGTTGCCAAAGGGTCTCTTTTCCGGGAAGACGGCGATCGTTACGGGCGCATCGCGGGGCGTTGGGCGGGCGACGGCGGAACGGCTCGCGGAGGGCGGGGCGAATGTTGTCGTCAATTATTTGCAGAACCACGCCGAGGCGGATGAGACCGTCAATCGCTGCACGTCGCTTGGTGTAAAGGCGATCGCCATCGCCGGCGACGTCTCGGAGTTCGCGGCCGCCCGCAAGGTTGCGGAAAAGGCGATCGAGGAATTTGGCGGCATCGATCTGCTCGTGCTTAACGCCGGTATCTGGGAAGGTGCGCCGATCGAGGAGATGACCGAAGAGACGTGGAACCGTGTTTTGAATACGAACCTCAAATCGGCGTGGGCCATGTCCAAGGCTTGCGTTCCGGCGATGAAGAAACGCGAGTCGGGAGCGATCGTGCTTGTTTCATCGACCGCCGGCCAACGCGGCGAGGCGAACTACTCGAACTACGCAGCTTCGAAGGGCGGCCAGATCTCGTTCACAAAGGCATTGGCAAGCGAGCTTTGCCCGAAGATCCGGGTCAACTGCGTGGCACCGGGCTGGATCGAGACGGCGATGGTCCGGCCGGTCTTTGAAGACAAGGCGTATGAACAGAGCGTTATCAATTCGATCCCGATGAAACGCATCGCGACGACCGACGACATCGCTCTTTCGATCTGTTTTCTCCTCTCGCCTTGGGCACGGCATATTACCGGCGAGATCCTGAACGTGAACGGCGGTGCCGTGCTCTGCGGATAGGCCCGATTGTGACCGTTAGCACATTTTCGCGGGCTCTTTTGTGGTAACCGATTAACGGACGACCTTACCATGAACACCAACAGCCTAAGCGATTTTCAAAGCCACTTTGCCGCTCTTCCGGCAAGCTCCAATTACGTAGAGAACCTGATCGGCAACACGCCGCTGCTTGCCATCCATTGCCACTACAAGGGCAAACGCCGAACGGTGTTTGCTAAAGCGGAGCATCTGAATCTCTCGGGAAGCATCAAGGATCGAATGGCGTTTCACATCCTTAAGTGCGCCTATCGCGACGGTGCGATCCGCCGCGGCGATGTGATCGCGGAGGCTACCAGCGGGAACACGGGCATCGCCTTTGCCGCCATCGGACACGCATTCGGCAATCCGGTTCACGTCTTTATGCCGGAATGGATGAGCCAGGAACGCATCTCGCTGATGAAGAGCTATGGGGCCGCGGTGACCCTTGTTTCGCACGAGCAGGGCGGATTTCTCGGGAGCATCGAGATGGCCGACGCGCTCAAATATGAGCACGGACGCGTCTTTCTGCCGCATCAGTTCTCGAACCTCGCAAACCCCGAAGCACATTACGAAACCACGGCGCCCGAGATCTGGGATCAGCTTGGGCGGGTCGGGTTTGAGCCCGATGCGTTTGTCGCGGGAGTCGGGACGGGCGGGACGATAATGGGATGTGCCGCTTACTTCCGCGAACGCAACCCCGAGATAAAGCTCTACCCGCTCGAACCGGCCGAGTCGCCGACGCTCTCGACCGGTCACAAGGTGGGAAGCCATCGCATCCAGGGCATTTCGGACGAATTCATCCCGGCGATCTGCGACCTTGCAAAGCTTGATGAGGTGATAAGCGTTTCGGACGGCGACTCGATCCTGATGGCGCAGAAGCTGGCAAAGGACCTCGGGCTTGCGGTCGGCATCTCGTCGGGTGCGAATTTCCTCGGGGCGTTGATCGCTCTCGAAAGGCTCGGCGGTGATGCCATCGTGGCGACCGTTCTCTGCGATGACAACAAGAAATACCTGAGCACCGACCTCGTTCGCGACGAACCCGTAAAGGATGGCTATCTCTCGCCGGACGTCCGGCTTTTCGGGTACCAGACCATCGGCCGCGTCGATCAGGCGGCCGTCCACACGAACGAATGAAAGTCGCCATCAGCCAAACTTGACAATGCCATAAGAAACGGTTGAACTTCTGGTTTGACCGTGAGCGAAAGACAAGCACCGACAGTGATGAAATTTGGCGGGACGTCCGTTGGCGACGTCGCCGCTTTCGAGCGCGTTGTCCACGTCGTTTCGAGCCAGACGGAGCGGCGGCCGGTGGTGGTCGTCTCCGCGATGACGAAGGTGACCGACGCACTTCTCGCCGCGTTCGACCTGGCAAAGGGCGGCGACCTTGCCGGTGCGGTCGCCTCGCTTGAACCGCACTGGGAAAGGCACGTGGAGGTCGCCGGACACTTCATTGCGGCCGATGGGCCGAACCTTTTCGGGACCGAGCTCGACCTTGCCCGCGGTGAGATCTCGGACCTGCTGCTTCGCACATCGCGGCGTTCGCTGCCGCTCTCGATGCTCAAGGACGCTATCGTTTCCTACGGCGAGCAGCTTTCGTCGCGGCTTTTGGCCGAGGTGCTGCGGTCGCGGGGAGTGAACTCGCGGCATTTCGATTCGCGGCGGCTGGTCGTGACGGACGACGAGTTCGGCTCGGCGACGCCGATAATGGACGAGACGGAGGAACTTGTCCGGCTTGAGATCGTACCGGCGACGGCAGCGGGCGAAGTTCCGGTCATGGGCGGCTTCATCGCCGGAAATCGTGCCGGCGAGACGACGACGCTCGGCCGCGGCGGCTCGGATTTTTCGGCGGCGATCGTCGCGGCGGCGATAGATGCCGGCGAGCTTCAGATCTGGACGGATGTGACGGGCGTGATGACCTGCGACCCGCGGATCTGCAGGGAGGCGAGAACGATTCCCGTGCTTTCATATGAGGAAGCGGCCGAGCTTGCTTACTTTGGCGCAAAGGTCCTGCACCCGAAGACGATAAAACCGGCGGTCGACCACGGCATACCCGTACGAGTTTGCAATACGTTCGAACCAGATGCGGTTGGGACGATGGTCGTTGCCGAATCGGGCGAGGCTCCGAACAAGATAAAGTCCATCGCGAGCAAAAAGGGCATTACGATCCTGCGAATAACCTCGGCACGGATGCTTGGGAGCTACGGCTTTATGAGTGCGGTGTTTCAGGTCTTCGACCGATATCGGACGGTGATCGACGTCATCTCGACCTCGGAGGTCTCGATCGCATTGACGCTGGATTCAACCGGCTCGCTCGAGAAGATCGTCGAGGAACTCTCGCGGCTCGGCGATGTGGAGGTCGAGCCGAGCTACGCCGTCATCTGCGTCGTCGGCGAGGGCCTGCGAGCCTCGACCGGCCTCGCCTCAAAGATATTTTCGACCATATCGGACGTCCACAT
>CAZGLZ010000061.1:14411-21666 GCA_964526245.1 uncultured Chloracidobacterium sp. | reverse complement strand
CGCCTATGGGCCTTGGGCGGCTTTCCGCCTTCCAGACCGAGCAGATCGCCCTCGCCCTTCTTCGCGATAACCCCGAAGCGGCCGCCAACCTCGCCCGCTTTCGGACGGCCGACCTGAGCTATGCCTTGCCCGGCAAGTGCCGTTTTCGCGTCAATATCTTCCAGCAGCGAAACTCATATTCGATAGTGATGCGTGTGATCCCGCACGACATCCCAAGCTTTGAGCAGCTCAATCTGCCGCCGCAACTCGCTGAGATATGCGAGCTTCGCAACGGTGTCGTTCTGCTGACCGGGCCGACCGGTTCGGGTAAGAGCTCGACGCTCGCGGCCATCATTGACCAGATCAACGAAACGAAGAGCTATCACATCGTCACCATTGAAGATCCGATCGAGTTTCTTCATAACCACAAGAAATCGACCATCAACCAACGCGAGGTTGGCCACGACACGAAGGACTTTGCCTCGGCTCTTCGTGCCGCACTTCGCCAGGCACCGAAGGTCATCCTCGTCGGTGAGATGCGCGACCTCGAAACGACCGAGATCGCTCTTGAGGCCGCTGAGACTGGCCACCTTGTTCTCTCGACCCTGCACACCATTGATGCCTCGAAGACCATCGACCGCATCATCGGGCTCTATCCAAAGAACGAAGAACGCGTCATCCGGACACGGCTCGCCCAGACCTTCCGCTACATCGTCTCGCAGCGGCTCATCCCGCGGGCCGACGGCAAGGGCCGGATCGCTGCCGTCGAAGTAATGAGGTCAAATCCGCGAACGCGCGAATACATCGAAAAGGGCGAGAGCGAAGGCAAGACGCTGCTCGATGCCATCCGCGACGGCGAAATAGACGGAATGCAGGATTTCGATTCGGTCATCCGCAAGATGATCGAGGATAAGATCATTACGCTCGAGGACGGCCTTTCTTACGCGACCAACCAGAACAACCTGCTGCTCCAGCTAAAGGGTCTTTCTTCGACCGAGGACTATATTTCGCAATCGGGTCTCGGCGGCGGATTGAACGGCGGAATGAACGTCAAAGCCCCGGTCGTTGACCCGATCGCACCGCCGCCCGCTGCTAAAGCCCCCGCCTCGGTTCTCGACATGCTTGAATAGCCTTCGCGATCGCCAACACCGTAACTAAAAATCTTTAACGATATGATCATCCGCTGCGACAATTGCTCCGTCTCACTCCAGGTGGACGAATCGAAGATCCCGACAACGATCTTCACCGTTCGCTGCCCGCGGTGCCAGAATATGCTCCGGGCCAACAAGGAATCGGCCGCAGCCGGCTCGCCGGCAAGCCAACTTGAGGCGAGCAAGCCCGCACCGCCGGTTCCGAACGGTCCTGCAGAGTTTGAGGAAAAGGAATCCGAACAGGAGATAAACCAGGCCTTGCGGTCGCTGCTTTCCGCTCTTCAGCATGGCGGGGCGGCTCTCGATAAGGACGACGAGATCGGTAAGAAAGCTCGCCGTGTGCTCCTGTGCCTCGGGGAAAAACGCGACGAGGTCGCCGCAGTGCTCACCGGGGCCGGTTACAAGGTCTATATTGCCGAGACACCGGCCCAGGCCAATGAACGGCTACGCGAGGGCAAGACCGGCATAATGATCTTCTCGCCGGATTTCGCCGCCGAACTCGGCGGGGCCGCGATCATCCAGCAAAAGGCGAATGCGATGTATTCATCCGAACGCCGCAAGCTCTTTCTCGTATCGCTCGAGGACGCCGGAACTACGATGAACGCCCACGAGGCGTTTCTGCGGAACATGAACCTGATCGTCAACACCCGCGACATCAAGCAGCTTCCGCTTATCCTTAACCGCGCATTGATCGACTATAACGACCTTTACCACTACTTCAACGAAGCTCTTGGCAATCAGCCTATCTAAACAATATCCGGGGCCGCTCGCGTACATGCGGCCCGCTCAACCTTGTAGGGGCAGGGCTTGTCCCGGTCCGTCCTCCTTTCCCAGGTGACGTCCCCAATGGTCAGCCGAAATGCTGCCCCTACAACCCTTTTCTCCGGATCTATAATTCGGCAAGTTCGCAGACGAGCATTTCGATCTGCATCTCAGCTCCTGCCTTACCGCCGCCGCCGACCGAGGTCTTGATCGCCAGGTCGGCCGCGGCCATTTTTTGTATTGCAGAGGCAAGACGCCTGCGGTCAGTTCTTCGAGCCGCGGCAAAAACCTCGTCGGCTCCGGGCCCGAAGATCTTCGCACGCTTTGCGACGGTTCCTCGGTCCACACCCCGGTCCATTAGTTCCTTTGCCATTAGTAGGCCGCGGTAACGCGAGGCGATAAGCCCGAGCAGCATTAGCGGTTCGGCCTCGTCGTCGAACAATTTGCGGAGAACTTTCAAAGCTCGGTCCTTCCGGCCGGCGATCAGGTGATCGGTCAGGTCAAAATTGGAGAGTTCGCGCGAGTGCGGGACGACCGCTTCGATCATTTCCACCGTCACTCGCCCTTCGGGCATCGCGGTGGCGGCGAGCTTTTTGATCTCGTTCGAAAGCCGCTGCAGCTCCGATCCTGCGGTCGCGATCAGAAACCGGATAGCGCCGTCTGCGGGCTCGGCCCCAAGGTCTTGAAACTGCCGGCGAACCCAGTCCTCAAGCTCGCGGCCCTCGAGCTGAGCGAACTCAACCGCGGCGGCGTGCTGTTTCAAGAGCTTTGTCGCTTTGCGGTTGCCGTTCAGTTCGTCGGCTATCAGAATGAGCACCGTGCTCGGCGCAGGGTCGGCAAGATACTTCTCAAGCCGGGGCAGGGCGTCCTCTTTGAGCGTGTCGCGATTTGCGGCCGCCGCAACGCGGACATCAGAAATCCGGATCACTCGCCGCGCAGCCATCATCGGGAGCTGCTCCGCCGCGGCTAGCGCCCGAACTATTTCGTCGGGGTCTGTAAGGCTGAAACGATCGTCGTTGAACTCCCGGAGTTCGCCCTCTGAAAACGCCCGGTCAGCGATCGTCCGTGCGGCAATGTCGCGTAGATAGGCCTCGCTGCCGTGAAGCAGATAGACCGGAGCAAAACTTCCCGTCTTGATATGGTTACGGAGTTGTTCCTTCGAGATCTCGGGCATCTGCGGTGCGGGCCTACTTCTTCTCTTCGCGAACTCCGATACCGTTCACGAAGGCCGATACGGCCGATTCGGCAAAGGCTCGGGCAATGCGGTCGACCGCCGGATCCTCTTCGTTAAAGAACGACCGCGGGTCTTCGGAAAACTCGAACGAATCGCGGAAAACGAAGTTCTGGTTGTCGTAGAGTATCTTCTCTTCCTTTAGATCGCGGATGGTGACAGCGGCAACTATCGTTACCTCATAAACCCGTGCCCGCCCTTCGCGGTCAAGCAAAACTCCCGTGAACGTAAAATCGCGGATCGTGCCCTCGATTACGGCATCAGCGCCTTTCTGCGAGCCCTGTACCTTCAGACCATTGCCGCGGCGAATGATCTCTCGGCTAACGGCCTCGGTAAACCGCGATTCGACGCGATATCGAAGCCCCTTCGCCTCAGCCTGAAACGCCGGCACCGCGACGGTCTTGATGTGCTTCGGGAGGCCCGAGTTGGTCACCGGCTTGTAACATTCGGTAAATCCGGAGGCCGCAAGGGCAAGTGCAAGAAATGCTGCGAGGCGTAGAAACTTCATCGTTGCTCCAAGATAGCAGCCGCAAGGCGGACCGCCTGTGCCGTTTCGCCGACATCGTGGGCCCGAATAATGCGGGCACCATGTACGACCGCGACTGCTGCGGCGGCAAGGCTTGCCGGAAGCCGTTCCTCGGGCGGCATATCACCGAGCGTCTTTGCGATGAAAGACTTTCGCGAAGCGCCGACCAAGAGCGGAAATCCCTCAAGCGAGGTCGATAGTTTATCAAGTTTGGCAAGCAACTCTAAGTTCTGTTCGGGCGTCTTGCCGAAACCGATACCGATATCTAGCACTATCTGTTCGTTCCGGATACCGCGTTGGCGAGCTTCCGCAACCGAATGTCTGAGGCCGCTTGTTACCTCTTCAATTACATCTTGGACCGGCGGCTGAGTATGCATCGTCCCAAACTCGCCGCGGGAATGCATCAGCACTAGCCCGGCGCCGGTGGCAGCAGCCGCATCGGCGATCTCCGGATCCCAGCGAAGCCCGGCGATGTCGTTGATGATCTCGGCACCGGCCTCGACCGCCGCCCGGGCGACCTCTGCTTTGCTTGTATCGATGGAGACCGGCGCGTCAAAACGCTCTGTGATAGCGGCGATGACCGGCAACACTCGCTCGCATTCTTCATCTGCGGTAACCCTACGGCTGCCGGGCCGTGTCGATTCGCCGCCGATGTCTATGATGTCCGCCCCCTCGCCGATGATCTCCTCCACTCGCCTGAGCGCGGTATCGAGCGAAGCGTATCGGCCGCCATCGGAAAAGCTGTCGGGCGTCACGTTCAGTATCGCCATCACCAAAGGCCGCTCGAGCGAAATTCCCCGACGTGCGGTTTGCCAGATCATAATTGACCAGAATGCCAAGTAAACAAGAAAAGGGGAAAAGCATTTTATCTTTTCCCCTTTTTCACTTTCTCACTTTTCCACGTCCTACGCTGTTGCCGGATTGTTCGGCGTTATCGGAGGAAGGATCGGATTCTTGAACCTTCCGGTCGATTCGGCCGGCTCGGGAGAGCCGTTGTCATCGCCGCCGGTTTCCGGCTCGGTGCCGTCGAGCGGCAGTCCGGCGACGACCCGCCGGATCTGCACGCTGTCAAGCGTTTCGTTCTCAAGCAATGCTTCCGAGAGCCGGACCATCGCTTCAGCGTTGTCGATCAGGATCGTTCGCGCATACTCGTACTGCTGCGTAACGAGCTTCTTGACCTCTTGGTCGATCTTGATCGCCGTATCTTCTGAGTAGTCACGGTGCTGTGCGATCTCGCGGCCGAGGAAGATCTGCTCATCCTTTTTACCGAATGTAAGCGGCCCAAGCTCGGACATGCCATATTCGCAGACCATTGACCGGGCAAGCTCGGTCGCCCGTTCGATGTCGTTCGAGGCTCCGGTCGTGACCTTGTCCGCACCGAAATAGATCTCCTCGGCAAGGCGTCCGCCCATGAGGATCGCGATCTGGCTCATCATGTACTCGCGGGTATAGCTGTGGCGATCGGCTTCTGGAAGCTGCTGCGTCACACCAAGGGCCATTCCGCGCGGAATGATCGTAACCTTATGAACCGGGTCGGCCGCCGGCACCTTGAGCCCGACAAGCGTATGGCCCGCTTCATGATACGCGGTCAGCCGCTTTTCGGCGTCCGAAAGCACCATGCTCTTGCGTTCGGCGCCCATGATCACCTTGTCCTTGGCGATCTCAAAGTCGCTCATCGTCACGACCTTCTTGTTGAACCGTGCGGCATTGAGTGCCGCTTCGTTGACGATGTTGGCGAGGTCAGCACCGGTAAAGCCGGGCGTTCCGCGAGCGATAACGTTGATGTTAACGCCTTCGTCGAGCGGGATCTTTCGCGTGTGGACCTTAAGGATACCCTCGCGTCCGCGAACGTCCGGACGGCCAACGACAACGCGGCGGTCAAAGCGGCCGGGCCGCAGAAGTGCAGGGTCAAGCACGTCGGGGCGGTTGGTCGAAGCCATCAGAATGACACCGTCGTTCGATTCGAACCCGTCCATTTCGACCAGCAGTTGGTTGAGCGTCTGTTCACGCTCATCGTGGCCGCCGCCGAGTCCCGCACCGCGATGACGCCCGACGGCGTCGATCTCATCGATGAAGATGATGCACGGTGCATTTTTCTTGCCCTGTTCGAAAAGATCGCGGACGCGGCTCGCACCGACGCCGACGAACATCTCAACAAAGTCCGAGCCGGAGATCGAGAAGAACGGAACGTTCGCCTCGCCGGCAACTGCCTTGGCGAGCAAGGTCTTGCCCGTTCCCGGAGGGCCGACCATTAGGACACCCTTCGGTATCTTGCCGCCGAGCTTTTGGAACTTTTGCGGGTCTTTGAGAAATTCGATGATCTCCTGAAGCTCTTCCTTGGCCTCTTCAACTCCGGCAACGTCCTTGAACGTAACTCGCTTCTGCTGGTTATTGAGAAGCTTTGCCTTTGATTTGCCAAAGCTCAGGGCCTTGTTTCCGCCCGCCTGCATTTGCCGCAGTGTAAAGGCAAGAAAACCTACGAGAAGAAGGAACGGAAGCAGGTTGATAAGGAGCAGCCAGCCGATGCCGCTAGATGATTGCTCGAGAATGACCTTGGTGTCCGTGCCGGCGACCGCCGCATAGATCTGGTCGCGGGTCGCATCACTTGCATCGAGCTTTGCGCTCAACTTTTCATCCGCCATATTGACGAGTTCAAGTGTGTCGGACTTCATCGTCAGCTCTTTGATGTCCTTGTTCCTGATTTGTGTCAGGGCGGCATCAAATGAGAGTTCCTGTGCCGGCTTTGATTGCTTGCCCTGGAGATACCAGACAAACAGCAACGCACTCGAAATGATCATCAACCAAAGAAATACTTGTCTTGCCTTTGAGTTCAATTTACTGCCTCCTGATCCTGCCCATCGGGCCCGGATCATCTGTAACCTGTGTTAGATGTAACAGCCTGCCGCTCCGTTGTCATCGAAGCGACAGGCCAACATTACAAGCCAACCTTTGATTGTAGGCGCCGGATGCCCTTTTTTCAACCTATTTCAGCCCCGATCCGAAGTGCCTGAAGGCAACAACAACCAAGATGCCGATCGCAACAATTGACATAGCAAAGAGCATGAACGGAAGAACATTCAAGATTAGAAGCAAAAACACACTAGCGGATCGATGCTCGAGGATAACCTTTGTTTCCGTACCGGCGACCGCCGCATAGATCTGGTCGCGGGTCGCATCGCTCACATCGAGCATTGCTCTTAGCTTTCTACCGTCCTTCGAATCAAGCTCAAGGCGGTCTTTGGTAATTTTTAGTTCGCGTATGCGATCCTGCCGAACCAATTCAAGGGCACTTTCCAGTCCGACCTCTTCTCGTTTCTCAGCGCCTTCGGGAAAATTCGCCCAAAGGAGCAAAATGCTACCGAGCAAAAGTACACCGGCAAACAAACCGCCGAGGAACAACAGGAAATTCTTTGCCATTTACGTCAACCTCCGGGACCGGATGCTCGTATTTCTATTCAAAGGTCAACCGGCCGCGTGCCCTTACAATAACACGATTTCCAGGCAGTTCAGCCACTTTTCCGCTCTTCTCGCTCCTTACCAACCGCTCAACGCCCTCGATATGCTTGTGCGTTATGCCGCGAAGGCTTCCGCGGTTGGCCTTTATCC
>CAZGLZ010000061.1:12656-14311 GCA_964526245.1 uncultured Chloracidobacterium sp. | reverse complement strand
CCCTCGATATGCTTGTGCGTTATGCCGCGAAGGCTTCCGCGGTTGGCCTTTATCCATTGCCTTAGTGTGTTCCGAAGCCCGGGCCCGTCCATTTTCCTTAGCAGGGCTTGTCTTAGCGCCGAAACATCGCTTTCGCCTGAGGCGGCGGTTGCGGATTCGCCCTCTGCCACCGGCATCAGGCTCGCGGTCCTGGCGATCTGCTCGACTATCTTCGGGTTAAATGTCTTCAGGATCGGAAGCAGTTCCGTCCTGATCCGCACACGCGTGAAACGTGGGTCGCGGTTCATCGCGTCGGTCCTGAAATTAACTCCGCGGGCGAGGCAAAACTCCTCTGTTTCTTCGCGTCTAGCCCAACGAAGCATCGGCCGCACAAGCTTTGCCTCGGTGCCCTCAAGCGGGCGGATCGGCCGCATCGCCGCCAGGCCTTCGGGCCCGCTCCCGCGGATCAGGTTTAGCAAAAACGTTTCGGCCTGGTCATTCACCGTGTGCGCCGTCAGAACTGCAAAGGCCTTGTGCCGCTCGGCCGTCTTGGCAAGAAACGCGTAACGGGCAAGCCGTGCGTTTTGTTCGAGATTGCCTTTCCTAGCAACGCGGCCGCGGCCCAGCTCAAATTCGTATCCCAACGATCCGGCAATCTCGCGGACAAACTCCGCATCGGCAAGGCTCTCTTCGCCGCGGAGGCGATGGTCAAAGTGAGCAACGATCAGCTCGTTGGTGATCTTTCGCCGCCGCGAGAGCTCATTAAGGACGAGCAGAAGCGAGACAGAATCCGCACCGCCCGAGACGGCAACAACGGCCCGCTCGCCCGTGAAGGGCAGCTCGAGCTTTCGCCATTCGGTCACGAATTCTCTCGGGAATCTGTCCATTTCGGCTATTCAGGAAACGCCGGCCGCTTCTGCAGCAATACGGAGCAGCGGCCGGTGAAAATATGCTTGCCCTTTTCGTTGGTGATGTCGATCTGCCAGATGCTCATCGTCCGCCCGGGAAAGATCGGCTTTGCCTCGATCGTAAGCTCACCCTTGCTTACCGCTCGCAGATGGTTGCCGTTTATCTCTATGCCGACCGGCGTAACCTTGGTCAGGTCCGCATTCGCGACAACGCCGATCGACGCCGCCGTTTCGGCAAGGTAAAGCGAGACGCCGCCATTCATTATCCCTACGTATTGATGCACCCGCGGCGTGACCTCAATCGTCATCACGACCCGCTCGGGCTCGGCAGAGACGATCTTCACGCCAAGGAACTGCATCAGCTCATTCTCGGCCGTGCGTTTTATGAGTTCGGCCTTATCCATTCAAATATTCCCTCGCTGCCGCCAATGCCTCGGCGACCCGAGCCGGTGACGTTCCGCCTGCGGCTGATTTGCTCGCGAGTGTACTCTCGAGCGTCAGCTTTTCGAAAACGCCCTCATCAAGCTCCGGCACGATCGTTCGCATTTCCTCAAGGCTAAGCTCGTTCAATTCGCGGTTCTCCTTCAACCCGAGAAGCACCAATCGCCCGACCGCCTCGTGTGCCGTCCGAAACGGCATTCCGGCCTTGACCAGATGATCGGCTAGCTCGGTCGCATTCAGGTAACCGGAGGTTGCAGCCTCGCGGCCGCGTTCTTCATCGACGATAGTGTTTTCTACAACGATCGCTGCGACACGAAGCGTTATCTT
>CAZGLZ010000061.1:0-12556 GCA_964526245.1 uncultured Chloracidobacterium sp. | reverse complement strand
CTGCAGATGCGTATAGCCCGGAATCACGGCTTCGTGAAATCCTTCGGCAATATCCACCAGAGCCGCCTGCAGGTCGCGGGCAAGCACGTCGATCTCATCCACCTCTTCACGAAGCCAAAGCCGAAAGGCGGTCGCAACCTGATCATTTCGGCTGCGGCCGGTGTGGAGCTTTCGGCCCGTATCGCCGATGGCCTCGACGAGCTTTGCCTCGATGAATGAATGGACATCCTCAGCGGCTGAACCCTCGAAATAATCCGAGTGGAGTGCGGCATCGGCCGCAAGCTGCGTCAGTCCGCCAACTATCGCATCGGCCTCTTCACGAGTTATGACTCCCGCTCGCTCAAGCCCAAGAGCGTGTGCGATGCTACCGCGAATATCAGCCGCAAAAAGCCGCCGGTCGAACCGAAACGAATCGTTGAACTCGGTAAAGACCTCGTGCGGCTTTTCCGTAAATCGCCCGCCCCACAGATTTTCCGATTTGCTCATATTTCCGTGTGTGTAAGAATGATTGTAATTCGGGCGATGTGTTTTGCGGAAACGAGCTCACGGCTAAGAGCTAATAGCTTAGAGCTTCACCCGAACCAAAAGTAATGAGAGAGAAGATCAATAAAGTTGTGCTCGCCTATTCGGGCGGGCTTGATACCTCGGCGATGCTGCTGTGGATAAAGGAGACCTACGGCTGCGAGGTCATCTGCTATTGCGCCGACGTCGGCCAGGGCGAGGAGCTTGATGGCCTCGAGGAAAAGGCCATCGCGACCGGTGCTTCGAAGCTTTACGTCGAGGATCTTCGCGAGGAATTCGTCAAAGATTTCGTCTGGACGGCGGTCAAGGCAAACGCACTTTATGAGGGCGTGTACTTGCTTGGAACGTCGCTCGCACGGCCCGTTATCGCCAAGCGGCAGATCGAGATCGCCCAAAAGGAAGGAGCAGACGCGGTTGCCCACGGCGCGACCGGTAAGGGCAACGATCAGGTGCGGTTCGAGCTGACCTATTACGCACTTCAGCCTGATATCAAAGTGATCGCACCGTGGCGGCACTGGGACTTCAAGGGCCGTGCGGACCTTATGGCCTATTGCGAAAAGCACGGAATTCCCGTGACGGCCTCGGCCGAGAAGCCGTACTCGACGGACCGCAACCTGATGCACATCAGCTACGAGGGCGGAATACTCGAAGACCCATGGGCCGCTCCGCCGGAGGAAATTTTTCTATTGACCAAGTCGCCCGAAAACGCCGCCGACAAACCTCAGGAGATCACGCTTACGTTTGAAAAAGGCGAAGCGGTAGCGATCGATGGCGAGAAATACGGAGCAGTAGATATGCTTTCCAAGCTCAATCACCTTGGCGGCGAACACGGCATCGGCCGGGTCGATCTGGTCGAGAACCGCTTTGTCGGGATGAAGTCGCGGGGTGTTTACGAGACACCGGGCGTGACGATACTGATGGCCGCTCACCGTGCTCTCGAATCCATCACAATGGACCGCGAGGTGATGCGCCTCCGCGACTCGCTCGGAACAAAGTTCGCCGAGTCGGTCTATTACGGATTCTGGTTCGCACCGGAGTTCGAGATCCTCCGCTCGATGATCGACCAAACGCAGGAAACCGTTAACGGCGATGTTCGCCTGAAGCTCTACAAGGGCAACGTCATCGTCACGGGCCGCAAGTCGCCAAACTCGCTTTACCGCGAACGCGTCGTAACCTTCGAAGACGACGCCGGAGCCTACGACCAGCACGACGCCGAAGGATTTATTAAGCTACAGGCTTTAAGGCTAAGGCTGAGGAATATGGAGTAAAGTCCATTGGCAAATATTGACAACATCTGTCATTTCGTTTTAGCTTAGTCTTATGGCGACGACAACAATGAACATCTCTTTGCCTGATTCGATGCGGGTATTCGTTGAGGAAACTCTTGCCGACGACGGTTACGGCAGTGCCAGCGAATATGTCCGCGATCTGATTCGGGCTGATCAGAAAAGGCGGAACGAAAAGCGTTTAGAGACCTTGCTTATTGAGAGGCTGCGGTCCGGAGATGATGAGACGTTTACGATGGACAATGTTCGAGCCGAATTGCGAAGACGGATAAAGGCGAAAAAATGATCAAATATGCCTCTGGCTTATCTGATGAGTTGGCCGACATCGCGTCATATTTCGCACAATACAACGAAGCGATCGCTGAACGATTCCTTGATAACTGCGAAGTGACATTCGACCTGCTTGAGAGATTTCCCGATTCAGGAAGCCCTCGGCGATTCGAGGATCCTGAACTGGCCTCGGTCCGGATGACGCTCGTTAAAGGGTTCGATGAATACCTCATCTTTTACGTTCCGATCGCTGGCGGCGTCAGGATCCTGCACGTTATGCACAGCTCGTTGGATTACAACCGAATCGTCGATGCAGACGACCTTCGATGATCGGGCCGTAGGAAGTTCGAAATGAAGTGTTTGGCATGCGGAAGCGGAGCATTGGTTGCGGGAACATTGCTCGATAGCGGAGATGGCGGAAAGCCCGCGTTCAAGCTTGACGAAGTTCCGGCTTGGAAAAGCCTTTTCGGTCTCGGCACTCGGGCAATCCGCTGCTATGGATGCGTCCACTGCGGCCACTTGCAGCTTGCAGTCGATTTCAGCGAGAAGGACAAGGCAAGCTACCGGCAATTCGAAGGCGAGCAGCCCGGCGTGCTCGATCGAATAAACTCGGAAACGGAGAAATTGGATGAGTGATCCTGAGAGCCAACGAGCCAACGAATGAAACAGCGTTTCGCAACTTAAGAAAGCTTTGCGGCATTTTGTGACACTTAACAGTTGGCATGAGATCGTCAGTTAGACTTGTAGTTTCGAACTGGATAAGCACATGGGAAAATTTATTCACCTCAGGTCTGACAAGTTTGTCATTCTTCCCGGCGAAGACGACGAGATAGTAAACGAAGGAATGTATGGAAAGGCCCTTGCCGAGTATTTGCAACGCGAACTTACGGAGCGTGGGTACAACGTTCCTTTTGTCTGCGCGGAAGACTGGGGTTGGTGGGTTGAGCTTTCGCTTGATCCGATTCGTTCCGGTGTCTTGATCCATGCAGTTCCGGACACGACCGACCCGATTGAGTACCTCTGTACGGACGGATTCATAAAGGACAAAAAGTGGAGCTGGTCAAAACTTCGATTCATTGACACGCGTCCGTTAGCGGATACGTTGTTAAATGATCTGCTTGCGATTTTTGAGCGGGATAGTGAAGTAGAGATCCTAGGAGTATTGGACGACGTGCCTTATTAGTATGGGGGATGGTGTGGGAAAAAAGGCTGTTGTGGAATGGCATGAGATCGTCCGCACGCGCGATGCGAGCGGGCTTGGTGAATTGCTGGCGGATGACGTTGTTTTCTACTCGCCGGTGGTGCACACGCCGCAGTTGGGGAAGGCGATAACGGCGATGTATCTCAAGGCGGCGATGCACGTTTTCGGCAATGAGAGTTTTCGGTACGTTCGTGAGGTCGTGGGTGATAGCGACGCCGTTCTTGAATTTGAAACCGAGATCGACGGCATCACGATCAATGGCGTCGATATGCTCCGCTGGAACGCCGAGGGCCGCATCACCGAATTCAAAGTAATGGTCCGCCCGCTCAAAGCCATTAACCTTATCCACGATCGCATGGCCGGGATGCTCGGGCGGAAATAAGCCTTGCTGTGATATTGTTTACCGACCGTGAGTGAATTCTTTTCATACGACCGGCTGCCCTATCCGAGCAAGTTCTTTGTCCAGACGTTTCCCGGAAGGCTCGCGACGCAGGCGTTGCTTTTTGGGATGGAGCCCGCGGCTCCGGATACGAGCACGGTGCTCGAACTTGGCTGCGGCAACGGCAGCAACCTGATCGCACAAGCCTACCTGATGCAGCAGGCTCGCTTCACCGGCATCGATCTTTCGAAGGTACATATCGATGAAGCAAAAGCCGCCGCTGCGGAACTCGGGCTTGGCAATGTCGAGTTTCACCAAGCGGATGTGATGGAGATGTCGGCAGCGGCCTTCGGCCGGTTCGACTATATCGCCGCCCACGGCCTTTTCTCATGGGTGCCCGAGGCTGTGAGAACTCGGGTCCTTGAGCTTTTCCGCGAACTGCTCGGCCCGAACGGCGTCGGCTATATCAGTTACAGCTCGTTTCCCGGCGCTCATGAGCGGCAGATAACGCAGCAGGCGATGCGGTTTGCGAGCCGCGGCATCGAAGACCCGGCTGAAAAGGTCGAGCATGCTCTCGGCTTCCTCAAATTTGCTGCCGAGCAAAGCTCGAACCGCGGCACGTATGGCCAGATACTTGTTCGCGAATTTCGCCGCCACGGCACCCGCGACCTCGCCGATGTTTTCCATGATGACCTCGCCGAATTGAACACGCCATTCTACTTTCACGAGTTTGCCGATCTGCTCGCCGCGAATGGTTTGCAGTTCTTGGCCGAGGCCGAGCTTCATGCAATGGGTTTGGCAGACATGACACCCGCCGCCCGCGAATTCATCTCCGGTATCGATGACGTCATCGAACGCGAGCAGTATCTCGATATCCTCCGCGGCAGGGCCTTCCGTCAGAGTCTGGTCGTCCACTCCGACGTGATTCTCGACCGCGATATGAAGCCCAATGTGCTTGATCGCGTCCTCATCAGTTCGTCGCTTCGCCCGGCAGGCAAATCGCCTGATCTAACAGGGGCTGGGCGGGTAAAGTTCGCGGGAAATAGCGGGCAGCAGATCGAGATCGACATGCCGCTCGCCAAGAGAGCACTCGCAAGGCTCGGCTCGATCTGGCCGCGGGCTGTTGCGTTCACGGAACTCGCGGCCGAGGCTCGCGAACAGGCCGCCGGCCTCGGCGATGATGAGGCCGATAAACAGGCCGAGGCTTTCCGCCATATGCTTTTCCAGATCGCAACGGCGACCGACCTCGTCGAGCTTCACACGTTTCAGCCGTCGGCGTCAGTAGAGCTGTCGGAAAAACCGACACTCAGCCGGCTCGCCCGTTGGCAGATGCGTTCGGCACGCAACGTCATCTCGGGTTTCGGGGTGGACATGGAGATCGCCGACCCGGTCTCTCGCCGGCTGCTTGAGTTGCTTGACGGAAAACGAAGCAGATCGGCCGTGCTCGATGAACTCGGGAAGTTCATCCGCTCCTCGCATGAGATCGAAGGGAAAAAGGAATTGCTCGCGACGTTGCCCGAATGGCTCGATGAAAGCCTCGCCCACCTCGCCCGGCTCGGCATGTTCGAAGGCTAGGCCCGCTCGCCGCACTCAAGCACTAGCCGAAACGGGAAGCTTCGCCTGACGCTTCCCATACCCACAAGCCCGGCCAATTCCTCCGGCCTGAATCCGCGAAGCACCGAGAGCGAACCGTCTTCCCTGACCAAAGGTGAAATGAAAAAAGCCCGACAAAAAAGCCGATAGAGCCTGTATGCGGCCGCGTGGCGATGCAGATCTATTACGAATACGCCTAGGCGTGTGACCCGACGCATTTCCTGCAGGGCCTGTGGTATTTGCTCGTCGGTTAGATGGTGGAAGAAAAGCGAGGAGATCGCGTAATCAAATTCGCCATCGGCAAATGGCAGTCGAAAGGCGTCGCCTTGCGTGATCGAAACCTCGGGAAAGCCACGTGTGTCATCAGCGGAAACTCTCGCCGAGATCGGGTTGAGATCAAGCCCCGCAAGCCGGGCTTTAATGCCCTTCGCTCTCGCAAACTCCGCCGTGTATCGAAGCAACTCGCCCGAGCCGCAACCGACATCGAGCAGGCTGAACTCCGAGAGCCGTCGCCTCTCGACCTCCGCAAAAAGTGACCGCCTGAGCGCCCGGCGGTCGCCGAGAAAGCGGTTGATGAACGCGATCTCCTTGAGAAAGCGGTCGTATTCGGCCGTCGTGTAGTCGCCGGTGTCGATCCGTTCAAGCTCTTTCGATCGGCGATAAAGATCTGGCATCTATTTGTCCGAAAATTTGTGCTTCGTACGCATTCTATGGTAGTAAAGAGCTCACTCGAACAAAAACAAAGGAGACCGGTTAAATGGAAGATCAAGGAAAAAAGCACTTAGCGCCGTCCGCATCTAAGGTAGGAAAGACCAACGGAGCACCGCTTCCCGCCCCGTTGAAGCACGAATTCGAGGCATCTTTTGGCTCTGACCTTTCTCAGGTGCGGGTCCACGAAAGCCACGCCCCAACACACCTTGGAGCGAAAGCTTTCGCCCACGGCAGCGACATCTTTTTTGCACCGGGCGAATACCAACCGCATACCGATAGCGGAAAAAAGCTGCTTTCCCATGAGCTGACGCACGTGGTCCAACAACGCGGCGGAACGGCCGCTGTGGATTCGCCGGGCGATAAACCCGAGCACTAGCCATCACAAAAGAAGAGCCTCCCCTAAAATGGGACGGCTTCTTTCTAGGTTCGATTTACATGGCCAGAAGGCTTAACTCAGAAAGCCCAAGACCCTAGCGGCCTTGGCATCAAACTTCGGGAATAAGGTATCTGAACGCGTGCTTCCAAGGTGCCTTGTTGCGACCTCTGTAAAGATACTTCGGAAGTCGGTCGTGATCGCGAGGTCGCGGCCCTCATTTAGCTGATCGGGCTTCAGGCCCTTCCACTCGCCAAAAACCTTACCGCCTTTTACCGAATTGCCGAGCACCAGCATCGCATTGCCGTGGCCGTGGTCGGTGCCGAGCGAGCCGTTCTCGCGGGCCGTCCGGCCGAACTCGGACATCGTCAGAACGACAACGTCGTCCATCCGCTTGCCGAGATCGGCGGCAAAGGCCGCGATCGAATTCGAAAAATCCCGTAGCAGATTCGCAAGCTGCCCGCGGGCACCGCCTTGCCGCACGTGCGTGTCCCAGCCGCCGGTTTCGGCGAATGCGACCTCAAGCCCGACGCCCGCCTTGATGAGCTGAGCTATCTGCTGCAGCGAACGTCCAAGCTGGCTGTTCGGATATTGAGCACCGTTCTCCGGGCGAAACTTCGAAGGGTTCGCGGTCTTCAAAAAATTAACCGCCTCAAAGGTCTCCTTGCCCGTCTCGCCGAGCGTGTCTTTCACGTTCTGTTGATAAACGCCCTCGAAGCCGCCTTTCAAGTCCGCCGTGTAAAGCCCCGCCTTGATCGAAAAATCCGACAGGTTCGTCATAGCGATCGAGGGCGAACGGCCATAGAGCGAACGCGGAAGCTGCTGCGTCATCGCAACGGCACGGAAGGGCGAATCGGCCTTGCCGGCGGTCGCCTGAAGCGCTCGGTTGAGCCAGCCGTCGCGGGTAGATTTCACACCCGGCGTGCCAGACTCCATATAGTCCTGGGCGTCAAAGTGCGAACGGGTGTTGTCCGGCGAGCCGCACGAATTGATCACCGCAAGCTGCTTTGCGCTCCAAAAGGGCTGGAGCGATGCCATAGCCGGATGAAGCCCGAAAAAGCCGTCAAGGTCGAGTGCCCCATCGGTTTGCCGCGGCCGTGCGATCGCGGTCCCGCGGCGGAGGTTGTAATACTCGCCCTCGCCGTGCGGTACGATCATGCTTAAGCCATCGACCGCTCCTCGCTGAAAAATGGTGACCAGCACCTTCTTCTTGCCGCCGCTTCCGGTCGCCTGTGCCGCTGCAAATTGATGCAGAAAGTCCGGGGCCGCCGCCATCAGGCCAAAGCTCGCCAGCCCGATCCCGCTTGTCTTAAGAAAATAACGCCTGTCCATAAAAACTCCGCGAACAACAAATATCGTCCTGAGGTTAGACGCTCGGCAGCGTGATTTGGTCAACTTCTTTTCGGCCAATGCATGCGCAAGCCCGCACGTAAGTAAGGGCGGTTCATCCAATGTTATTTCAATCATCCAATTGAAACTGAACATCGCCTTGGCCGTAAAGCACATATTCGACCGCAGCCTCCACATGTTGAGGCTTCCACAGATATCTTCGGCTACGCCCTCGTGACCATACTCGCCCGTCGGGAGCTATCGACCCGTTTTCTTTCAACCGACGGGTCGAATACGCCTTCAGTGAATCGGCCAATCGCTCCGGACTGCACTGAGCACTGATCACAGAATGAGCATGGTTCGACCTTACGTTCACGGCGTGCAACAGGTGCTTTCGCACCTCGCATACCTCGCGAATCGCACTGTCAACGACCTTTCGCTGCAGCGGATCCAGTAAAACAGGGTGCGAGAGCATTCCGGCCTCCATTTTCTCTTTAAGCGGAATATTAAGGTCGATATGCTTCGAGCCTCGATCAGATTTTCGGTTCCTTCGGATCGAACCTCGTTCATCACCGTGAAGCCAGGTTCCGAACGTGCGAATCGTGATCAAGTATGCAAGTGGGAACTCACTATTCTCGTAGAGTTCGAAACCGTAGTCGTCGAGCAAAATGTTCAGTTTGAGAAACCGCCCTTACTTACGTGCGGGCTTGCGCATTGCAGGTCAACGCGAGGCGCGGAGGGCGGCGAGGTTGGTCGTTACCTTCACATTTCGGAGCGAAACCTGCCCGAGTCGGGAGAAATTGATCGATTCGCCGAGTATTCTCGTCGCTTCCTGCGGAGCGTGGAAACCCATTGAGTTTTCTGCCTCGACAAAATCAAGAAAGAACTGCGCCTTCCGCTGATTCTCGCGCGCGGCCGCAAGATCTGCGTCCGAAGCTCCGGCGTTCTTCGCCGCGACGATGTCGCCGATAAGCTGGACGAGCGCATCCATCGCGAGCCCGCGAAGTTTGTAGGTGCGTTCCTGGATCGTCTCAACGCGGAACTTCAGCTCTTCTTCCGTGCCTTTATGGCAGGTCTGGCACGAGGTGTTGATGCTCAAAAGCGGCGAGCGGACGTGGTGGCTGCTGATCTTCATCGCGCCCTGGCGTTCATAGGGCATGTGGCAATCGGCGCAGGAAACTCCGGCACGGGCGTGGATGCCCTGATTGTACATCTCAAATTCAGGGTGCTGCGCTTTGAGCGCTTCGGCGCCGGTCTGCGCATGGGTCCAATCTTTATGCTTGACCTCCTCGTAATATTCAAGAATGTTCTCGACCTTCATTCCCTTTTGCCACGGATAGGTAAGCGTTTTCTCCGGCCCCTTGAAATAATACTCAACGTGGCACTGCCCGCAGACGAACGATCGCATTTCCTGCCGGGTCGCGTCGCGGTTAACGTCGAAATTCGCAACACCCTGCGAAGCCTTTACGAGCTTGATGCCCTCCATGAACGCCGGTCGCGTAATGCGAAGCGCCATTGTTTGCGAATCATGGCAGTCGATACAGGCGACCGGGTGCGTCACCTCTTTCCGGGCCTCCTGATATGGCATCTTGTTCAGTGCGTGAAAGCCCTGAACAATGTCGCCCTGGCCGAGTTTCTTATAAGCCTCGTATGCCGAAGCGTGGCAGTTAATGCAGGTTCCGGGCTGCTGAGTAACCGCCTGCCGCTCTGTAAATGTCTGGTCCTCGAGCATGTACGCATGGCCTCGTTCCTCGCGGAAATCGACCGCGAAGGCATAGCCGTCCCACATCGTCTTCAGCCGCGGGTCTTCTTCGAGCCGCGATTGGGCGACGATCGAGCGCGGGTCGGCGTTGGTCGGCGTTCTGTGTACGGCCTCGCTTCCGCCAAATCGCGTCCGGACCTGATCTACGGTGCGGAGATAGCTGTCATATTGCAGCGGGAAGTTCTTGCCCCAAACGGCCGGGTCGTGAGTGTCGTCGGTCAGCTCGACGACGCGAAAGAACGGATTTCTCGCCTCCTGCTTTCGCTCAAAGATGTTCGTCAGCAAAGCGAGCCCGAGTATCGAAACGGCAAAGGCGGCGAACGCGACGACCGCCAGCACCTTGGCGCTAAATGCCCAGCCGCGTTTCTCGGTCTTCGGTTCTTCTTTTTCGACGGTGTTCTCTTTGTTCTCTTCGCTCATATGACCTCCGCAGAACAGCCCTTGTTCGCTTGTTAATGCATGTGCCCGACGTTTCGGTGGCACGAGATGCAGGAAACCTCCTGAGCCGCTTTTATCGACTCGGAGACCGTTATCGAATGGACCATCGTTTCATGGCAGGTGCGGCAGCTTTGCTCGGCGACGCGCCTGTTAAGGTCCGTTATCCGGATCGGCTCGTGGAATCCGCCGACCGTGAAATAGTATGAATGCCAGAAGCCGTTCCAGGCCTTGACCGTGTACTTGCCCAGTGTATCCGGCGGCGTGTGGCAATCGTTACAGGTCGCCACGGTCTTGTGGCTAGATTTAAGCCAGCCGTCGTACTGTTCGTTCATTATGTGGCAGTTGGCACAGGCGAGCGGGTCGTTGCTCATGTAGGAATAACCCTTGCCGTACCAGAATGTGAACACACCGATCCCAACCGCCAGGCCAAGCCCGATGCCAAGAACGATGAGTTTTACCAGATGAAGACTCATGGGAAGCTCAGGGGTGTCGGAATAGTAAACGAAGTGAGACGAGGCGTCAAGGTTTGGCCATTACCGCACTACCTGATGATGACCTCATCCACAAATATCCATGGGTCGCCGCCGGCTCCGGGGTGCCAGGCGGGGATCGGGCCAATGTTGAACGCACGAACGCGGATGTAGCGGGCCGTGACGGGAGCCGCGAGCTTGGTCAAAAATTCCTTGACCTGCGGCGTTTCATCGGTCAGCGGGACGTCGGTTTTGATCTCGGCGATCTTCGTAAAGTTCACACCGTCGTCCGAGGCTTCAAACTCGATACGCGAAGGCATCCAGATCCACGACCGCGTTGTCTGCAGGAAAGAGCCGCCGATCTCCGCGACCCGCCGCCGCTCCTTGAGGTCGATGACGGCCTCAAGCACCTTGCCCTGATAACCCTGCCACTCGCCGCTCGCAAAGTTGCGCGTCCCGCGAAGCCCATCGACCATCGCATCATCACCGCCGCCCGTGTATTGCGAGCTGTAACCGGAAGTGCTAAGGACCGTCCATTCACTCTCGCGTTTGGTGAACACGGCCTCAACCGGAAAACTCCGGCGGCCATTCTCGCCAATTGCGATAGTCCTTACCATCGTGGTTGCCACAACGTCAAAAGGCGCCGAATATTGCGTCGATCTCTCACTAGGCTCGCTGCCGTCGGTGGTGTAAAAGATCTTGGTTCGGGGTTCAATTGCACCTATCGTTATTTTCGCCGTCTCGCGAAAGGTCCTTGGGCCGCTGATACTTGGCACCGGCACAAAATTGAATGGGGTGAACTTCCTGGAAACACTGAACGCATCGTGCACGGGCTCAGGTGACATCGTGAACTCGAGTTTTCCGCCATCGATCATGACGCGATGATCAATGGTGGTTGAAGTCCACCGTGTTCCATTCAAACTGATAGAACTAACGTAGCGATTATTCGCCGACTGGTTCCGCGCAATAACTCTGAACGATTTGCCGTTTTCAAGTTTGAACTTTACTTCCTCGAATAACGGCGAGCCGATGTCATATTGCGGCGCACCGGGAGCGACGGGGTAAAATCCCGCCGACGATAGGACGTACCACGCCGACATTTGCCCGCAATCTTCGTTGCCGATCAGTCCGTCGGGCGCGTTCTTGTAGAACTCGTCCATGATCTTGCGGACATACTTTTGCGTTTTCCACGGCTGGCCGGCGTAGTTGTAGAGATACGGAATGTGATGCGAAGGTTCATTGCCGTGGGCGTATTGCCCGATAAGGCCAGTGATGTCGGGCTGAAAGCGGCCGGTCAGTTTTTGCTCGGTCGTGAATAGTTCGTCGAGCTTGGCGGCAAACTTGTCGCGTCCGCCCATTAATGCCATCAAACGATTGACATTGTGCGGAACGAAGAATGAATACTGCCAGGAATTTCCTTCGGTAAAGTGGAAGGTAACTTCGTTCGGTGCAAAGGGCTCGATAAAGCCACCGTTGCGCTTGGGCCGGAAGAACTTCGTTTCATTGTCAAAAAGATTCTCGAAATAGCGAGAACGCTTTGTAAACTCCTGATAGTCTTGTATATAACGACGGATAGCCATTTCGTTCCAACCATTCTCGATGTTGGTGCGCAATATCTCCCTTTCGAGATTTGCGGCAAGAGTCTTCGCCATTTGCGCGATGCACCAGTCGTTATAGGCGTATTCGAGGGTTTTTGAGACCGATTCGTTGTCGTCTTCGGCGGAGATGTAACCGCGGCGTTTGTAGGTGGCGAGGCCATGGTGGTCGAGGTTGGCGGAGTGCTTTGCGGCTTCGTATGCCTTTTCGTAATCAAAGCCTTCGATGCCCTTCGCCATCGCATCGGCGATCACGCTGACGGAGTGATAGCCGATCATCGTGTCGGTCTCTTCGCCCCAGAGCTCCCAAACCGGCAGCCGCCCGCCCTGTTCATAAATGCGTATGAAAGAGTTGATGTAATCGACCGTCCGCCGCTGGTCGATGATGGTATAAAGCGGATGCGTCGCCCGGAACGTGTCCCAGAGCGAGAAAACCGTGTAGTGCTCAGACGGAGCGCGGACACTCTTGTCCGCGCTCCTTAGCTCATGCACCTTCCGGTCATGGCCGAGGTACTTTCCATCGACGTCGTTGAAGACGTTCGGGTGGATCATCGTGTGATAAAGAGCGGTGTAAAAATTCGTCGTCTGCTCGTCCGTCCCGCCGGAGACCTCTATCTTAGAAAGCTC
>CAZGLZ010000060.1:0-20000 GCA_964526245.1 uncultured Chloracidobacterium sp. | reverse complement strand
TGATGTGGGTTGACGCAACAGGGTAGGCAAGACGGCTGATGGATGCCGTTGAAGTAAATAGGCCGTCGCTTAGGCAAATCCGGGCGACACCAGGCTAAATATACGGACAAAAGTACGAAGCTTCGGCTTCGGAACAAGTTGCTGACCCCAGTTGCCAAGAAAATTCCCGTTCATCTATACAAACTCCACTGGCAGTACCGCAAACCGACACAGGTAGGTGGGATGAGAATTCTAAGGTGCTTGTGAGAACCCTCGTTCAGGAACTCGGCAAAATGTACCCGTAACTTCGGGAGAAGGGTAGCCGTGTTCACCAAGAACATGGTCGCAGAGAATTGTCCCAGGCGACTGTTTAGCAAAAACACAGGTCTCCGCAAAGTTGTAAAGACGACGTATGGGGGCTGACGCCTGCCCAATGCTGGAAGGTTAAGAGGAGTGGTTAGTCGAAAGGCGAAGCTGCGAATCGAAGCCCCAGTGAATGGCGGCCGTAACTATAACGGTCCTAAGGTAGCGAAATTCCTTGTCGGGTAAGTTCCGACCCGCACGAATGGCGTAACGATCTGGGAGCTGTCTTAACGAGGGGCACAGCGAACTTGTAGTACCGGTGAAGATGCCGGTTTCCCGCATCTAGACGGAAAGACCCCGTGCACCTTGACTACAACTTGATAGTGATTTCGGGCAAGCGATGCGCAGCATAGGTGGGAGGCTTTGATGTCAGGCTTTTGGGCTTGGCGGAGCCATCGGTGAGATACCACCCTTCGTTTGTTTGGAATCTAACCTCGAACCGTAATCCGGTTCAGGGACACTATCAGGCGGGTAGTTTGACTGGGGCGGTCGCCTCCTAAAGAGTAACGGAGGCGCTCGAAGGTTGGCTCAGGCTGTTTGGAAATCAGCCGAAGAGTGTAAACGCATAAGCCAGCTTGACTGCGAGACATACACGTCGAGCAGGTACGAAAGTAGGAGTTAGTGATCCGGCGGTCCCGCATGGAAGGGCCGTCGCTCAACGGATAAAAGGTACGCCGGGGATAACAGGCTGATCCTGCCCAAGAGTTCACATCGACGGCAGGGTTTGGCACCTCGATGTCGGCTCATCGCATCCTGGGGCTGAAGAAGGTCCCAAGGGTTTGGCTGTTCGCCAATTAAAGCGGTACGTGAGCTGGGTTCAGAACGTCGCGAGACAGTTCGGTCCCTATCTGGTGTGGGCGCAGCAGAATTGAAGGAATCTGTCCTTAGTACGAGAGGACCGGGATGGATCCACCTCTAGTGTACGAGTTGTCACGCCAGTGGCAGCGCTCGGTAGCTAAGTGGAGCATGGATAAACGCTGAATGCATCTAAGCGTGAAGCCAGACCTGAGATTAGTTCTGCCCGTGAGACTCCTGGAAGACCACCAGGTTGATAGGCTGGAGATGTAAGCACAGTAATGTGTTTAGTTGACCAGTACTAATTGTCCCAAGGCTTGACCATAAAATTTGTTGACAGGCAAATATTGTTCAAGCAGCTTGCAGGGAAGTTAACGCATATATTCAGTTTTCAGGCCTCGGCCTAACGCTCTTTTAAGTTTTCCGGTGATTGTATCGACAGGGTCACACCCGTTCCCATCCCGAACACGGAAGTTAAGCCTGTTGGAGCCGATGATACTGCAGCTTTCAGTTGTGGGAAAGTAGGAAGTCGCCGGATCTAATTTCAAAAAAGCCCGTTCGTTATTGAGCGGGCTTTTTTGCGTTTGGTTCGCACGGCGATCATTGAATCAGGGTCGCAATGTTCGAGTTCGTCGGTTCTTCCGGCGTGCTCTGGATGATCAGCAAAGAAAAGGGCTTTGCCCCTTTCCCGTTAAGTTCGACGGTCACCGAGTTGCCTATTCCGGGGATGCCGACGGACGCCGGCAGCGACTTTGCACCGTAAAGCTGTAGATCAGCCACCTGATTGCCCCAGAATCGGTTTCCCCATAATCGAGCAACGACCGTATTGTTGTTTGCATTGTAGGGGACCGCAATGTTTTCCCCGCCTACGAAGACCAGACCACCGAGGTCGAAATCAGAAAAGCCGGTATTGTCGAAATAGTGGTCACCGTGGGATGTGTAATTGATCGTGTTTCCATTTGCCGGCTGCCCTCCACCCAAACCGCCGAGGATGTTCGTTCCGGAACCATTGTTGAAAAAGCGGTTGCCGTTCGACGTTACGTTGATCGTACAGTTGTTGGCAGCATTGTTGACGATCAAACGACCCTGGTCGTTACCGTAGCTACGATTGCCCGACATCTTAAGATTAACGGTCGCACCATTCGCTCCGGCAAAATTCCCGACGCGTACGCCTTCACCGAGGCCGAGAGTGTTGTCAAAGAAGTCACTGTCCTCGATCTCCACATTAATAGTTTCACCGGATGACGCCGGACCAAAATTTCGAATATCCAGCCCTCGAATATTGCCGGTCGATGCAATGTTCGCGATCCGGATATTCGCAGCTCCGGGCCACACAAGGTCGGCTTCGATCGCAGCCGATCCTACTGTCGCGTTTTGGGTGGTGAGCCACTCGACCGCATTGGAACCTCGCCCAAGCCGAATGGCGCCCGTTAGCGGCGGGCCGCCGCCTTGATATGAGGATTGCGGCAACATCGACGCATCTATCACAACTGCGGACCTATCGCCAATAACTCCTGTCAGCGACATGTTTTCCTGTAGTTCGAGCCTTCCCCGATTTGGCCTTGGAGCGCCGGAAGGCGTAGTTGGTGTCAGCATGTAAAGGCCAGGGGCAAGTGCGATCTGGACTCCGGCATTTGCCGGGTCATTAACGCTTGAGTAAAGTTCCTCAACATTCGAAACGAATACTTGCGGGGCCGCTAGTGCGCTTGCGGTAAAAAGCGACATCGAAAGCAGGAGCAAAACTCCGGCGAGATATAGTTGTTTAAGGTGTTTCATATTTATAAGGTTCCTCCTCTTGGCTGGTTGGTAGTTTTTTTGAGCGGCAAATATACCGAAACAAAGCGACACTAGGGGCCGAGCGAAAACATAGAAAATGCTTTAAATTCGCCCGCCGATGCGCATATAATGGCGGGCAAATCAAAAAAGCGTTTTCGATCGTTCCGGTTTTGTCCGGGTTCTTCGTCGTTGGCTGGAGAGTACTTTCTGAAGGTTCCCAATGTCATTCGAAAAATCTTCGAAAAATCTTCTAAATTCATCCGAAGTGGACTCGGATGGGATAGAACCAAGTGTTTATCGGTTCGAAAGCTTTGCCCTTTATGTCGACGAGCGCCAATTCCTCAATGGCAACGAACCGATCCACTTGACCCCAAAAGTATTTGATTGCCTTGTCTATTTGATCCGGCGGGCCGGCCGACTGGTTACTAAGGAAGAGTTGATGGAGGGGGTCTGGCCTGATTCTTTCGTGGAAGAAGCGAATCTTACACGAAACATCCACATCCTCAGAAAGGTGCTCGGACAAACGGACGAGAAGATCCTGATCGAGACCATACCTACAAAGGGCTATCGCTTTGTCGCAGAGATCCGATTGGAAACAGCGGCGACTAAAGTAGAGAGCGACCAGAGTTTGGGAGTTCCGGAACCGGTCGCCGTAACCCAGCCAGAGATCTCAGATGCGTCCACTGCGGTCGGTTTACGCGAGTCGATGATGGTTAGATCATCGAAAAGCGGACTGTTGCTGATAGCAGCTTTGTTGTTCGTTGCGATGGTGGCTATCGGAGCTACGTGGTTTCTTGGGGGAGATGTCATAAAGGCTTTCGAGCCGGAAACGATGAGCGGACAGGCCTTGCTTGAATATAGGCAGGGTAAAATACTGGTCGAGCGGCGTTACCCCGGAGATTACCCGAAGGCGCTCGAGCACTTTGAAAAAGCGATCGCTCTTGATCCGAAATACTCGAATGCATATGCAGGGAAGGCCGACGTCAAGGTCGTTTCGTTCTGGGGTTCGGCTTCCCATCAGGATATCAGCGAGGCCCGAACGGCCATCAGGAAAGCGATCGAACTCGATCCTTCGAATTCGTATGCTCGGACGATCCACTGCCGCATCTTGACCACCTATGATTGGGACCACAAGGCCGCCGAAGCCGAGTGCCGCCAAGCGGTCGAGATCGATCCAAACGACCACGAAGCACAGAAGGAGCTCGCATTTCTTCTCAACTCCCTTGGAAGAGAGGAAGAAGCTATCGCGGCGATTGACCGGGCTATCGCCGCCGCACCGACATCATTCAATAAGCGTTCGAAGGGGCTTATCCTATATCACTCGCGGCGATACGATGAAGCGATCGCGATGTTCCAGCAGGTCGATGCAACCGACAGTGAATTCAAGGAAACCACACGTTGGCTGATGCGTGTGTATCAGATGAAGGGTGACGAGGAAAAGACTCGTGAGTATTACAAGAAGCTGATGGAACAATCCGGGGCGACGGCTGATGAGATCAGGGAACTGGAAGAATCGATCGCAGGTGACGGCCGGCGAGTTCTTTTGGAGCATATGACGGGTAACACCCGACTTCGGACGATCTTTCAGGCCGGAACCTTTGCTCAGATGGGAGAGACTGAGAAGGCCCTGGAAGTTCTGAGCGAAATGGAGAATCGGAAGGCGGTCCTTTTAATTACTGCCGCCCGCGAGCCGATGCTCGATCCGATCCGAGACGATCCCCGGTTCAAAGCAATGCTTGAAAGGATCGGTCTGGCGGGAGTTGGTATAAAAAGCTGACCGATCCTTGCGCGATATTGTCTTCCTTTCTTAACCCGATTGCAAAGAATCAAGGGGTGAACTTCTACGGCCGCCGACTTCTCGCTTCTCGTGCTGGAGGGATTTCATAGACACCCTCTGTTTACAAATCTATAATCTAAGTTGGTTTGGTAGTGTCGATCGAA
This sequence comes from uncultured Chloracidobacterium sp., assembly GCA_964526245.1. GTDB lineage: Bacteria > Acidobacteriota > Blastocatellia > Pyrinomonadales > Pyrinomonadaceae > OLB17. The sequence goes on along the minus strand of CAZGLZ010000060.1, from coordinate 15,146 downwards.
CGAACATTTCGGCTTTTGTCCTATGCTGCCGTTCTCTGCGGCTTTTTGTCTTTGTGGGTCACCGGAACGTTCGGCATTCTCGGCACGGGACTTTTCCTCGGTGTCACGATCCTCGCCTGGCGGATCGAGGATACGCGTTGGCAGGTGACGGAGAGGATCGGGACTGCGCTTATTGTTCTTGCGCTTCCGGCATATTATCTGCTTTGGAAATACCGATTTTTCGATTTTGCCTCGACCGAGGAAGCACTTCCCGGAATGCTCGCCCGGCTGATCCTGAGCCTAACGGCGATCAAATTGCTACAACGAAAGTCCGACCGCGACTGGATCTTCCTTTATGTAATGGCGTTCTTTCAGGTGCTTCTTGCGGCCGGAATGAGCATAAGTGCGTTTTACCTTGCCTCGCTGGTCGCGTTCGTATTCGTGATGCTGAGCACCATCGTCGTATTCGAGGCCCGGAAAACAGCAGCTTCTATCGAGGATCTTGAGAATTTTCGTCACGGTTCTCCGGCCAAAGGCGGAGTCTCTGCTCGCCGGCTGCCGGTCATTGCCGCGACTCTTCTTGCGGCCATCGTCATTATTGCGATCCCGACATTCTTCTTCTTGCCCCGAGTAGGCGGTGCCGGAATCGGAGCAGGCGAGGGCGGCGTTTCAACCTCGACGGGCTTTTCCGATACGGTTCGCCTCGGCGGGATCGGGCGCATTCAGCAGAGCAACGAGGTAGTGATGCGCGTCCGGCTTGACGCAATGCCTGAGGATCTGTCGGACATCAAATGGCGCGGTATTGCGCTCGATATCTTTGACAATAAAGCATGGCGGCGTTCGCGTCCCGCGTTTCGAAATGTGATGGAGAGGCGCGGAACGGACGTTATACAAGTAGATGCGGCGCTTAACCGAGAAACGCTTCTTCTCCAGACATTTTATGTCGAACCGATAGACACGAGCGTACTTTTCAACCTGCCCAGGGCGGTCGCAATTCAGGGGCCGATCCCATTTGTTCTTCGGGATGTTCATGACTCGCTTTCTTTCCAACGTTCGGGCGAGCGAAACAGTTACCGCGTTCTTTCCGATCTCTCTCGGCCTGATCCTGAAGTTCTTCGCCGCGATTTTGCCCGCTATCCGGCCGGGATCGGCAACTATTTCCAGCTTCCCGATGACATTGATAACCGCATCGTTGAGCTTGCGGCGGAGGTCACCGAAGAGGCGACCAACAGATACGACGCTGCCCGAATGATCGAGGGCTATCTGCAGACCGAGTTTGGCTATACGCTCGAAATGAAGGCCGGCGGCGAAGATCCACTTGCCGATTTTCTTTTCAACGTCCGCGAAGGGCATTGCGAATATTTTGCGACCGCAATGGCCGTGATGCTCAGAACACAAGGCATCGCTACGCGGGTGGTGAACGGTTTCCAGCGGGGAGAATATAACGAGACCGCGGATGTTTTCGTCGTTCGCCAGCGGGACGCACATTCGTGGGTCGAGGTCTATTTTCCGGGCGAAGATGTTTGGGTAGCCTTTGACCCAACGCCGGCCGCGGGACAAACTGGCGAAGCTGCCGCCGGCGGGTTCACCGAGAGCATGCGCAAGTACTTCGAGGCACTCGAAATGCTTTGGATACAGTATTTCGTTGCTTTCGATAGCCAGGAACAACGATCGCTCTTCGCCTCGGCCCGGAAGAATATCTCCGAGGCAAATCAAGCCGCCAATTCATGGTTAACTTCGGCATACACTGCACTTCAGGAATGGTGGCGGAACTTCCGCGGTGACGCCGGATGGGCCGGAACATTCTATGCAGTCGGCGTCGGAATCGGACTCTTGCTTGCGATCGCCGTAATCGTATATCTTTCGATCTTTCTCTTCCGTCGTGTACGGCGATCAATGTTCTGGTCGCGGATCTCGAAAAAGATCAAACGTGGGAAACAGGGCGACATCGTAGAGTTTTACGCTAGGATGCAACGGATCCTTGCCGAAAAGGGAATTGTTCGTCCACAGTATCAAACACCTCTCGAATTCGCTTTCGCCGTAGGCAATTCAGATGTCCGAAAGGTGACGGAAGCTTACAACAAGGCCCGTTATGGCTCTGCCGATCTGTCCGAGGATGAGACTGCTGCCATAGAAGACGCGATCTCGCGGCTCGCGTCTGATGATGATCTTCAGCCCGCCAATAATCGATCCCACGGTTAGTGTCAGCCGATTCTGCAAAAGAGAAAGATCCAGAATCGACGTCGGCTTTGTCCGAGGATCGGCGTTCGGGAGCATCTGCGTTTTCTTCCTGAAAATAGTAAAGTAGAAGTAATGAAAAAGGTCGGATTTGTCAGTCTTGGGTGCCCGAAGAACCTCGTTGATAGCGAGGTAATGATGGGTACGCTCCAGCAGGCCGGCTGGGAGATAACGAATAATGCCGAGGAGGCCGACACGGTCGTCGTGAATACCTGCGGCTTTATCGAATCGGCCAAGCAGGAATCTATCGATGCGATCCTTGAGGCTACGACTCTGAAATCGGAAGGGAAGGCAAAGCGGGTTGTTGTTGCCGGCTGTCTTGTTGAAAGATATCGCGACGACCTGATGAAAGAACTCCCCGAGGTAGATGCATTCATCGGGACCAATGAAGTGGCCCGCATACTCGATGCCGCCGATTCAGAGGTGAATTTCCGAGAGCTGCCTCTCCTTCCTATCGGCAATAAGACCGCGACATATCTCTACGATTTTGATACGCCGCGTTTCCGGGCAACTGAGTCGCACACGGCTTTCATAAAGATCGCCGAGGGCTGTGACCGGCCTTGTGCATTTTGTTCGATACCGGGAATGCGAGGTTCGTTTCGTTCTCGGCGTTTTGGCTCGATCATCGAAGAGGCCCGCGGACTTGCAAAACAAGGTGTTAAGGAAGTGGTTCTCATCGCTCAGGATTCTTCCCGTTACGGAGAAGACCTGGGCGAGGTAGATGCCCTGGCAGCTCTTATCCGGGCGTTAGGCGAGATCGAGGAGCTTGAATGGGTTCGCGTGATGTACGCATATCCGACCCATATTTCAGATGCATTTCTCGCCGCGATCGCGGAAACACCAAAGGCGGTCAAGTATCTCGATATGCCGCTCCAGCATGCTTCCCGCAATGTCTTAAAGCTAATGAAGCGCGGCGGAACCCGGGCCTCGCTAGAGAAACTTATCGCCCGCGTTCGGGAAAGAGTTCCCGGCATCGCGATCCGGACCACGTTCATTACAGGCTTTCCCGGCGAGACCGATGAGGATTTTGAGGAGCTGATGGAGTTTGTCCGCAACTGCGGCTTTGATAATGTCGGCGTTTTTACTTATTCGGACGAAGAGGGAACTCCCGCATATCTTCTGCCAAATAAAGTGGATCCGAAAGTCGCCGCCCGCCGCCGCACTTTGCTGATGAAAGAGCAGGCAAAGATCAGTAAGTCGCTGAACAAGGCCAAGATCGGCAGGACCTTTCCCGTTATCTTCGAAGGCCTTTCGCAGGAATCAGACCTGCTTTTCCAGGGCCGGCTCGAGGGCCAGGCACAGGAGATCGATGGTTACATTCTCATAAATGACATGCCCGAAGGCTTTGAACCAAAGATCGGCGATATCTACAACGTAAAGATCACCGAAGCCCACGCCTACGACCTCATCGGCGAGATTGTCTCGCAAATTTAGCAACTTTCAGGGCTATCTCGGAACTCCGTAGAGTCCGTATATTTCATTCTCGAGTGTATTGAGAAATCGGGTCGCTCTTTCTTCTACCGAGTCCGAAATTGCTGCGGCCGGGCAGTTGGAATATGAACTCCAGCTTCCACTGCCGGCTGCGATGACCTCTTCGACAAAGGCCACGCAGTTATTAGGAAGAACTCCCCACGTCCATGTCCGCGACATCAGCCCTTCCAGATAGTTCATCGCCCCGTTCGGATCCGGAAGGCTCAGGATACGCCGCCTGATCTCCGATTTTCCGTTCTCGCGAAGGTACCTTTGAAATCCGGCCGGTGTCATATATTTCGGATAATCCCGAAGCTCGGCGACATGAAAATAATTCATATTCCCGCCGACGCCGGTTCCTATAAGAAGATGACCGCAGACATTTGGCCCGCTGCCGCTGACCGCTACGACCGCAACCCGCGAGCAATCCATATCGACCGTCCCGCACGAATCCAAAAACTCTCCATCGTATGCCATTTCCGTTTCTCCAGGTCTGTATTGCCCCGGGCGGGGCGCCAATATCTTACATCTGACGCCTCGGAAATTACAGTTTTGCTGCCCGGTGGAAACAATTTGCCCGCGAACCGAGTATAATTCCTATAAAGTTCCCGGCCCGCGTGGCCGTATCCTAAAACAACACGACCGGCACCTTATCGGAGCTTCCCGGATCTTTTGCTTCGCCTGCCGGACCTTACAGATAGCTATGAAAAAACTTCGCACTCTCGTCTCTTCTTTCCTTGCGGCCAGCATTTTGCTTTCCTCTATGGCATTTGCCCAAGCGCCGGACATAAATGCCCGCATCCGCGAGGAAGGAACAAAGAATTCACAGGTCGTAAAGCTTGTTCAAACGCTTACGGATGTCTACGGGCCGCGGCTGACCGGTTCACCGAAGCTGAAAGCTTCCGGCGAATGGGCAATTCGGCAAATGGCCGAGTGGGGAATGAAAAATGGTGCTCTTGAGCCTTGGGAATTTGGCTGGCCCGGTTGGGAGAACGAAAGAGCTTCCGGCCACATGCTGAGCCCGGTTTCGAGCCCGCTGGTCTTTGAAGTTCTCGCCTGGACGCCAAGTACCAACGGCGTTGCCAAGGGTAAAGCCGTCCAGATGATAATCCCTGATCGCCCGACTCAGGCCGAGCTCGATACATATTTCGCCTCGATGCGGGAAAAGGTCCGCGGAGCGATAGTAATGTATGGCGACCCTGCAAGAGTTCCGGTCAATCTTAATCCGCCGCCGAAGCGCATCCCGGACGAACTTATCAAGCCGAGATTTGATCCCAATGCTCAGCGGCAGCCCGGCCCGCAAGGCCCGATAATGATCGACAGGGAAGCAAAGCCCGGCGAGCTTAATGGAACACAAATATCGCAGGCAGTAAATAAGTTCCTGATGGAAAGCGGCGTTCTTGTGCGTGTAAATGACGCCGGCCGCGAGCACGGACAGATCCGTGCGTTCTCGCCCTTCCGCGGTGAGTACGATCCGGCAAAAACTCTTCCCACGGTCGTACTTCGCAATGAGGATTTCGGCCGGATAGTTCGCCTGATGAAAGGCGGGCGTGACGTAGAGCTAGAGTTCGACATCAAAAACAGCATCTATCCGGAAGGGAAGACGGCATACAACGTGGTCTCGGAGATTCCGGGCACCGATAAGGCCGATGAGGTCGTAATGCTCGGCGGCCACCTTGATTCCTGGCACGCTGCGACCGGTGCGACAGATAATGCCACCGGATGCGCCATCATGATGGAAGCGGCAAGGATATTGACGGCTTTGGGAGTAAAACCGAGGCGGACAATTCGGGTCGCACTCTGGAGCGGCGAGGAACAGGGCCTATTAGGCTCTCAGGCGTATGTGGCCAAACATTTCGGCACGGCGGAATCGCCCAAACCGGCCTGGTTCAAGTTTAACGGCTACATAAATCATGATTCGGGAACAGGACGTATTCGCGGGCTTACGGTTTTTGGCCCGCCGGAAGCAGCGGACGAACTCCGCCGCGTCGGAGCCCCTTTCGCGGATATGAATCTCGTCGGTGCGATCTCGACCACAAGCCGGAACGTCGGCGGAACGGATCACACTTCATTTAATGCAGCCGGGCTGCCGGGAATCGGAACCGCACTCGACCCGATCGAATACGGGACGCATACCTGGCACACGAACCTCGATACATTCGAGCGGATCATCCCCGAGGACCTTCAGCAAAGCGCAATAGTCGCCGCCGCGATCGTTTACCACCTCGCGATGGCCGATGAAATGCTCCCGAGGTTCCCGGCCGACAAAATGCCGCCGCCGGTTCGAAGATAGTTGGCCACAGAGGGCACAGAGGTTTGTGAGGCGTTGATCGAGTTCAACTATTGAATCGTTTGGTCACCGTGCCGAAACTTCACAAAATTCTCCGTGCCCTCTGTGCTCTCTGCGTTTGAAATAACTCCGTGGATCCGTGTCCGTGCTTTCTGTGTCTTTGTCTGTGCATTCTGTGGTTTGTCGCTTTCTTTGAACACAGAAAACACAGATGCGGAGCACAGAACACACAGAACCGGAAATTGAAAAATTTGTGTTCACGAACAAATAAAAAAGCTTTACGGATGATCCGGGAACATTCACCGATCCGCAGGAAAAGTTCGCATTTGTGCTGGAAAGGCCCACGCGTTCGTCGGCAATTGTCGTTTTTCAGATGAAATACCTCACATGTCGTATGTGGATGTTTCCATCGGAGATGTGAAACGTCCCATCCTTGCCGGCAATGCTCACCGTTCGAAAAAAAGTATTGCCAGGCGGGGCGGGAATTCGCTAGACTTAAAAGTGGCTTTGAGCCGCGGGCTTTCCCGAAGCTCGGAGCCTCTTCCGCGAGTGAAACCTCCTTTACTAGAACCACCTTTCCCAGGCATTCGGTTCATCAACCCCAAAACATTACGATGGCAAGAAAATTTTGGTGGCCACGCCGCCTTGTTGATCAGCAGACGATCGTCAGAAATTTCCGTTCAAAGATCTCGGGCCACGCCGCCGCCTTAGGCCTTTCTCCGGCGGAAACCGCGGCGGCCGTCGCTCTTTGCGACACGATGATCACCGCCTACAACGCCACCGAAGCCTGCAAATTAACGATGCAGGCGATGACCGCGTGGCGGGACGAAGTTCTTTTCGGCAAGCAAACGGGCGCAATCGCTCCGGCCGCTCCATTGTTTCCCGCACCTCCGGCCGGCGGCCTGACGCGCGGTGCCGTAGATCAATTTATCGAACTCCGAAACCGGATAGTCGCCGCTCCGGGTTTTAATGAATCTATTGGCGAAGATCTCGGACTTCTCGGCCCCGAACACCGGCGGAAAGACGCGTCGGAAGTGATCCCCGAGCTGAATTTTAGGGTCTCAAACGGCGGGACGATAAAAGTTACCGGCAGCCTTCAGGGCACGGACGCGGTGAGGATAGAAAAGAAGGCCGGCGACGGCGAATTCACGACCGCGGCCTTTCTTACGCTGACTCCCGGCGAATTTCAGCTAACAACAACCGCCCCCGGAGCCGTAGAACGCGTTGCTCTGCGTGCGATCTTCATCCGCAAGAATAAAGATTACGGAAACTTCTCGCCGACTTATAATGTCGTGGTCGATTCGGCGGTTTAGCAGCAACAATTAGCCAGTTTTTCACGCCTCGATCCGGCTTGGGCAGATGTCGGCGAGAGTGCAGATGCCGCAGAGCGGTTTTCGGGCGTTGCAAACTTGCCGGCCGTGGTAGATAAGCCAATGCGGGAACATCACCCAATGTTTTTTGGGAACGAGTTCTGCGAGATCGGCCTCGATCTTTTCCGGCGTCTTCGCATCGGTCAGCCCGAGCCGCTGAGAAAGCCGAGAGACGTGTGTATCAACGACCACACCCGACGCGATCCCAAAAGCATTTCCTAAAACCACATTCGCAGTCTTCCGGGCAACACCGCCGAGCGTCAAAAGGTCTTCCATCGTCTGCGGAACCTCGCCGCCATACGTCTCCAAAAGCCTCTCGCACGCCGCTTTTATATTCTTCGCCTTGTTGCGGAAAAATCCGGTCGAGTGGATCTCTTTTTCGAGCTCCGATTGGGAAAGCTCAACGAAGTGTTTCGGCGTCGGGTACTTCCGGAAAAGCTCGGCGGTGACGATATTTACGCGCTCGTCCGTGCATTGTGCCGATAGGATCGTGGCGATCAAAAGCTCAAAGGCATTTGTGTGATTGAGCGCGCAATGCGCGTCCGGATAGGCCTTTTTAAGGCGTTTGATAACCTCTTTTGTCTGTGCGGCTCGATCAGGAAGCATCCAAGCCAGATTAAAGACCGCCCCGCAACAATGCAAATCAAACGGGCTTTAGATATCATTTAGCAACAGAGGGTTTTAAGAGTTTTTCACCGCAGAGACGCGGAGACGCGGAGAGTTTTTTGAGTTTTTGTCGGGGATGCGCTGTTCTTCCGTCACGCAATGTAAGAGCTTTGTATTTGGTTTTTCTCTGCGTCTCTGCGTCTCGGCGGTTCAATTTCCAAAATGAAAGTTCCTTTACTTGATCTTAGTGAACAGAATGCAAAGCTTCGGCCGGAGATAGAGGCGGCTTTGGGGCGGGTGCTGGATACTAATGCATTCATCCTCGGCGGCGAGGTCGCGGAGCTCGAATGTGAGCTTGCCGGCTATTGCGGGACAAAATACGCCATCGGATGCGCTTCGGGCAGCGATGCTTTGCTTCTGGCGATGATGGCTTTCGATATCGGCCCCGGCGACGAAGTCATCACCACGCCGTACAGCTTTTTTGCGACCGTAAGTGCAATTACCAGGCTCGGTGCGACCCCTGTTTTTGTCGATATCGAACCCGATACTTACAATATCGACGTCTCGCAGATCGAGGCGAAGATAACCGGACGCACGAAAGCCATCCAGCCCGTCCATCTCTTCGGGCAGTGCGCGGATATGGCCGCCTTGAACGCTATCTCGGAGAAGCACGGCATACCTCTTATCGAGGACGCGGCGCAGGCGATCGGGGCCGAAGAAAATGGGGTTCGTGCGGGGAATATGTCCGCCGTCGGCTGCTTTTCTTTCTATCCATCGAAAAATCTCGGCGGCATGGGCGATGGCGGATTTATGACCGCGAACGATGACGAGATCGCCGAGAGATTAAAGGCACTTCGCGTACATGGATCAAAGGAACGGTATTTTCATAAATGGGTGGGCTTAAATTCCAGGCTTGATGGCTTTCAGGGAGCGGTTCTTCGGGTGAAACTTCCGCATCTTGACGAGTGGTCGGATAAACGAAAGGCCAATGCCGAAAGATACGGCGAGCTTTTTACTGCCTCGGGGCTCTCGGGCGAAATTTCGCTGCCCTATGAACGCCCGAACGTCCGCCATATTTATAATCAATACGTTATAAGGGTTCCTGCGGGCCGCGATGAGCTTCGCGCATTTCTTGCGGAGAAAGGAGTCGGAACCGATATTTATTATCCGGTCCCGCTGCATCTTCAGGAGTGCTTTGAATTTGTCGGCTACAAGGCGGGCGATCTTCCCGAGGCCGAGCGAGCGGCCCGCGAGACGCTGGCACTGCCAATTTATCCTGAATTGAAGCCCGAGCAGCAGGAATATGTAGTTGCCGCGATCGTGGAATTCTTTGCCGGCCGCTCGGCATCTGCCTAAGAGTTAAATGTCCCGGATCGACACGAGAGACACGAAAGTAAAGATAGCGATCGGCGTCCTGCTTGCGGCGACGCTCGTTTTCGTGTGGTTCGGGGTCAGATGGCAGATCGGGAATATGCTTGCCGAACTTACATCTCCGGCCCAGCCGGATTCGGAAGCGATAGCCGGCGTCGCGATCTCGCTCGCACCCGGCGATCCGCTCGCCGCTTGGCTCCGGGCAAGCAAAGAGCGGGAGAATTTTTCGGCCGAGAGCATCGAGAATTCGGTCCGGCTGTTTGAAAATACTATACGGCTCTCGCCGTATGATTTTCGGTGGTGGATAGAGCTTGGCAGAGCCTACGAACAGGCAGAACGCTTTGAAGAAGCTGAAAATGCGATCAAGCGTTCGATAGAATTGGCTCCGGAATACACTTTCCCGCGTTGGCAATACGGAAATTTCCTTCTCCGCCGCGGCCGTGTGGACGAGGCCTTTGCCGAATTGAACAAAGCCGCACAAAAGAGCAGCGTTTACCGCGAACAGGTCTTCTCGCTTGCCTGGGATTACTTCGGAAAAGATGCCGCCGCCGTCGAGAAAGTAGCCGGAGACGCCCCGGACGTAAGGGCCAGCCTCGCGCTCTTTTTCGCCGCTCGCGGAGCCTCGGCCGATGCCCTCCGGAACTGGAACCTGCTCACCCAGGAACAAAAAGCAGCGAGCGACACTCTGCCCCGTACCATAGCGATGGGACTTTTCAGCCGGCGGGCGTTTCGTGAGGCGGCGGAATTTGCCCGGGACTCCGGGATTGACCCCGAAGCACGCGCCGAGCAAATGACGAACGCCGGATTTGAGAAATTCATCGGAGCGGCCGAGGAAACGCTCTTCGGGTGGCGTATCCAACGCGGAGAACCTCGGGTGGACATGACGCCGGATTCCGGTGTGAAGCGGGAAGGGACCCGAAGTTTCCGGATCACTTTCAAGGGCTTCAATAAACCTGAATTCTATAACGTTGTTCAGGTAGTTCCCGTCTCGCCCGGAGCTTCATATCGCCTGACCTATTGGATAAGAACGGAGAACCTGAGATCGGGCGGCCCGCCTTTTATTCAGGTCGCCAATGCGAGCGATGACACGTTGATCGTAAATGGCGAGAGCTTTCCCGAGGGAACTGCCGACTGGCAGCAAAGGACGATAGAATTTACCGCTCCCGAGAACTGCGAGGGAGTTTATGTGAGAACGGCGAGGCTTATCTGCGGGCCGGAATGTCCGATCGTCGGCACAGCCTGGCTTGATGACTTTGCGATAGAGAGAAAGTAGCGGCCGAAAAGACTTTAATGAGGTCAACACTTGCACAAAAAACGGCATTTGCACTTCTGCTCGGGCTGGCGGGTTTTATCACGCTGGCATACGGCGGAGTTCACCAGCCGATAATCGCGGTTTACTACGCGGCGATCGCTCTGGCGACCGTGCTCGTCGGCGTGGACGCTTTCCGGTCGGGATCGATGGCGATAGATAAGAGCTACGTCTCGGTAGTTATTCTTGCGGCCTCGGCTTATGGCTTTTTTCAAGTAATTCCTTTTGGAGAATCTGCGGCGGCGGCTTCCGGGCTTGCGGGAATTCCAGCCACGATCTCGCTCGACCCATTTGCGACCAAACGAGCGGCTCTCAATTTCTTCGTCCTCTTTCTTCTTCTCACGGCCTTTGTCGCCGTTCTAGATAAGAACAAACGGATCCACAAGGTCGTCATCGCTATAACGGTCTTCGGTTTTGCGTACGCATTTTTTGCGATCCTGCAATCTTTTTTGAGCCCGGGAAAGATCTACGGAATTTATGAGGTCAACGCACAGACCTCGTTCGGGTCGTTCGTAAATCGACATAACTTTGCGGCATTTATGGAGATGGCGATCGCACTTCCGCTCGGGCTTCTCTTTGCCGGAGCGGTCGAGCGGGACAAAAAGCTCCTATACATTACGGCCGTGACGCTTATGGGTGTTGCGTTGCTGCTTAGCGGTTCCCGCGGCGGCCTGGTGGCCTTTCTCGCACAGCTCGTTTTTCTTGCTTTGGTTACGCTCGGAAAAGGCGGCGGCAGGAAACTCGCTCTTCGGATCGCATTGGTGGTTCTTTTGTTTGGGGCGATAGTTGGCGGGTCGATATTTGTCGGTGGTGAAAGCTCGCTGACGCGAATTGCCGACACGGCGACGTCCGACAACATCACAAGCGACCGCTCGCATATCTGGGCTGTTACATTGAAGATGATCGCGGCGAATATGCCTTTCGGGGCGGGACTTGGAGCCTACGGTGTCGCCTATACGCCGCACGATTCACTTACGGGCCTCGAGCGCGTCGAACAGGCTCACAATGATTATCTCCAAGTGCTCTCGGACGCGGGCCTGCCGGGTTTGATCATCGGCGGAGCGTTCCTTTTTCTTATCTTCAGGCTGGCAAGGCAGGGAATGTCGGCGGGGAATCAGTGGCGGCGGGCGGTTTCTATCGGTGCGGCCTCAGGGATCTTTGCCATACTTGTCCACAGCATCTTCGACTTTGTTCTTCATATCACCGCGATCTCGGTCACGTTCGTCATGCTGATCGCCGTATTAATTGCAGCGAAGGAAAGCTATGACGACGACTTTCCGGACGATCCGACCGCTCACCACAGGCACCGGCCGCGTCGGTCAAAGGGAAAGATAGCAAGTTTTAGAAAGTAACTACGCTTCGGCGGTTTGTTCGCGGCCGCGGCGTCTTAGAAGAGAGAAGACGTACCAGATGACGCCGTGGGAAACATAAATTCCCGAAAGGATCAGCAGTACATATTCCGAATAAAGCCAGATGAGCATTCCGACCGCCGCGATCAGAAGCACGAGGTAAAGATTTCGCCTGCCGGTTCCTGCTGTTTTGAAACTTGTGTATCTGAGCGTGCTGACCATCAAAACTCCGAGCACGGCGATCAATACCATCATCAGCATCGCATAGAAGCGGGCAAAGCCTTCGCCGTAGGTGTTGAGCGGCATCGGCGCAAAGTGGACGATCGAGGCCATTAGTCCGGCAGCCGGCGGGATCGGCAGACCGACGAAATTCTTCTTGTCGAGTTTCGGCGTGCCTTCAATAAGTACACGCGGCCGCGTCGCCTGCAGATTGAACCTCGCAAGCCGAAACGCGCCGCACATCAGATACATAAAGAGAAGAAAGATCGCAAAACCGTGTTCTGACGTTTTTTCGCCGAACGATGGGGCAAATCCCCAGCTATAGATAAGTGCGATCGGAGCAATACCGAAGGTCAGAACATCCGCGAGCGAATCAAACTGAACTCCTAGTTCGGTCGCGGTCTTCGTTGCCCGGGCGACGCGGCCATCGAGAGTATCAAAGAGAATGGCAAGCCCTATCGCGATAGCCGCATAGTTAAAATAGCTCGCGGCGGCCGCCGGGTTATCGAATGCGAGATGAAATCCGCGAATGGACCAGATGACCGCGAAGAAGCCCATGGCAATATTCGCCGCCGTAAATGCGGTCGGGAGGACGTAAAGCCCTTTCTTCAGTCCTTTGTGCCCTTGATGTTCTTCGGTCTCCATCTTGCCTATTTGATCTTTGCGATCACGGTTTCTCCGCCAACGACGCGGTCGCCGATCTTTACCTGAAGCTCAACGCTATTCGGCATCAGAAGATCGGTCCGCGAGCTGAACTTTATAAGGCCAAAACGCTGGCCCTTTTCGAGGTTATCTCCAACGCCGTTCCAACAAACTATTCTCCGCGCGACGATCCCGGCGATCTGAGTACAAACGACCGTGATCTTTTCGCCGCGGATCGTTAGCGAGTTTCGTTCATTGACCAGGCTCGATTCGTTGCTCGTCGCCGGGCCTTTTTTTCCTTTGATGTATTCAGCTTTCTCGATGACTCCGGCTATCGGCGAGCGGTTGATATGAACATCTAGCGGCGAAAGAAAAACGCTGACCAGCGTTCCTTTCTCGCTGACATCAATGCGTGTCACCTTTCCATCTGCGGCCGAGACAATGATGTCGTCGCCTTCCGGTATGACCCGATGCGGGTCGCGGAAGAAATAAGCCATAAAGGCCGCGACCGCCGCAAATGCAAAAGCCACCGGCCAAAGCTGCAGATAACCGGCGATCAGTGCAAGCAGTGCCGGAACAATTACGAATGGAAATCCTTCTTTTGCCACAGGAAGATCAAATGCGGGCCGCGGCTTTCCACGTCCCGCCTTACGCATCAAGCGAAAGTAAGTAAAGAGTTTAGCCGATACGTTGCGGTTTTGCGAACACGAAAAAGCCCGCCGTCATCGGACAAGCGGGCGAAAGGAGGATCAAATGAAGAACGGTCAACGAACGGGATTGTCCTTTGCGTAGCTGTAAGCACACCAGGCAGCGATAAAATGAACTACCCAGCCGAGCGTACCTGCGGAACCTATCCACGAAACACCGGTCAGAAGAAGCCAGATGATACCAACGATCACTCGACCGTTATAAATCTGCCCGACACCCGGAATAAGGAAACTCAAAATACCAGCTATGAACGGATCTCTCATCGTGAATCTCGCCTCCATCACCTTATACGCCCTAATAGGTTGGGAGGTTCCGTAAATTTGCTAATGCGAATGAGAGAAAAAGCTAAGTAGAAATCGGATCAGGAAAAAAAGCCCGACACCGCCAAACACTGAGAGAGAAACGAATGGGCGCTTGCCGCCGTGATGATTTACTTCTGGAATAAGGTCGCTAGCCGCGACATAAAGCGTAACCCCGGCAGCGATCGGCAGGGCATACATTACTGCATTCTCAAATCGTGCTCCAACAAGATAAAACCCGATAACACCAAGCAATGTTGCCGAACCGATGAGTCCCGTCGCGATCAGTACCTCGCGAAATCCGCGTCCCGAGGCGAGGACCATCGAACCAATGGTGAATCCTTCCGGAAGCTTGTGCATAAATACCGCAAGGAATACCAGGAAACCGACATGCGGGTCTATTTGCGCAGCGGCCGCGATAGAAACACCGTCGAAAAACGTGTGGATCAATAATCCCGCGATCCCGGCATATGCCGAACGTACGGAAAGGACCGTATCGGTATGAACTTCCTCGCCGAGATGAAAGTGCGGCGCAACTGTGTGCTCAAAGAACTGTGTTGCCAGATAGCCGACCGTAACAAGAAGAAACGGTATTGTGTAGCGTTCCGGCCCCGCCGCACTATCTTTGCTCCATAATTCGAGAGCCCGCGGAAAGATCTCGAGGAGCGTGACCGCGAACATAAAGCCCGCGCCGACCGCCAAGAGATAATTAAGGTAACGTTTGTAGGTCGTATGCAACCGCGAGGGAAAAAGAAGTAATCCCCCGACCACGTTGCCGAACCCGGCAAGTGCCCCGAAAACTAGCAGTTGAACAAAGAGATACGACATACGCCCCAGAGCCGAATAGGAGACTCTACCGCAAAAATCGGGTTATGTGAACTGAAGGAATCAACCGCTGAACCCGCTTCGAAGAAATCTTAAGCAGATGATTAAAATTTATGCAAAAATCTCTTGACATTGCATAAGGGTTCGGACTAATATAACTGAGTCTTAAGGGGCAATTGACAAGCTAAAGCGTAAAAATGGCCAAAAGCGTGTCTCCCGATGGTTTAAGCAGTTGGCGCATTTTCGACAAACGATTAGCGAGTTTCCCTTCAGGCACGGTGAACGGCAGAATGCAGGCTGCCGGAAACCGATTCAACAAAAGCTTTTCCTTTAGAAGTAAATATTCCAGTTCGGGACTGCCGCATCGGGCGGCAGCGGGATAGATGTGTCTTCGGGCAGCAGCCTCGGTAATGCCACAGCTTGATGCAGCTTCCAGACACCGCTCGGTGTTGCTTGAAGAATCACTTGGGT
>CAZGLZ010000059.1:0-21928 GCA_964526245.1 uncultured Chloracidobacterium sp. | reverse complement strand
TCTTTTGCCGGCTGTTCTCGTTCTTTCTGATTCCTCCTGTTTCTACCTTAGCCCGTCGGGTATGCGGCCCTGCGGGCTTTTTTCTTTGCGGGCGGAGTTTGACCGGACGTCGGCGGCACGTGCCTGGAGCCTTTCGGCATCGGGCAGCGAGCGAATGGCGGCGGCAACGACCCTGTCGGTTTCTATCCGCGCCTTCGCTGCGGCATCGGTACCGAATAGAGCCATCGCCATATACCAGCGAAATTCGGCAAGAACAGCGGGCGTTATCTCGGCCTTTTCGGTTGAGTTCATCACCGTTGCCAGATCCGTCCTCAACTCTTCGGCACTCAAGATCTCCCGGCCGAATATAAGCGACTGCCGAAGTTCCTCGGGAGATGGCTGCCCGGCGAGCCGTCCGTTTGCCAGGTCGCGTGTCAGGATGAAAAGGGCGTCCGAGACGGCGTAGTTGGTGTTTGCGGTTTGGGACGATGAGACATCCGGCGAAATGCCGTCGCCTCCATGTAGAATGCGGTCCGTGATGGTCCTAACGGAGTAAGCGGGTCGATCGGTCAGCTCGGCCTTCCGGATGCCGCGGAAGTATTCGTAGAGCCCGATATCAGAGTAGTCTCGTTGGATCGAGCGACCGGTCGGTGTGTAGTAGCGTGCGGCGGTCAGAGCGAGTGCCGAGCCGTCCTCAAGCTCGATTATGTTTTGGACCAGGCCTTTCCCGAAGGTCTTTTCGCCGATGATCAAGGCCCGATCATTGTCCTGCAACGCGCCTGCTACGATCTCAGCGGCCGAGGCGGTCTCGCCATCCACTAGAACAACAAGCGGGACGGTGACCGGCAGGCGATTCGCCGAGCGCCAAACGCGGTCCTCATTCGGATTGCGGCCCTGCTGTGAAAGTATCTTCGTACCAAAGGGCAAAAAGCGTTCGGCCACGGCCACGGCCTGATCGACAATACCGCCCGAGTTTCCACGCAGGTCGAGTACAAGAGCCCTCACGCCGCGTGCCCGCAGCCGGAGAAGCGTATCGTCGAGTTCGGTAACGGTCGTGTAGCTAAAACCGCCCGAGAGGTCGATGTAACCGACGCCTTCGTCGATCATGAACGTGTGCGGGATGGTTTTATGGGCAACACGGCCGCGCGTCATCGTCAGATCAGTTTGAGCACGGTTTCCGGCACGCTCGATACGGATCGCGATCTCGGTGCCGAGTTCTCCACGCATCATTTCGCGCACTTCATAGGAATTGAGTCCGCCGATGGTCTTGCCGTCAACGCTAATGATCCGGTCGCCAAACTTCAGCCCGGCGG
Organism: uncultured Chloracidobacterium sp.; assembly: GCA_964526245.1. Lineage (GTDB taxonomy): Bacteria > Acidobacteriota > Blastocatellia > Pyrinomonadales > Pyrinomonadaceae > OLB17. The sequence continues at coordinate 20,636 of CAZGLZ010000059.1, read as the reverse complement.
CCTCGGCCGGTGAACCCGCCGCGACCGAAAGCACATAGGTCTCGAGTTCGCCGCCGCTCTTCACTGAGATGATCGTCGCACCGGTGCCGAAGTACTGGCCCTCATGCTCCCCGACGAGTTCGGCGAACTCTTCCCGGTCGTAATATTTCGAATGCGGGTCGAGCGAACGGAGAGCAGAACTCAGTGCCGAAGCGGTCAGAAGATCGGGTCGTTGGGCGTTTGAAGACGCGTGGTGCTGCGAGATCAGGCCGAGTGCCACTGCAAGGTCTTCGGATAACGCCGCGAGCGGCCCGGGTTGTTCAGGTTTGTTCTTCGGAGCGGAACTGGTTGCCGAGAAACTCGATCCCTGGTCGATCTTGAAGTCACCGCTATCTTTCGGGAGCGAGATGGTCTGTGCGGCCGCGGGTGCTAAAAGGGAACCGATCAAGAGTGCTGTTGCCGTCCGCCGCATTGAAATCCTCTACCTGCGGGGCTTTTCGGCAAGCGGAGCGCGGTCTCATCCCGTGCTCCGCCGTCCAATTGGCCTGCCGCTACTACCTTCCGAGCTGTGATTTGCCCGAACGATACACCCAATTCGATCAATTCTCCACAACTTTTTTCTGTACGGCAGGCAATTGGTGCGGCGGCGTTTATCGAGTAGAATCCCTCTATGCCCGGGAGCGAGAACACAGATCTGGACGCGAAACTCCGACGCGTCATCGAGACGATAGATATCGGAAATCTGCTGGTCGAGCCGCTGACGAGATCAATCGAGCAACTTCTGTCCGCCTCGGCGGCAACGATGGGTTCCAACGAGGCCTCGGTGCTGATCCGCGACGGCGATGAGGGTGACTTGCGCTTTCTGGCAGCCATCGGCGAGGTTGCTGACCAGCTTCGTGATATGAAGGTCCCGGCCGGGAAGGGCATCGCCGGATTTGTTCTCTCATCCGGCCAGCCGATGGTGGTTTCGGACGTCGGCGGCGAAGAGACATTTTACGCCGAGGTCGATAAGGCGACCGGATATTCGACGCAGATGATGCTAGCGACGCCGCTTCGTCACAACGATGAGGTCATCGGCGTGCTTGAATATATAAACCGCTCCGGCCCGCCGCCGTGGGAGCCATTCACGCCCGCCGAGATGGACAAGGCCGCACTTTATGCCGATGCTCTTGCTTCTCTCGTCAGTGCCTATGAATCGGCAAAGTTGTTCCGCGACCTCGGCGACCGGCTGATGTCCGAGGACAGCGACGCTCTGGTTGACGTGCGTGCCTGGCTTCGCGGCGTTCGTGATACGGCCGAGCACAAAGAAATGATGGAGCTTGCCCTGCTGCTGCGGGAATTGGCAAGCCGCGGCGATGCCGAAAGGGCAATGTGCCGCGAGCTTCTTGACGCGGTCCTCCGCTTCTCCGACACACGATCTGAAACAAGCTTTCTTGGTTACTGATCTTCTGTTATGACGACGGTCACCGGCATTGAAGAAACGCGAACCGGTTCGCAGATGACCTTTTTCCAGCTCGACGACGAATGGCGTTCGGCGACGGGCCGGGGTGTGTCTGTCGCGGTCATCGACAGCGGGATCGATACGGCCCATCCGGAGATAAATGGCCGTGTCAAAGCTTCATTCGAAGCGAGGGTCGACAACAAGAAGGTCGTTTTTGATCCTTCCGAGGCCGGCGATTCGGCCGGACACGGAACTGCGTGTGCGGGGATAATCTCGCGGATCGCACCGGAAGCCGAGCTTTACAGCATCAAGGTCCTCGGTGCGGGCGGGCTCGGCGATGGGCACGCTTTCCTTGCCGGGCTTGAATGGGCTGTGAAGAACCGTTACCGCGTTATCAACCTGAGCCTTGGAACTACAAAGCCTCAGTTTTTCTCACCGCTGCATGACCTGCTCGACCGAGCATATCAGGCCGGCTGTATCGTAGTGGCGGCGGCAAATAATCTGCCGCAGCCGAGCTTTCCGAGCGTCTTCTCGTCGTCGCTGATCTCGGTCATTAAGAGCGAGGAAACCGATCCGATGAAGTTCGGGTTCCATTACGGCCAGGTGATCGAGTTAACGGCTCCGGGTGTCAATGTAAGGACCGCATGGCCGGGCGGCGGATATCGTAACCTTACAGGAAATAGCTTTGCCTGCCCGCACATCGCAGCGATCATCGCCCTTCTGCTTGAAAAGCATCCGGGCCTGACGCCGTTTCAGGTCAAATCTGCGCTTTACGCAATTGCACAAGAAAATCAGGAAGCGAAGGCAACCGACTAAAGTTTGGGAGCAAAAAGCTTTAAAAGGCGAGAAGGGCCGCGATTACGTCTCCCACACCGCAACCTCAACCCTTCTCTGATCCGCAACGAACGGTTTTGGGGCCGCCCGTATGCGAACCGTATGTGAAATTACCGCAATCTGAACGAAATTGCAAATCGGTCACTAACTAAAGTTAGGTATTTTTTCGATCAGAATTCAAGATAGTTCATATCGAGTAGGCTTATCACTTGCCCCACGGAACTCTTCGACCCCAAACTCTTTTTTAGTTCCCACTCTGCATAATTGGAGAAAAGCCCGCTCGGGCTGATAAACTTAAACTATGTCGATGAAGTTTGAATTGCCGTCTTTAGATATTGAGGAATACAGGCTTGAGAACGGGCTGCGCGTGGTCCTAAATCGCGATGAGTCCGTACCGGTGGTCGCTGTCGCGGTTTACTATGATGTCGGCTCGCGGAATGAGCGCGAGGGCCGAACGGGCTTCGCCCATTTGTTCGAGCATATGATGTTTCAGGGCTCGGCGAATGTGCCAAAGGCCGGGCACTTCCAGTACATCATGAAGGCCGGTGGCACGATGAACGGCACTACCTCGAGCGAGCGAACGAATTACTACGAAACGATGCCGGCGAGCCAGCTTCCTCTCGCGCTTTGGCTTGAGTCCGACCGAATGCGGTCGCTCGCCGTTACGCAGGAGAACCTCGACAATCAGCGAGAGGCCGTAAAGGAAGAGAAGCGGCTTCGCTACGATAATCAGCCGTATGGGCAGATATTCGACATCATCACGTCGATGATCTACAGGAACTTTGCCAACGCCCACTCGACCATCGGTTCAATGGAAGACCTTGACGACGCGACGGTCGAGGATGTTCAGGAATTTTTCCGCGTGTACTACGCGCCGAACAACGCGGTGCTGACGCTATCGGGGTCGTTCGATCCGACAACGGCGAAGGAACTGATCGAGAAGTACTTTGGCGATATTCCGGCCCAGCCGGCGCCGCCTTCGATCGACGTCAGCGAACCGGCCGAGGTGGCGGACGACTATCGCGAATGGCACGACCCGCACGCACCGCTCCCGGCGTTCCTGATGGGCTGGAAGATCCCGCAGCGGAATACGCACGAATTTAAGGCTCTCTACCTGGCCGGCAAGCTGCTTTACGACGGCGACAGTTCGCGGCTCTATCAAAAACTCGTGAAGGGCGATGAATCGGTCGTGCAGCTTTTCGGGTTCACCGACGAACGCCGCGGCCCGTCGAGCATTTACATCGGCGCGATCCCGAAACCGGAGGAAGACTTGAGCAAGATCCGAACCGTGATAATGACCGAGATCGAGAACATCGCTGCTCACGGCCCGACCGCCGACGAAATGCAGAAGCTGCACAATCAGCTTTTGAACGATTCGGTGCGTCTGCGGCAGAGCTCGATGGCCCGCGCACAGCAGATCGCTGAATACGCTCTTTACGACGGCGACCCGAATCTGATCAACAAAGAACTCGAGGAACTTCTTGCCATCCGGCCGGACGAGATCAGAAAGGCCGTTTCGGAATACCTGAACACGGAAAATCGGTCGCTGCTTGATGTTGTCCCCGCAGGACGGGGTTAGGCTTTTGCCCTGATTATAATTTTGGATCCAAATATGACGCTTGACAGAACCAGACCACCCGAACCACTCGAACCTGCTCCCTTCGGTGTGCCCGCCGCGTTTAGGACAACAATGCCGAACGGCCTTCGGGTTGTGATCGTTGACGATGAACGTATCCCGCTCTGCAATTACCGCCTCGTTTTCCTAACCGGCGATGCCAATGAACCGCGGAACGAGACCGGAATAAACTCGGCTCTTGCTTCGATGCTCACCGAGGGTACGGAAAACCACTCGAGCAGGGAACTTGCGGAGAAGATCGAGCGGCTCGGAGCGAGCCTTTCTGCAAGTTCGGGTGACGACTTCACCTTTATCTCGGCGTCGGCACTTTCGATGTATTCGGCCGATATTATCGAACTAATCGCCGAGGTCGTATTTGCCCCGACGTTTCCCGAGAGCGAACTTGATCTTTACCGCAGGAATACTATCGAAGGGCTCAAATTCCAACGTTCACAGCCGTCATTTTTGGCGAATGAACAGGTAGCCCGGCTGCTTTACGGCGAGCATCCGTATGCAACGACATCGCCAAAACCGGCCGATATCGAACGGCTGACCCGCGAAGCCCTGGCCGCTGCACGTCAGCGGGAGTTTTTGCCGAACAATGCTGTATTCATCGCCGTCGGGGATGTCCGGAAGGACGAGCTTTTGCTCCAGCTCGAAGATCATTTCGGCGATTGGGAAGCGGGCGACCGGCACGTTCACGAATTTCCCGCTCCGCCGGTGCGGGCGGCGAAGTCGCTTACGATCGTCGACAGGCCGGGATCGGCTCAGGCGAATATCGTGATCGCGAACCGGGCGATCCCACGGAACCACAAAGATTACTTTCCGCTTCTGGTGATGAACCAGGTGCTTGGGGCCGGAGCATCATCGCGGGTTTTTATGAACCTCCGCGAGGAAAAAGGCTACACATACGGAGCATACACTCGGCTTGATACAAAGCGGTTCGACGGCTCGATCGAGGCGACCGCCGAGGTTCGAACGGCGGTTACCGGCGATTCACTAAAGGAGTTTTTCTACGAACTTAACCGCATCCGCGACGAACGCGTGCTGGAAGAAGAGATCGACGACGCGAAGAACTACCTGACAGGCGTTTTCCCGATACGGGCTGAGACCCAGGAAGGCCTGACAAGCCTGGTCGTCAGCCAGGAGCTCTACGGCCTGCCGCACGATTACCTTGAGACGTATCGTGAGAACATCGAGGCCGTCACTGCCGATGATATTCAACGGGTCGCAAATGAATACATCAGGCCCGGGGAAGTGGCGATCGTGATCGTCGGCGATGCCGCCGAGATACTGCCGCAGGCACGCGGATGGGCCGATTCGGTCGAGATATTCGATAAGGACGGCAACGAACGCCCGGTCTCTGAATACGAAATAAGTGCCGAGGCCGAGTCTGCTGATGTTTCGGGCGAGTGGACGCTTGCTCTAAATTTCATGGGCAGCGATGTCGAGATCAAGATGCACCTTGAGCAGGACGGCAGCAGCGTCAACGGAAAGTTGGTGACGATGCTTGGCGAGGGAACCATCAGCGGCGGCCGGGTTCAGGGAAGCAAAATATCGGCGACGGCCGTTACCGACCTGCAGGGACAGGAAGTTGAATTCGCGATCACCGGGACCGCGGACGGCGGCTCGATGGCCGGTGCCATCACCTCGGCGATGCTGCCCGGCGATCTTGAATTCAAGGGAACTCGTGCCGGCTAGGCGGCGGTAAACTGTATCAAAGCAAAATGTGCTCCGCATGGGTCGGAGCAAAGAACGATCCGGCCAACGCCCGGAGCATCAAAGGGCCCATGATTCACGGTTCCGCCGTTCGCCTTGATCGCTTCAGCGGTCTCGTCGGCGTTATCCACGGCGATATAAGCCGTCCAGTTCGAGGGCGGCGGTTCCGGGCCCCAGCTTTCGTCGATCGCCATCATTCCGCCGACCGCACGGCCGCCGATATGTATCTCGTCGTATGCCACCGGCGAGACTTTGCTCTTCGCAAGCTCCCAGCCAAACATCTCTTTGTAAAAACCCCTTGCTGCCTCCAGGTCGCGCGAGGCAAGCTCGTGCCAGCAGATCGTGCCGTGCGTTGGTACTGAAAATTCCGCCATTTCAATTCTCCTCTACGCTCGTTCGAAAACGGTCACGACCGCCCAGTCCTCTTCCCCCTCGGGCGAGACGTTGAACATTAAATACTTGAACGTGTCGCTGCCGGGAACGATCTCCGTCCGCCATCCCCAATCAGGATGGCCGGGCACCGAGTAATGTCCCATCAGGTTGATCACATCCTCGCCCGAGATCGTTCCCTTGCATTCCATCAGCACGTATTTTGAATGCCACGAATCGGTCCAAAATGCCGAGACCGAGTTGTCCTTCCCGCTGCCTGTGATCAGTATCACGCCCTCGTGATGTCCGCCCTCGTAAACCCACGTATAGGCGATCTCGAGGCATTGGCCGTTCATCCGCTTCACCGCTTTTGCCGTTGAGGGCGATTCAAATATCGGGTCGGGCAGGAATGAAATATTAAGCCGGTTCGTTCCTTTCCATTCACCTTCGAGCGAAGAAAAAACGTCTTGTATTGTCATTGTTTTGCTCCTTGCTGGCCGAGAGCGATCATCGCGAACATTGCCCCGCTCGGGTCGGTGAGAAAAGCCATACGTCCTACGTTCGGGATATCTTCCGGGCCTTTCAGGATGGCCGCACCAAGCCCGGCGGCTTTCGCGGCGGCAGCGTCGCAGTCATCGACGGCGATGTAATGTGCAATATGGGCCGGCGGCATCGGTTCGCCGCCGAACATTTTGGGCGTCATCGCGTAAAGTGCGCCATCGGGGTGTTCTGTACCGCAAGACGAAAACTCGAGGTATGGAAAGTCCTCACCGGCCGCCTGGCTCCGCTTGAACTCCCAACCGAAGACGTTGCTGTAGAACAACCGGCATTTTTCAAGGTCGGTCGAGGCGATCTCGACCCAGCAAAACTCGCCATGTGCGGGCATCGGGCCGTAACCTTCTGAAGCTTCAGACATAAAGGTCCTCCAAATACTGATAAGGCCGACAAAATATCACCGGCCGCGAGAAAAGTAAAACTAATACGGTGAGGAGGAGTTTTGAGTTGCGTTAAATGAGAGACGGCCTATCCACGATGCAGGGAAGCCGGCCGCAACCCAAAACTATTGGCGGCGGGAGAGCAAATCTATCAGCAGGCCATCCGCATCTGTGCTGCCGGCTGCATCGCTTGAAGCTTATCGATGAAACGCGATGCGGCACGCCGGGAAAGTTCGGTCACACTGCAATTGAACTCGGCCGAACATTCCGTTTCCGCATTGACGTGAAGTTGGCGGGCAAGGCCGCGGATCATTCCAAGCTGTTTCGATGTGACCATGTCCGACAAGCTGGCCGCAACGGGTGAAACCTCCGCCCTTTCCTCTTCTGCAGGAGCCTCACGCGATCGTTCTTCGTTCTTGTAAAGATCGCGGGCGATGCCGAATTTGACCGCCGCTCGCTTTAAGGCATCGTGCTCGGCCTTTTTGATGCCGATCTCGCTCTTTGCAGAGCCGGTACCGATGCCCTCTCGAGTGATCCCACCTATTGTGATGGCGACCGTGACGATCGCGATCTCGCCGATCGTGCGGATATCCTTAACGCTGTGGCTCCAATCCGGAGCGGTCGTGTCGAGTATGTCGGCGACCGTATGCCATTCAACGTAGTCGACCGTCCGAGGCGAGCCGTCCTTCGAATGCCAGCCTGTTCGTTGGCGAAGCATTGCCGGTTCAAGGTTCTCGCGGAGCTCGCGAAGCGTGGTCGAAAAGCTATAGACATTATCCGATGCGGCATTAGCCGCGGTCGGGGATGCGTTCGAGATGTTCAAGGTCGTTGCTTCGGTGTTCATATTTGTCTCCTTCTAAAGCGGCAAGCGTGCCATCGGTGAAACACTGTATCACGACAAAAGAAATGTTGCAAGAGTGAAACTAGGTGTTGCAATTAAAAATTTATCGTGTTATGTTTTATCTGTGAAATAAAAAGTGCATTTGTGACACTTCAAACTCACGGAGGAAAAATATGGCGTTCAGCAACGAGAAATTTCTGGATACGGCGGAACTTGGACGTGCCGTAAAGCGGCGCAGGGAAGAATTGAGGCTCAGCCTTCGCGACGTAGCAGACGAGACAGGCGTTTCGGCCTCGACCCTTTCGCGTATCGAAAACGGAACGGGAAAGCCGGATTCGGACAACATTGCGAGACTTTCGGCTTGGCTCGATATGCCGATCGACCGGCTTATGACAAAGAAGTCGGAAGAGGTCGAGCCGGTGATCTATTATCCGCATGAGGCGACGCCCGAGATCGTCGAAGCACACCTGAGAGCGGACAAGAACCTTAACGCGGAAACGGCGCAGGCCCTCTCGGAGCTGTTCCGGGTCGCTTACAAGCAATTCAGCGCACCGCAGAAGACGAAGAAGTAAGAGGTCATAAGAAGGATAAGCGAGGTAAGCGAAGATGATGGAGCAAGCACTTGTAAGGGCAGAGGCGGCTGAAGAAGCTGGCGGCTTTCATTCGGTCGATACATCCATAGTCCTTTTCTTTTTGGCTATGGAACTCGCGGCATCGGCAGGCGGCAACGGTTTGGATCTGGGGCTTTCGCTGTTGGCGATCGCTGCATTTGCCGTCCTGCCGTACTTTTTGCCCGGCCGCCACGAGGCGATGCCTTTCCTCAATTGGCTTGGCGGGCGAACTGCGATAGCCCTCGTCGGAGCCTTTGCAGGGCTCGGCTTTGCCTTTGCGATCGCCCCGGCGGCTGCGCCGGCTTATGCCACGCTTCCGATGACGCTACTCATCTTCGCGGCGTTCGTCAGCTGCCTCGTTCAACTATATGTTATGATGAAAGTTAGTTTGGCCCGATAGGCAAAAGGCGTCGAGCACAACAAAGTTCCGCATACCGCTCGGGAATGGTATGCGGAATTTTTTTCTTGCTTTTATGTTATAACAGTTGTAATAATATCGACGTATGACATACAAGCTCAAATTGCGACGTATCGGGAACTCGACCGGCGTGATAATCAATAAGGAATTGTTGGATAAGATGCGGGTCGGCGAAGGCGATACGATCATCGCCGTTGAAACTCCATCCGGTTTTGAACTGTCGGCGTACGATCCCGCCGTAGCCCGGCAAATGGACGCCGCTGAGAAAGTGATGCGCAAACACCGTGAAGTACTGAGGAAACTTGCCGAATGACGAGGGAAATTGAGTGGATAGGGCTAGAGTCCGTCCACGCAATGCACAGTCGCCAGATCGCGGAGCACGGTGGTTCGGGAGGGACACGTGATGAAGGCCTTTTGCAGTCCGCCCTTGCGCGGCCCGAGAATCTATTTGCCTATGGCGGCGATGACGTGGACGTAGCGGCACTTGCGGCTAGTTATGCCTTTGGTATCGCCAAGAATCACCCCTTTTTGGACGGAAATAAGAGAACAGCCCTTGTGGTGTCCGTCACATTTCTGAACTTGAACGGATACGACTTCGACGCGACTCCGGCCGAAACTTACGCGGCATTTCTAGGGCTCGCCGAGGGAAGTGTATCCGAGGACGAACTTGCCGAGTGGTTCAGGAAAAGATTATTTCCGATTTGATCTCGGGCGGCAGTCTAACTCGCGTTGATCGTAACCGCCGTCTCATTTTCCGATGCGACGGACGCATGTACACGCTTCACCCGGTCGTAGAGTTTTGAATATTGATCGGGTGTCAGGGCCTGGGCTCCGTCACAGAGGGCTTCCTCGGGACAGGGATGTACCTCGATGATCAATCCGTCCGCGCCGACGGCAGTTCCTGCAAGAGCGAGCGGCTCGACCATGTAATTATGGCCGGTGCCGTGCGAGGGGTCGATGATGATCGGCAGGTGCGAGAGCCTTCGGACGGCCGGGACGATCGAAAGGTCCATCGTGTTCCGGGCGTGGTCGGCGAAGGTACGGATGCCGCGTTCGCAAAGGATGACGTTATAATTTCCCTCGGCCATGATGTACTCGGCGGCCAGGAGAAATTCGTCCAGCGTGGCGGAAAGCCCGCGTTTTAGAAGCACCGGCTTCGAGGCCTTTCCCGCATATTTCAGCAGCGAGAAATTCTGCATATTGCGGGCGCCGATCTGGATACAGTCGCCGTATTTTTCGACGAGATCGATGCCGTGCTCGTCCATCGCTTCCGTTACGATATTCAGCCCAAAGCGGTCGCGGACCTCTGCAAGGATCTTCAGCCCATCCTCGCCTTTGCCCTGGAAGGCATAGGGTGATGTACGCGGCTTGAATGCACCGCCGCGAAAGAATTGAGCTCCGCTGGCGGCTACGGCCTCGGCAGCAGCGAAGACCTGCTCGGCTGATTCGACCGCACACGGCCCGGCGATCATTGCGAGGCTGCCGCCGCCGATCGATGCGGTACCGACCTTTATGACCGAGCGGCCCGGCTTTAGGTCGCTGGAGATGAGCTTATACGGCTTCGTGACACGGATCGCCTCGGCGACCCCGGGCAGATTCTCAAAATGCGTCGGATCGACCGACCCGCGATTTCCGGTAATGCCGATCGCAGTGCGGCTTTCGCCCGGCATCGGGTGGCCCTTGAAACCGAGCCTTTCTATCACCTGAACAACTCTTTCGATATCCGACTGCGAGGCGTCGGGCTTCATTACGATGAGCATAATTAGCGTCCTTAATACAAAGCTATGACTTTAGTTTTCCGTGCCTGCATTTGCAACCGCGGGCAGCAAACTGGCAACGAACGCGCGGACACGCTCGGGCACATTTCCGAGCGGGATCGAGCGTTCGATCTCCGCGACTATCGCCGAGCCGACGACGGCCGCATCGGCATATTCCCAAACTTCCTCGATCTGTTGGCGGGTCGAAATACCAAATCCGACCGCAACCGGAAGATCCGTTACTGTTCGTGCACGGCGGACCAGTTCCTCCGCCGCCGAACTCGTCTCCGAACGGGCACCGGTCACACCGGCCCGTGAGACGGCATATAGAAAACCGCTCGCATTCGCGGCGATCCGTGCCAGCCGCTCATCGCTCGTGGTCGGGGCGATCAGCGAGATGAGGTCGAGGCCGTTCGAACGAAGTATCGTACCTATTTCCGCCGCTTCTTCATCTACGGCGTCGGTGACCAGAACTCCATCGATCCCTGCGTCTGCGGTGTCCGATGTAAGTCGCTCGAGCCCATATTGATAAAGCGGGTTGAGGTAGCTGAAAAGCACGATCGGTACGTCAGTGCTTTCCCGGATGCGGCGGCTCATTTCGATCACATCCTCAAGCCGAACGCCGTTGTCTAAGGCTCGCATGGACGAGGCCTGGATCGTCGGGCCGTCAGCCATTGGGTCCGAGAAGGGAACACCGAGTTCGATGATGTCGGCGCCAAGCTCGGCAAGAGCGAGAACGATCTCGAGAGAAGTTTCGAGGTCAGGGTCGCCCGCCGACACGAAAGGGATAAAGCCTTTACGCCCCGCCGAGTGCAGATCTGTAAATTTCGATGCGATCCTGCTCATCGTTCCGACCTCCGGTTTTCGTATTCGGCGACCGACATCAGGTCCTTATCGCCGCGGCCTGAAAGGTTGACGATAATCCTCGCTTCGGGCGAAAGCGTCGGGGCGATCTTAATGGCGTGGGCAATTCCATGGGCCGTCTCAAGCGCCGGAATAATGCCTTCGTTCGCCGAAAGTTCCTTGAAGGCCGAGAACGCCTCCTCGTCGCTTGCCGAGGCATATTCGACGCGGCCGATCGAGCGAAGATACGCGTGCTCGGGGCCGATCGAGGCGTAATCCAGACCGGCAGAGATCGAATGCGTAGTCGCGACCTGGCCGGCGGCATCTTGAAGCACGTAGCTCTTCGTACCCTGCAAAATGCCGACGCTCCCACCTGTGGCGAAGCGTGCGGCATGCATCCCAAGCTCATTCCCGCTTCCGCCGGCTTCAACGCCGATCATACGGACATCATCTTCAAGAAAAGCGTGGAAAAGCCCGATCGCATTCGAACCGCCGCCCACGCAGGCAACAAGAACATCCGGTAGCGAGCCCTCGCGTTCGAGGAACTGCTCGCGGGCTTCACGCCCGATCACACTTTGAAAGTCCCTTACCATCAGCGGATACGGGTGCGGTCCAAGTGCCGACCCGAGCAAGTAATAAGTATTGCTTACATTCGTTACCCAGTCGCGTAAAGATTCGTTAATAGCATCTTTCAGCGTTCGCGAGCCGGAATCGACGCCGCGAACCTCGGCCCCGAGCATCCGCATTCTGAACACATTCAGCTCCTGCCGGCGGATATCCTCGGTGCCCATATAGATGACGCACTCAAGCCCAAACCGGGCGCAAACGGTGGCGGTGGCAACGCCGTGCTGGCCGGCACCGGTTTCGGCGATGATCCGCGTCTTGCCCATCCGGCGGGCGAGAAGTATCTGTCCGATAGCGTTGTTTATCTTGTGTGCCCCGGTGTGCGTCAGGTCCTCGCGTTTGAGAAAGATGCGGGCGCCGCCGAGCTTTTCCGTCAGCCTTTCGGCGAAATAGAGCGGCGTCGGTCGGCCGGCAAAATCGCGGAGGTAGTAATTGAACTCGCGATGAAACTCCTCATTGCTACGCAACGCGAAGTATCCGGCGGTCAGCTCATCAAGCGGGGCGACGAGCGTCTCCGGGACAAAACGCCCGCCAAATTCGCCCCAATATCCGCGTTCATCTGGTTCGTATTTGCTCATATTCCTCTTGCGTTTCGGATGAACGCCTCCATCTTTTTCGCATCCTTTTTGCCCGGTGCGAACTCAACGCCACTCGCCACATCAACGGCATAGGGCCTCACGAGTTCAACAGCCTCGGCGACATTTTCAGGCGTCAATCCACCGGCGAGAATAAGCCGGTCCGTGTGTTCCTTTGCCGCAACCGCAATGCTCCAATCGAACCGTTCGCCCGTGCCACCGAAAGCCGTCGGAGAAAAAACATCCAGCAATATCGAATCGGCGGAAAATTCGCGGATCACCTCCACAAGGAAACCCGGCGAAACACGCAGTGCCTTTATCACCGGCATGCCGCAGGTTTCAGCAACTTTGGAGACAAACTTAGACGTTTCGTGGCCGTGAAGTTGGACAGCGGCAAGACCCACCTCTACAACGGTTCTTTGGATGGTATCGATATCGGCATTTACAAAAACTCCGACCGGATCGACGCGGCCATCTAGGCCGTTAATGATCTTTGCCGCTACTGCGGGCTCGAGGTATCTCTTGCTCCCTTCGTAAAAATTGAAACCAAGCATATCCGCACCGAGATCAGCCGCCGCTCTAGCGTCTTCGAAATTGGTGATGCCGCAGATCTTGACCTTCACCATCCTTACGCTCCCGCCGTCTCCGCCGCGTTGAGTAATCGCTTCAGTTCGCCTGCCGGGTCGCTGCTTCGCATCAAAGTTTCGCCGATCAAGAAAGCATCGAAGCCGAGTTCGTGGAGTTCGGCGATCTCTGCGGGGTTCGAAATGCCGCTTTCGGCGATCATTAGAACGCCTTCGGGCCGAAGCTGAATGAGCGAGCGTGACACTTCAAGGGAGACCTCGAACGTCTTCAGGTTGCGGTTGTTAACCCCGATGATCGATGCTCCCGAATCGATCGCGATCTCCATTTCCTCACGGTCGTGAACCTCAACAATTGCATCGAGCCCAAAGCTCTCTGCGGCCGCTCTGAGGTCACGAAGCTGAGTCACATCTAGTGCGGCGACTATCAGCAGGATCGCTGCCGCACCGGCCGCCGCAGATTCGACGATCTGAAATTCATCTATCGTGAAATCTTTCCGGAGTACCGGTATCGCTACCGAACGCACGATCGACTCTATATCCGCAAGCGACCCGGCAAAAAAGTCCTCCTCGGTCAGCACCGAAACCGCAGCCGCACCACCGGCCTCGTAGGCTTTTGCGGTCTTGACCGGATTGAGCCCGCTATTGATCACACCTTTCGACGGCGATGCACGCTTGAACTCCGCGATCACCGACGGGCCCGGTTTGCCGAGAGCTTCCACCAGCCTGCCCGGTCGTTCGGCGTTTTCGTGGGCACGCGATTCCAGCTCGGCTATGTTCGCGGTTCTTTTCGCGTTAGCGATCCGCTCCCGCTTTGCAGCGATGATCTTGTCGAGGATGGTGCTCATACAATTGGTGCGGCCGCAGCCAATTCCTCCAGTTTCCTATGTGCGGAGCCCGAAGCTAGGCTTTCGCGGGCTATTTCCATCGAGCTTTCAAAGCCGTCTGCTGCGCTCGAGATATAAATTGCCGCGGCGGCATTCACAAGTACAAGGTCCTCGGCACTTTTAGTATGCGGCCGACCGAGCAGAACGCCGCGGATCATCTCGCCGCTATGCGCCGAATCCCGCGAGCGAAGACCGCTCGGTGTTTCGGCATCGACGCCAAAGTCGCCCGCGGACAATTCGAACCGGCTCACACTCGTGCCATCAACCTCGGCGACCAGCGTTCGCCCCGCGAGAGCGATCTCATCAAGCCCGTTCTCGCCGTGGACGATCCACGACCGCTTTGTTCCCAAACGGGCAAGAGCCTCGGCCATCTTCGGCACGAGTTCCTTGTCCCAAACACCGATCAATTGGTGCGGTGCGGACGCGGGATTGCAGAGCGGGCCGACGCAGTTGAAAATGGTCGGGAAGCCAAGTCCGCGGCGTACTTTTGCCAGAGTCGGCGAGAGCCGGTGGAAATTAGGGGCGAACATAAAACAGATGCCGACGGTATTAAGACAAGCCTCGGCAGTTTCCGGCGAGACTGCCGGGTCAATGCCGAGCACCGACAGGACATCAGCACTTCCGGAGTTGCTTGTCGCCGCTTTGTTGCCGTGCTTTGCGACCGCGACACCGGCACCGGCGACGACGAATGATGCCGCGGTCGAGACGTTGAACGTCTTGGCCGTGCTTCCGCCCGTGCCGACGATATCGACGTAGGTGTCATGAGCCGCGTTGACTCGCTTCATCCTTGACCGCAGGATGCGTGCAAATTCATAGATCTCATCGGCCGCGATGCCTTTCGCATTCCAGGCTGCAAGCACCTCCGCGATCGGCTGCTCTTCGGTCTCAGTTATTAATGCATCAAGCAAAGCTTCGGCATCCGCCTCGTTAAATGAACGGCCGGCAGCGAAATCGTCCCGATATTTCTTGAGAAGCAGGCTCATAATTCCGTTTCAGCGATCTCTATCGCCCGCAGCAATGCCGCCGCTTTGTTCACGGTTTCCTGATATTCCGACTCCGGTGACGAATCCGCAACGATTCCGGCACCGGCCTGGACCTCCGCGATTCCGTTCTCGAGGACGATCGTACGGATGGCGATGCAAGTGTCCATATTCCCGGCGTGGTCAAAGTGGCCGACCGCACCGGAATAGATCGACCTTTCGTCCGGCTCGAGCTCGCGGATGATCTCGATCGCACGGACCTTCGGGGCACCCGACACCGTCCCCGCCGGGAAACACGAGGCGAGTGCGTCAAAGCGGTCGAGCCCTGCACGCAAACGGCCCGTTACGTCGCTGACGAGATGCTGAACGTGTGAATACTTTTCGACAGCCATCAGCCGTTCGACCCGGACAGAACCGTATTCGGATACGCGGCCGACATCGTTTCGCCCGAGGTCAACCAGCATTTGGTGCTCCGCGACTTCCTTTGGATCCGCGGCCATCTCGTCGGCCAGCCGCTGGTCGTCGGCCTCGTCAATGCCCCGCGGCCGCGTGCCTGCTATCGGGCGATAATGGATCTGAGAATCGCGAACCCGAACCAGCATCTCAGGCGATGCTCCGACGATCGAACGCTCCGGCGTTTTTATCAGGAACATATACGGCGAAGGATTGAGCGAACGGATCGCCCGGTAGAGCGAGACCGGACCAGCCGCCGTCGGGCGAGAAAATCGCTGCGATATCACAACCTGATAGCAATCGCCAGCAGCTATGTATTCCTTTGCCCGGTCAACCGCGTCGACGAATCCTTTACGGGTGAAGTTCGAAGTGACCGAAGTTACTCCTTTTCGCAAGTGTTCGGACCGGGGAACTCGGAGTTCCGAGGATTCTATTTGTTCGCGAATGCGGGCATTTGTGTCGTGTGCAGCGGCAAGCGATTCATTGTCGCCCGCTTCGGCGTTGGTGATGATCAATATCTGCTGCCTCGCGTGGTCAAAGGCGACGACCGAGCGGAATAACATCATCATTCCAAACTCGCGGTCGAGCCCCTTTGGCCGGGCCAGCGAAGGCTCGAACCACTCCGCGCAAGGGAAACCGAGATAGCCGATGGCTCCGCCGGTGAAAGAGGGAAGTCCGGCTTCGGGCTCGATGTTAAATTTGCCGAGTTCGTCACGGAGAAATTCGATAAGGCCGATCGGCATCGTTTCGCCCCGCCCGCCGCCGTCGATCACTACGGAAGTCCGTAGCCCTTTGGCCACGAACTCCGGTCCCGCACCGATGAATGAATAACGGGCAAGCGTCGCACCGCCTTCGACCGATTCGAGCAGGAATGAATGCTCCTCATCGGCCGCGAGCTTCAGGTAAACCGAAAGCGGAGTATGAAGATCCGCCGGGATCCGCGTTAATACGGGTCTTAGTGTTTTTGTCGCTTCTATTCTCACAAACAAAAAATGCCGCCCTTCGTAAGGCGGCATCGGATCAGATCTTTTCGAACTAGGGCTTAGCAAACAACTTGGCTAAGCGGCTTGATCTCCCAATACCGCAAATGACATGTGCCACCAACCCCAGTGGTGCTTTGATGTCGAGAGATTTACGGTATCAAGTTTCATTTCCTTGACGTTAGAGATAACAAAACGACAGCACGGCTGTCAACTACATCTTCTCGGGTACCTCGATGCCCATCGTCGCAAGGGCCGCGGTGAGGGTATCGCGGGCACGCTCGGCGACAGTCAAGAGCACTGCCCGTTTCGTTTCATCCGGCTCGGGCAGGATCTTGTGGTTGTGGTAGAAAAGATTGAACGCCTTTGCCAGGTTGAACGTGTATTTGGCGAGTATCGCGGGCTCATTTGCCGCGGCCGCCTGCTGAAGCGTTTCCTCGAGCCGCGAAGCAAGAGTCAACATAGCCCAGATGTCGTTCGCATCCTCCGCCGACAGCGTTTCGGTGATCTTCTCTGAGCCTTTCAGCTTGGCCTTTATAGCCGAAATATCCTCGCTGCGTTCGGCCAGCTTTCTGAATATCGAATTTGCCCGGACGGCAGAATATTGACAGAAGCAACCCGTCTCGCCGTCGAAGGAAAGGGCTTCTTTGAAGTCAAATACGATGACGGTCGTTCGAGTGAACTTCAGCAGAAAATATCGCAGGGCACCGACGGCGATCTGATGGGCGATGTGTTCTTTCTCCTCGTTTGAAATATCCGGATGTCGCGACTCGACCTCGGCGAAAGCGTTCGCTTCGAGCCGGTCGATCAGGTCGTCGGCCTTTACGCCGAGCCCTTTCCGGCCGCTCATTTCGATAAACGTCCGCTTTTTGTCCCCCTCAGAGAGCTCAAAGCCAAGTTCTTCGGCGGCTGCCGGCGATAGCGCGACCATCTCATAAGAGAGATGAACACTCGCCTTTTCACCGCGTTCGGGGTAGATCGCGGCGACGCCCTTCTTCACGATCTCCTGGGGATACGATTGCCGCGTGTCTATGACGTTGTAAACCGTCTCGCCGTGGCCAAATTCGGGAACGCCCGCTGCTGCCTGTGCTGCGTCAGCGGTCGTTATCCAGAGCTCTTTTCCGTCCGAATACTTGTGAAATGGCCGATAGTGGAAATCGAGCCCGAGGATGCCGAGCTTCCACATCTGGTAGGCGATATCTTTGCCCGTGTAGGTGACCGTGCCGTTCGAGCGAACGAGTATCTTGTCTGAGTCGTGCTCGTCGGTGCCGGCGTGTTCCTCGAACGGCATCACCCAGCAGCCCGCATTCTTTCCTTCGTTCTCATAATGGACGACGCCGAGCTGCTTCATCTGCTCGAATGCCTTGTCCCAGAAATGAAGGTGGAGAATCTCAGACTCGCGGGGCAAGAGGTCGTATCGGATGCCGAAACGTTCCATGGTCTTGAGAATGCATTCGACATTTCGGGTCGCGACGTAGTCGGCGAGTTCGGCCGTCGGATTATCTCCTGCCTCGATCAGGTGAAGCACCTCGGCGCGTTTCGCTTTGAGTTCTTCATCCGCCTGATAAGCCTGGCCGACCCGTGCGTAGAGGTCCCAGCAGTAGTAATCGAAGGAAACACCTTCACCGCTAAGTTGTTTATCAAGAGCTTTTATGGCGTCAAGGTTCATGTGTTCGATGAACATAAACCCGACGACCACATCGGCCACCTGAACCCCGGTGTTATCGATGTAATTCTGAACCTCGACGGCCTTGCCGTTCGCCTTCAGGATGCGGACGAACGTATCACCGAGGACCGAATTTCGGACGTGCCCGATATGTGCAGCCTTATTCGGATTGACCGACGTGTGCTCGACGCAGACCTTCGCTGCGGTTCCGCTAGGGGCCGCGATCGGGGCCGCATTAAGATTTTCGACCAGAAAACGGCCACGATCGTAGAAGACGTTCAGGTAGCCGGGACCTGCGATCTCGACCCGGTCGACGAAATCGAAGCTTTCTATCCGCGACTTGAGTGTTTCGGCGATGGCCCGCGGATTTTGCTTCTCGCCGGTCGCCTGCTTAACGAGCTTTGCGAGTTCAAATGCTGCAGGGAAGGCGAGGTCGCCAAGTTCGGTTTTCGGCGGTATTTCGGCGGCAATGTTCTCGAGCGAAATGCCGAATTCCTCGGCTGCGGCATCGCGGATCGCGTTACGAAGGGCTGATTGAAGTTCGAGCAGTGTCATTCGGTTACCTTTCCCAATGCAGGGATAAAACCGAGATTATACGTTTTGCCCGAAGCGCTTAGCAAAAACGGTGTGTCAGAGTATCGCGACCGTCAACGAAAACGAGGTCGCACGGTTGAGGTTATCGACACAAATGCTCTGATCGCCCGGATATTCCACGTCGAGCGTATAGCTTGTTTCGCCGCTTTCGAAGATGTTCACTTTGCCCGAGCGTGAACTCACAGTTGCCGTCAGGGTTTGGCCGCGGCGGGCATTGGCGAAGTAGCAGACGCGGCCGCCGGCCGAGAGCGTTCCGGCAACGGTCGCCGACGTGCGGCCCTTGGCAAAGCGGATCTTTTTGTAAGGCTGGGCAAAGGCCGAATTTGCACCGAACAAAATGGCGGCGATGATGAGAATGGTTCCGAGCGTTCGCATA
Organism: uncultured Chloracidobacterium sp.; assembly: GCA_964526245.1. GTDB lineage: Bacteria > Acidobacteriota > Blastocatellia > Pyrinomonadales > Pyrinomonadaceae > OLB17. The sequence continues at coordinate 1,558 of CAZGLZ010000059.1, read as the reverse complement.
TTTGACCTCAAAGTAGTTGTCCTTCCAGTAACAGAACGCGTCGGGAATCAGTAAAACCTATCATCCGGCATTTCATCGAGTTCAGGGGAAACGATAAGATTTAGTGGTAATGCGGACTTTGTATTTTGATTGCTTTGCCGGAGCAAGCGGCAATATGATCCTCGGAGCTTTGCTCGGCCTTGGCCTTGACCGCGGCGAGCTTGAACGAAGACTCGCCGGGCTCCGGATCGAGAGCTTTAAGCTGAAGGCCGAAACGGTCGATCGCTCGGGAATTTCGTCGTGCCACGTTGATGTGATCGTGCCTGAGATCGACACGCACCGGCATTTGCATCACATCGAGAAGATCATTAACGAAGCCGAGCTATCGGACGGCGTTAAAGCGAGGGCGATCAAGATCTTCACGCTCTTGGCCGAAGCCGAGGCCCGCGTTCACGGCATCGAGGTCAAAAAGGTGCATTTCCACGAGGTCGGGGCTCTTGACGCGATCATCGACATCGTCGGGGCGTGCATCGGCTTTGAGATGCTCGGTATCGAGCAGTTTGCGGCGTCGAAACTGCACGTCGGGAGCGGTTTTGTCACGATGGCCCACGGCAAGTTTCCCGTTCCTCCGCCGGCCGTTGCCGAACTCCTCAAAGGCAAGCCGATCTATTCGACCGAGATCGAAGGCGAGTTGATAACTCCGACCGGAGCCGCGATCATCGCGGCCGTCTGCGAGAGCTTCGGCACGATCCCGGAAATGTCTGTCGAGGCAACGGGCTATGGAGCCGGCACGCGTGAATATAAAGACTTCCCGAATGTTCTGCGGTTAATGGTCGGCGAGGCGGCCGAGTTCGGGAAGCGGCCTGCGAAAGATCACGACGACCTCGTGCTGATGGAGACGAACATCGATGACTCGACGCCGCAGGCGATCGGGTTCATTATGGAGCGGGCATTCGAGCTTGGTGCCCTTGATTGCTGGTTCACGCCGGTGCAAATGAAGAAGAACCGCCCGGGCGTTATCGTTTCAGTGCTGGCTTCGCCGGAAACTAAGGACGCGCTACTCGAAATGCTTTTTGCCGAGACGACAACTATCGGTGTAAGGACATCGCAGGTTGCCCGCATAAGCCTTGACCGCCGGTTCGAGACCGTTAAGACTCGGTTTGGCGAGTGCAGGGTAAAGATCGCTCTGCGGGAAGGCCGCGTAATGAATGCGATGCCGGAATACGAGGACGTTCGGCGTTTGGCTTTGGAGAAAAATGTGCCTTTTCGTATCGTATGGGAAGCAGCGTCCGAGGCTGCGCGAGAGAAGGCGACGGCTGTCGGTGCCTAACAAGAGATAAATGGCGAGAACAAAAAAACGAACGGTCGATACCGCGAAGATCGCTGCGGGCGTAAGGCTGATGCTCGAGGGAATGGGCGAGGACCCGGACCGCGACGGGCTTAAGAAAACACCCGAGCGGGTCGCTGATTTTTACGTCGAGCTGACCGAGGGAATGTGGCAGAATGCAAAGGAACACATTGTTCCTTTGCCGGGCGACTCGCACGACGAAATGGTGTTGGTCAAGGACATCTCGATCGC